>JAISZC010000187.1 GCA_031269485.1 Deltaproteobacteria bacterium
CTGGTATAAATCAACCGCAACTGGCCAAGCAAAAACGGCCCCAGCTTCGACCGGCGGCTAGCCGCCGGTCGAAGCTGGGGGCGGCTGCTACCCCTTGCCACCGTGGCCCCACTGGTTGCGTTGGACATTTTCGCTGTGGAATGACAGGCGGCCCTAGCCGCCTGTCAGGAAAAAGACGTCCTGGCGGGCCGACGCCCTCCGAGCCGTCGCCGGAGGTCGTCAAGCTGAGCGCCGCGCCAGCCGGCGTCGGAAAAAACAATCTTTGCTCCCCGGCCGCCCTCAGGGCCGCGCCTCCGCCGCGTCGGGCCGGCCGGCCGCCGGTGGCTCGATCTTCGGCCCCTCGCCCCCCGCCGCCTCGTCCGTCATGATCAGCCTCGCCTCCAAGGCTTGGAGCCTTTTGGCCATGACCTCGGCCTCCCGGGACGCCAGGCCGTAAGTCTCGGGCGCGGCGACCGCCTCGGCCAAAGGCACGACGGCGTAGCGCCGCCGGCCGTTGACCAGGCTCCGCCGGCACCAAGTCGGAATCAGCTTCACCTGGTCCACGGTTCGCCGGCCGTCGGGCGTCACGGTCAAAAGGGCGTCGAAGAGCAGCCCGATGAAGGTGTGCTCGGCGGTTTGGTTGCTCACGAAATTGCCCAGGCTGTAAACGACCGCCTGCCGGCGGCCGTCGCGGTTGAAGGCGGCGAAAGGCTGCACCACGTGGGGATGGGCGCCCAAAATCAGATCGGCCCCCAAAAGGCCTTCTTCGGGCCGGCCGGCTAGGAGCTTTTCGGCCAGCTCAATCTGGGCGGCGTCGGGCTTGAGGCGGTATTCCTGGCCGAAATGGAGGGCCACCACCGCGAAGTCCGCCCCTTGCGCCCGGGCTTGGGCCAAATCGGCGAAAATGGCCTCCTCGTCGATGAAGCCCAGCTTCCAGCTCTCGGAGGGGTCGGGCCCGGCGCGGCCGTTGAAGCCGTAGGAGTAGTTCAGAAGCGCCACCAGCAGGCCGTTGTTGACGCTCACCAGACGCCTGGCCTTGTCCTGCGGGTCGGCGTAGGCCCCGGCGTAGTCAAGGCCGGCCGCCTCCACCGCGGCCCTGGTGGCCTCCAGGCCGGTCCAGCCGCGGTCGAGGGAGTGGTTGTTGGCGAGCAAAAGGGTCGTCACCCCCGAGGCCTTGAGGTCGGCGGCCAATTCCGTCGGGGCGTTGAAGGACGGGTAGCCGCTGAAGCCGCGGTCGGCGCCGGCCAAGGGCACCTCGAGGTTGGCGACGACGAGATCGGCCTGGCGAAACAGCGGCGCCAGGAAGCTGAAAAAGGGCCGAAAATCGTAGCCGCCTTCAGGGCGGGCCGCGGCCAGGCGCAGCGGCTCGTGGATGAGCACGTCGCCGACGGCCATGAGCCGGACCGTGCAGACGTCGCGGCCTCGGACCGGCGGCCGGCGGCCCAGCGGCAAAATGACATGGCGGCCTAAAGGTTTTTGGGGATCCCAGGCCGACCAGAATTCCGGCCGTCGGAAATCGCCGGCGGCCGCGGGCGGCGAAAGAAAAAGCAGCGCCAGGCCCAAGGCCGGCAGCAGCCGCGAGAGGAGGCGCCCGAGACGCGCGGGACGCCCTGAAAGGACGGGAGAGCGTCCCTTGGATTGGCGGTTGGGCGGCTGGCGGACGGCGGGCATGGACATGACAAAACCTGCCTGCGGCAAGTCGAAATAATATGGCTTCCCCAATGGCCGGGCCCAAGCGGTCGGGACAAAGCGGACGGGCCCAAGCGGGCGGCTCAAAGCGGTCCGGACAAAGCGGTCAGGCCCAAGCGGTCGGCTCAAAGCGGCGGCCAAGCGGTCCGGCTCAAAACGGACGGCTCGGAAAGGCCCGACCTGGACGAGCAAAAAAATTCAGGCCTCCGACGTCGCGCCAGGCCTCGGCTTCGAGGCGGCGGTCGGGACCAAGCGGTCGGCTCAAAGCGGCGGCCCAAGCGGACCGGCTCAAAACGGGCGGCTCGGAAAGGCCCGACCTGGACGAGCAAAAAAATTCAGGCCTCCGACGTCGCGCCAGGCCTCGGCTTCGAGGCGGCGGTCGAGACCATGCGGTCGGCTCAAAGCGGCGGCCCAAGCGGTCCGGCTCAAAACGGGCGGCTCGGAAAGGTCCGACCTGGACGAGCAAAAAAATTCAGGCCTCCGACGTCGCGCCAGGCCCCGGCTGCAAGACGGCGGTCGGGACCAAGCGGTCGGGACAAAGCGGCGGCTCAAAGCGGCGGCCCAAGTGGTCCGGCTCAAAACGGACGGCTCGGAAAGGCCCGACCTGGACGAGCAAAAAAATTCAGGCCTCCGACGTCTTGCCAAACCACGGCCTCAAGGCCCCGGCTTCGAGGCGGCGGCCACCAGCTCGATCGGCCGTCAGGCCCCGGAAAACCACAGCTTGGTTTCCACGGGACCAGGAAAGCCGGCTTTTTTGACGGCCAAGGCGTAAAGCTCCAGCTGCTTGTCGTAGACCGCCGAACGGGTCGGCCGGGCCAGCTTGTAGTCCACGAGACGACCGCAGCCGCGGGCGTCGACGAAAAAAAGGTCGATGACGCCATTGAGGTACAACGGTCCGCGTCCGAACTCGTCCGAGTCCAGCCGCAGCCAAAACGGCCACTCGCGCCTCACTTCCCGGCCTTCGGCCAGAGCCTTGGCCAGCTCGCGGCCCAACTCGCCGTGTTGAAAGCGCAGCGCCTTGGCGGTCAAAAACTCGATCTCCTCGTCGCTGGGCGCCAGGCCCAGCAAGCGGGCCTGGTCGGAGAGCAAGGCGCGGCAGCGCGCCTCGTCGAGCCGGCCGTCGACCTTTTCCATGACGGCGTGAAAAAGCGTGCCGCGCTTGTCAGGCGCGGTCGGGCCGGCCGGGCCGACCGCGCCTGACTTGCCGGTCGGCTCGTCGGACGCCGGCCAAGGCTCGTCGGGCGCCAGCCAGGGCGCGTCGGACGTCGCGAGTTGGCCGGCCGCGTGGAGTTGGGCGTAGCGGGTGACATTGACGTTGAGGCTCGGATCTTCGGGCGCCCGGGCGACCAAAGCCGCGACGACCTCCTCGTCGGGGTCGACGACGCCGGCCGGCCCGTCGGCCGCCGGCTTGGGGCGCGCGGCCGCGGCAGGCGGCGCGGCCGTCTCGTCGGGCTCGTCGAGCTTGTCGGGCTCGTCGTCAAACTTCAGCGTCGCCACATGATCGTCGAATTGCGGCCATTTGGCCAAGCTGGTCTGCCAGGCGTGGTTGTCCGCGGAAATCTTGGCCTTGCCCACCAGGACGAGGTGGTCGCGGGCGCGCGTGGCGGCGACGTAGAACAGCCGCCGGTGCTCTTCGAGGGCGAGCCGCCGGTCGTCTTCCTTGAGCTTCCGAAAGTCCGACGGGACGAGCCTGAGGCCCGAAGTCTCCGACTTGAAGCTCAGCGCCAGCCGGCCTTCGTCGGAGATGAGCAGGCTTTCGGTCCCGGCGCGCAGCGTGACGTCCGCCTCCGGCACGACGACCACGGGAAATTCCAGGCCTTTGGCCCGGTGGACGGTGAGGATGTTGACGGCCCCCTCGTCGAGCTCGCCTTCGCCGGATTCCTCGGCGCGGGACGGGCCGGCGGGCTCGTCGGCCTCGCTTTCGCTCTCGCCGCGCTCGTGGCCCTGCAGGCGCAAGGCTTGGAGGCGGTCGGCCGCGGAGTCGGGACTGACGGCGTCGGCCGGCGGCCAGGACTTGACGAGGGCCAAGAAGTGCTGGACGTTCTTGACCCGCTCCGGGGCGCCGTCGGCGCCGCCGATGATCAAGGGCAAAAGCCGGCGCTCCTCGACCAGGGCTTCCAAAATCTCGCCGGCCGGGCGGCGCAGGGCGAAGGGCTTGAGGGACAGCAGCAGGCGTCTGAGCTCGTCGAGGACCTCCAAGTCGGCCGCGTTGACGGACGAGGGCCAGGGCCGCCGCAGATCGACGAAGTACCAGGCCAGCGGACGGCGCAGCGGGCTGGGGGCCTCGGGCCAGGCCAGACGGGTCAGGCCTTCTTCGGAGACCGGCCCCAGGGGCGAGCTCAGCGCGACGGCCAGATTCCAGTCGGGCTCCCGGCCGCACAGGAAGAGGTAGGCGGCCGCCAGCCCGCCGATCTCGGGGGCGTCGAAGAGGTTGCGGCCCTTGAGGACGTGGCAGGGCCAGCCGGCGCGAACGATGGCTTGCTGAAAAACGTGGGAGTTCTTCTTCCGCCGCATCAGCAGGGCCACGTCGGAGGGCTTGGGCAGACGCGTCCGGCCGGTCTCGCGGCCGCGGGCGTCGAGCACGGGGACCAGCACTCCGGCGCGGCCGTCGAAAAGCTGGCCCAAATAATCGACCAGCGCGGCGGCCTGCCGCTCGGCCGGCAGATATTGGGCGCGCGGGGGGGCGTCGGCCGTCAGCCAGACCAACGCCCGGCCGTCGTAGAGGGCCGGACGGGCCGATTTTTGGACCTCGTAGCTTTCGGCCAGGCATTCGGGAAAAAAGGCGTTGTGAAAGGCGATGAGCGGGGCCTGGGCGCGGTAGTTGGTGTCCAGAGTCGGCGCCGCCCCGGCGCCGGCCTTCAGGGCGGCGGCCAGCCGGTTCATGATGGTCGGCTCCGAGCCCCGGAAGCGGTAGATGGACTGCTTGGGATCGCCGAAAACTTTCAGGCGGGGCTCGAGCCGGCCGAAGTCGAGCTTGTCCCAGCCGCTGACCGGCGCCTCGGCGTCGGCCAGCAGATGGCTCAGCAGGTCGGCCTGGAGGCGGTTGGTGTCCTGAAACTCGTCGACCACCACCAGCCGCCAGCGGGCGCGCTCCTGAGCCCGCACGCCCGGCTGGGAGCGCAGCAGATCCCGGGCCAGCGACAGCAGGTCGTCGAAGCTGACCTGGGCCCGGGCCAGGCGGCGGGCCCTGATGAGGCCCGGCAGGCGGTTGGCGACGTCGACCAGCGACGCCTTGACGGGCGCGGCCTGCCGGGCGGCCAGCGCCTCGACGAGGCGCTCGAGGGCCGCGTTTAGGCCTTTCTTGCAGTCCTGCTTGCTCGCCTTGCTCGCCCTGGGCCAGTCCAAGCCCTTGATCCGCGTCGAGACCTCGGCCGCCAAGCGCGGCAAGTCGGCCTCGACGTCCGCGACGGGCGCGTCGAGCAGCTCGGCCAAGCCTTGGAGCTGGCCCGGCAGGTCGGGCTTTTTGGCGCGGGGAAAGTCCGGCCCCTCGACGAAGGCCAAGGCCTCCAGGACGAGAGCGCGCAGGCCGGCCAAGGCGGCGGGCAGGTCGTCGCCCACCTCGGCGCCCTCAGGCGGGCCGACCGAGAGCTCCTCGAGGCCCCAGGCCGACATCCGCTCGACGCAGGCCGCCAGCCAGCCGGCGATCGAGCTTCCGCCGCGGGCGCGGAGGGGGAACTGCTCCAGGAGCGTCAAAAGGGCGGGATCGCGGCGGTCGAGCAGATCAATCAGCGTCTGCTCGAGGTCGTCTTCGGGGTCGGCGTCCACGCTCAACTCGGCGGGCAGGCCCAGCAGGTGCGAATGGCTTCTGACCAGGCTCAAGGCGTAGCTGTGAATGGTGCCTATCTCGGCCTGGCCCAGCCGTCGCAGCTCCCGCTCCCAAAAGGCCCGGCGCTTGGGGTCGCCGGCCGCGGCCTTGAGGCGCTCCCGGACGGTCTGGCCGACCCGCTCGCGCATTTCGGCGGCGGCCTTTTCGCTGAAGGTCAGCGCCAGCACGGAGGTCAGGGAGCGCTTTTCGATATCCGCCTCCAAAAAACGGGCCAGGCACTCGACCAAGACGCCGGTCTTGCCGCTGCCGGCCCCGGCCACCACGCACGCGTTGCCTCGGCTCTCGAAGACGGCGAGCTGGGAGTCGTTGAATTTCTTGATCATGACGCCTCCCCAGGGCACAACGCCGTGAAGGCGCACCGGCCGCAAACCTCGCCGTCCTCGGTCGGGGCGGTCGAGCCGGACGCGAGCGCCTCCCACAGGGCGGCCAGATCGGCCTCGCCGCCGTCCTGGAGCTCGATCAGATCTCCTTCGCCCCTGGGATCGACGAACTCGAGCACGGCCCGCCACGGGGCCTTGAAGGCTCGCTGAGCGGCCAGGCCGTACATGATCAGCGGGTAATGCCAGGCCGGCCGGGGCGTCTCGTCGCCGGGGCTCCATTTTGCGGCGTAGTAGGCGCTCCGGGTCAGCTTGTAGTCGCGGACCGTCGCCCGCCCGTCTTCGAGATCGAGGCGATCGACCCGCCCGCGCAAGGCGAAGGGCCCCATGGCGGACTCCAGGACCAGCGGCGGAACCTCGGAGCGCGGCTCGCCGAAGGACCACTCCAAAGCCTCGATCTTGGCCCGCCCGACGTCCGGGCGGCGCGCCAGCCAGCCCAGCAGCAGGCTTTCGAGGCGCTTGGTCCGGGCCTCCCATTGCGGCAGGCGTCCCACCGGCGCGCGGCACTGCTGCCGATGGACCGTCTCCCAAAAAATGTACTTGAGGCGGTCGGGCTGGAGATCCAGCGGGCCGTTGTCGCGCAGCGGGGCCAGGAAGCGCTCCAGCGTCGTGTGGACGGCCTGGCCCTGCCCCAAGGCGCTCCAGCCCTCGACCGGCTCGCCCCACAGCTTGAGGCCCCACAGGCGCGCGAAGAGAAACTTGCGCGGACATTCGGCGTAGTCGGTCAAGGTCCGGACGCCGAGCAGCGGCACGCCTTCCGGGCTGAGCAGCCACGACATGAAGGCCTCCAGCACGTCATCCGGACAGCCCGCCAAGGGTCGGGGCCGGACGCGCCGGCGCTCGAGCTGGCGCCACAGACGCCCCGCCTCGCGGCCGAAGCCGCCGTGCTCCAAAAAGGCCTTGGGCGGCTCGCCGCCGGAACGGGTCAAGGCCAGACGCATCCACAGCTCGCCGGGATCGCAGACGAGCTTGGCCGGCGGCGGCAGGGGCCAGCCGGTCTTGACCGCGGTCAGCTCGCCTTCGGGCCACAGGGACTTGAGGCTCTCCACCGCCGGCGAGGGCAGGGCCGGACGGCCGTCCTCGTCGAAGGCCCGGAAAGTCAGCGTCACCTGCCGGGCCTGGGCCATGGCCAGGGCCAGCATCTCCTCGCCCTGCTGATAGGCCTCCGAGGCGCTCGACCACAGCCGACGGCCCAGGACGGTGGCCGACAGGGCCTCGACGAAGCTGTCGGGCCACCAGCAGGCCTCGGCCCGGGCGGCGGGAAAGACCCTTTCGTTGAGGCCCATCAAAAACAAGGCCTCCCAATAGGTCCCGTGGAGGTCGCGGTAGCTGACCAAACGGATCCCTCGGCCGAGATCGTCCTCCTCCTCGAGCCGCTCCGGGGCGAGGGCCTGACCGAGCCAGAGCTTGAAAGTCGGCAAGCTCGCCGGCGGCGCCTCGGGGCTGCTCGACAGGGCGTCGAAAAGCGCGTTGAGCGTGTCGGCCAAACGCGGGACGGCCGACAGGTCGACGGCCGCGCGGGCGGCGAAATGGGCGGCCACGGGGGTGTCGGGCAATTCCGGCAGGCCGGGGCCGGGCCAGCCGAAATCGGAGATCACGGTCTGCAGGACGTTGCGGAAGGCTTCCCAGTCCTTGGCCCGGGCCAAGGAGGCGCCGGCGAACTTGAGGCGCTTGACGACCTCCAGGGCCGGCTTGAGCAGCTCGGCCGTCTCGCCTGTGGCTTTGCCGCAGTTGTCGGCGAAGCCGCCGCCGGCCCGCTCGTCGGTCACCCCGGCCTCCAGCAGACGCTGGCGGGGCACCGCTTCCAGCCCGAAATCGAAAAAAGGCGATTCGAGGATCCGCAAAGCCCGATTAAGCTCCCAATTGGAGTCCCACAGGCCAAGCAAATCCAGCAAGGCCGCGACCGGGCCGCAGTCGGCCAGGACGGCGCCGCGGCGGTAGCTGAAATGCAGGCCGAAGCGCCGGGCGACGTCCTCCAGCGGCGGCAGAAAAACGGCCAGATCAGGGACGGCCACGGCCAGACGATGGGCCGGCCGGCCGGAGACGATCAGCGCCTTGAGGCGGCGGCCGATCTCCTCGGCCTCATGGTAGCGGGTGGGGCATTCCAGGATGGTCAGGGCGGACCCGATCTCGGGGGGCTTGGTCAGCGGCCGGGGGAGCCAGTCGGCCGGCTCCTCTTCCGACGCCTCCGCCTCGTCGTCGCCCCCGGAGCTTTCGGAGGACGCCGGCTCGTCGGAGTCGTCCTCGGGCGAGTCGTCAGGCTCGTCCGAATCATCCTCGTCCGAGTCGCTCTCGTCCGGGCCGTCCTCGTCCGAATCGCTCTCGTCCGGGCCGTCCGAGTCGTCGGCTTCCGAGTCGTCCGGCCTTTCCTGGTTCGGCGAGGCCCGCAGCGCCTCCGGCGGCGGACCGAAGAGGTTTTCGGAGGCCCAGCGCAGGGCGTCGGGCGTTTCCGGCCGGTACGGCTCGTCGACCCACGACAGGTGCAGCCCGTCGGCTGGGCAGGTCTCGAGATCGCGTAGAAGCCTCAGACGCATCCAGCCGGAATTCTGCACGACGTTTTCGGCCATCAGCCACGCCGGGGCGGCCAGGCGCAGATCGACCTGGCAGCGGACGGCCAGAGCCTTCAAAAACTCCGACTCGAAGGGCGAAAGCCGCTGGGAATGATGGCACCAGATTTCCTTGACCTCGGCCAGAGCGGCGAAGCGCCGGCCCGACCGCAAGGCCTCCAGCAGCTTCAGCCGCCGGCTGGCGGCGTCGTCCGCCTCGCCCAGCCAGCGCTCGTAGCGGCGCCCCGCCTCGGCCATGGCCGTCGTCAGCTCCCTAGGCGCCAAGCCGGCCAGCTCGTCCCAGCTCAGCCCGGCCAGCCGGAGGCGGTCGAGGCCGTCGGCCAGCTGGGCGGCCAGACGGATCACGCCGGCCGGCCGCGGCTCGCCGGGCAGGCCCAGCGCGCCCCAGAGCTCCGGGGCCAGGACGTTGAGCTCGAAGGCTTTGAGCCATTTGTCGACCGGAGGCGGGCCCAGCTCGGCCGACAGTTCGCTTTCCAGCCGATTGAAGGTCTTGACCTGGGGATTGAGGACCGCCTCGCGCTCTTGCAGCACTTCCTCGATGATCTGCCGGCGGACCAGCTCGGTGGGCGCCAGCATCAGACGTCGGGAGGACAGCGCCGGACCGTCGAAGAAGGCCTTCCAGGCCGGGGCCCGGCCGTCGCCGGAAGCCCAGGCGACGGCGGTCATGACGGGCTCCGGCCGGCGGCGTCGCCACGCGGGCCGGGCGGGCCGGGCGCGCCCGGCGCGCCCGAGACGGCGACGTCAGGCGCGAAGACCAGGAAAATTGGGACGTCCGGCCGTCCGGCGACGGACACCGTCAAATGGAAGGCCGCGCCCCCCGCCTGGGCCTCGAAGGGACGCTCGGACAGCTTCATGGGCGGGTCGAACTCGGCGGTCAGCCCCAGCTCGGCCCAGTCCGAGCACGTCCGGCCGGTGACCGTGTTGAGATATTCGGCCAACAAGCTGTCGGTCCCGTCGACGTCGTCGGCCAGCCGGGCGTCAAGCCCCAGCTTGACGGCGATGGCCGAGGCGATCTCCTGGGCGGTGGCGAGATCGGCGAAGGCGCAGATGAAAAAGCCGGCCAGCGGCTCGTCGAGCCGGCCGGCGAAGACGACCTTGACGCCCAGCGGATGACGCGGGCCGTCGCCGGCCTGGGCCGGGGCGATGACGACCCTTTCGGCCTCCAGGCCGCTCATGGCCTTGAGGACCTGGGAGGCGTGGACGGCCAATATTTCAGCTAAGCGGTGATACACTCGACCTCCGGGACCCGGCCCAGACTCGGCCGGCGCCCTTGGCGCCGGAACGGCCGGCAGGGCCGGCCGTCATTGAAGAGGCGAAAAAACGCACGCGACTGACTCGCTCCAAATATTGGAGCAAAAAAACTCTAGCTCAGCTTGAACCATTTTTCAAGCCGACTTATTTTGGGCCTCGACGGTCGCGACGGCTGGCGGCCTTTGTTGGCGGCCGGAAGGCCGAAGGCGCCGGCTCGCCGGTCGGCGGCCGAAAGGCGTCGTCGCGGGCCGGCCCCTGACGCCGCCGAGGCCCTCGAACCCGCGCCGTTAAAGGGGATCGTCAGGGCCCAAAAAAGCCCGAGGGCGGAAAAAAGCCTTGACTCGCCAGGCGCTTTGCCCTTATTGTTATCTGTCGAGATATGATTTAGCCTGTCCCCGCCTCTTGTCTCGCGCCGACCTGGGCCGGCGGCCCCGGCGGCCCCGGCCGTCGTCGGCGGCCCCGGCCGTCGTCGGCCGGCCTCCCGGGCCGACGGTCGAGGCGGTCTTTATAGTTTTATTTCTATAAAAAGCTTATTTTTCTTCAATTAATTATTAATATAGGACGAAAAATGAATTTAAATGCAGAAAATAAAATTTTAATCGTTGATGACGCCATAAGATTTCGTTCTAGACTGGATCAGTTTCTTATATCACATAAATTTTCAACTATCCAATTGTCTAGTGGCAAAAATATCATGGAAGTCATCAAAAAAGACCAACCAAATTTAATTTTACTAGATGTAATGATGCCAGAATTAGATGGATTTGAAGTTTTACGTCATATACGACAAACATCGTCCATACCCATTATTATGTTGACAGCAGCCAATAATAAATTAGATAGAATTAATGGGTTAGAAGATGGTGCCGATGATTATATTGGCAAACCTTTTCATCTTGGTGAATTATTAGCTAGAATTAAAGCAGTTTTACGCCGAGCTAAAAATAATGATGTTAAACCATTAGATAATGAAGAAATATTAACCTCAAAACATATAAGTTTAGATATACGACATCATTGTTTAAATATTAATAGAGCTGGCACTATTTCGGCCAAAAATCTTTCAAACTTAGAATTTAAATTATTTTATCTATTTATCTCTAGTAATGGCGAAATATTAAGCAGAGATCAAATTCTTGAGCATATTTTTGACAACCACGACCACGCCGGCAGCCATAGTCTAACAGTATATATTAATAGATTACGAAAAATATTAACAGATCTAGGAACTGACCCAAAAATTATTAATACAATTTGGGGTCAGGGATATAATTGGAATAATATTTGATTATGGCATTTAAACCTAAATTATGGCATAAAATTTTTATTTATAGTTTTTTACTCGTTATAATTTCGCAAGTATTCACATTAGGTTGGTATTTATTTACATATAGCCAAGATTTACGAGTTAAAGCTACTATAGAATACTTATTAGAGGTCTCTAAAAAAATAGCAAAACTTGATGATGCTGATTTCGAAAAATTTATTAATATATACGACATTGACTACCGGCGCGTCTGGGTCGAAGACCGCGAGGGGCAGGTCGTCCTGGGGGGCCCCTGGCCCGGCATGACCGCCGAAGTCAGGGAGCTGGCCGCCAAGCGGAGATACGTCCAGCCAGGCGTCGTCGCCTTGGTCCTCAACACGGCCGAGCCCTCGATGGTCTTCATGTTCGACATCGAACGCCACGGCCGGCCGGCCGTGCTGTGCTTCAACTGGCGCCGGGCCTCCTTGGTCGTTTACTGGGGGGTCTTCGTCCAGGGCGTCTTCGGCCTGATCGCCTTGAGTCTGGCGCTGAGCCTGTGGACGGCCAAGCGCGTCTCGCGGCCTTTGCAGGACTTGCGGGCCCAGGTGCTCAAAATCGCCTCCGGCGATCTGGCGCTGCGGCTGCCCGAGGCCGGCGAGGACGAAGTGGCCGACGTTTCGCGGGCCGTCAACTGCCTGACGGACAATCTGTCCCGTCACATGGCCGGCTTCAAGCAGCTGATGGCCAACATGAGCCACGAGATGCGCACGGCGGTGGCCAACCTGTCGATGTCGCTGGAAACCATGGCCGAGATCGGCCCGAAATCGGCCGGCGAGCCGCCGGACGCGGAGAGCGAGGCGCGTTTGGCCGACCATCTGGCCCAGGCCCGGCTGGAGGTCGAGCTGTTGGAAAACATGGTGGCCTCGGGACTGCTGGGCGGCAAGCTCGACCTGCGCCACGAGGAGCTCGAGGCGGCGCCGCTGGACTTTTCGAGCCTTTGCCGCCAGGTGGCGCGCCGGCACGACTTTCGGGCGGCCCTGAAAAACGTCGCGTGGCGCAGCGACATCGCCCCCGACCTGTGGCTGGTGGGCGACGAGATCCTCCTCGATCGGCTGTTGTCGAATATTTTTGACAATGCTTTTAAGTATACAGAAAAATCAGGTGAAATAAATTTTTATCTCAAGGCTGATGATGAATATTTAATTATAATTTGCCAAAATACTTATAAATTATTAACTGAAGAACAGATTAAATCGCTATGTTTACCATATTATAGGCTTGAACAAGGTCAAATATATGGGACAGGACTTGGATTATATTTAGTTCATAAAATAGTTGAGCTTCATAATGGATTAATAGACATTTCAAATTATGACTGCGGCCTAAAATTTACCGTTAAATTGCCGCTGTCCCAAAGGCAGGCCGAAAAATAACGACATCTTGCCCCTGGCCGCCAAATCCTCCGGCCTGGCCCGACGCCGGCCATGCGGCGGGCGGGCCGACCGGCGAGCCACGCGCCGGCCGAGCGGCGCAAGCCGCTTGAGCCGCCCGCCGCCTCCAAAAAAAATCCAGCCCAAAGCTGCAAATTTGCAATAAGTTGCCAAACTGCAACCTTAATCGTTGATTTTCGGCGGCGGACGTCTGGCCATCGTCCGCGTCCCTTTTTGACGCTCGACGCCGCCAAGCGCCGGCCCGGCCGGCGTTTGGCGGCCCGACGGACCGGACCCGCGGCCGCCAGACCCCGGCGACAAAAGCAACAAAACTCGTAGCAAGTCTTAAATTTGTAACTTATTGAAATCTATTGACTTTTTTGGCGCACGCGTTATCATCTCCCGTGTTCGTCTCTCAGGTGGGAAGGCTGGCCGTCGCCAGCCGCTGAAGATGAGCGGCCCGGCACGCTCCACGCCAGGGGAAGCGTCGTCGTTCGCCCTGCACCCGCGTCGCCGCTCAAAGCGGCCGCCCGCCACCAGGAGAGAAACAAAATGCGCCAAACCGTCACATCGATCGCCCTCGCCTTGGCGACGACAGTCCTGTTTTGGCCGACGCCGCTGACCGCGCAGCCGTCGTCCGCCTCTTCGCAGCTGGAGGCGATCACCGTCACCTCCACGAGGGTCAACCGGGACTTGTCGGAAATTCCTCTGTCGATCTCCGTGGTCGGCCAGCGGGAAATCGCCGAAAACCCCAAGCCGGACGTCAGCGACCACGTCAAGGAGCTGCCGGGCGTCCAGCTGACGACCAACACCTACGGCCAGCACCTGTTCAGCCTCAGAGGCCAAAGCTCGGACCGCACCTTGATTCTGATCGACGGCGTCAGGCAAAGGATCGCCAGCTCGCTGCTGGCCGAGGAGGCCGGCGGCATCTACGTCGATCCCTCGGAGATCGAGCGCATTGAGGTCCTCAAAGGCCCGGCCTCGTCGCTCTACGGCTCCGACGCCATCGGCGGAGTGATCAACGTCGTCACCAAAAAGGGCGGCGACAAGCCCTTGGGCTTCAGCGTCGGGCTCGTCTACGACGGCTCCACCGAGGGCGTCGCGCCCAAGGCCTCCGTCTACGGAACCCGCGGCGGCTTTTATTGGCGGCTGTCGGGCGCGGGCTTCAGAGGCGCCGATCTGCGGATGCCCGACGGCC
>JAISZC010000221.1 GCA_031269485.1 Deltaproteobacteria bacterium
CGCCGCCGCGGCCGCCGCGGCCGGCCTGGCGGCTTGACATGCCAGCCGATCTCATCGTCGCCGACGCCAACATCCTGACCCTGGCCGAAGGCTGGGACGAGCTCCGGCCCGAGGCGCTGGCCGTCGGCGACGGAAAAATTTTGGCCCTCGGCCGCCTCGGCGACCTCGAGCCTCTCAAGGGCCCCCGAACCAAAGTCGTCTCCTTGGGCGGCCGGACGGTTTTGCCCGCCTTCGTCGACGGGCACGGGCATTTCATGGAAACCGGCCGGACCCTGGCCTTCCAGCTCAACCTCAAGCCCCCGCCCCTGGGCCCGGCCGGAACCCTGACCGAGCTCAAGGCCCAGGTGGCCCGGCGGGCGGCCCAAACGCCGCCGGGGGAGTGGCTCGTCGGCCACGGCTACGACGACACCGCGCTCGCCGAAGGCCGCCACCCGCTGGCCGCCGATCTTGACGAGGCCGCCCCGCGTCATCCGACGGCCTTGACTCACGTCTCGGGCCATTTTTTGGCCGTCAACTCCCTGGCCCTCGAGCTGGCCGGCCTCACGGCGGCCACCTTGGATCCCCCCGGCGGACGCCTGCGGCGCCGGCCCGACGGGCGTCCCGACGGGCTTTTGGAGGAAGCGTCGGCCATGGCCCTGGTCGAAAAGCTCATCCCGCCGCCGGGGCTCGAAGAGCGCCTGATCGCCCTGCGGGCGGCCCAGCGCGTCTGGGCCGCCCGCGGCGCGGGCACCGCCCAGGACGGTTGGACCGAAACGGCCGACGGCCAAGCCCTCAGGACGGCCTGGGAGCGCGGCGAGCTCCGGCTCCGGGTCCAGATCCTGCCGGGGCCAGGCCGCTTCGACTTGACGGAGCTGCGCGGCCGGCCGCCCGGCGCCCGACTGACTCCCGACGGCCGGCTGAGCCTGGGGCCGGCGAAGCTGTTCGCCGACGGGAGCATTCAGGGCTACACGGGCCACCTGACCAACCCCTACCATAAGCTCATCTACGCGCAGCACGGGCCTCTTTGGCGCGGCTACGCCCAAACCGACCCGCAGGAGCTGGCCGAACAGGTCGCCGCCCTCCACGCCCAGGGCTTTCAAATCGCCGTCCACGCCAACGGCGACGCGGCCATCGACGACGTCCTGGACGCCTACGAGACGGCCCAAAAGCGCCGCCCGCGCGCCGACGCGCGGCACCTGATCATCCATTGCCAAACCGTCCGAGAGGACCAGCTCGACCGCCTGGTCCGGCTGGGCGTCTACCCCTCCTTCTTCGCCGTCCACGTCCATTGGTGGGGCGATCGGCATCGGGACGTCTTTTTGGGCCCCGAAAGGGCCGCCCGCCTAAACCCCCTCCAAAGCGCCCGCCTCCGAGGCCTTATCTTCAGCCTCCACAACGACAGCCCCATCACGCCCTTTAACCCGCTTTTCTCGGCCTCCGTGGCCGTCCGTCGCCTGACCGGCGGCGGCGCCCCGCTGGGGCCGGAACAACGTCTGGCCCCGCTGGAGGCTTTCAAGGCCTTGACCGGCTGGGCGGCCCGTCTGGCCCACCAGGAGGACCGCATCGGCGTCCTCAAGCCGGGGCTGTCGGCCGACTTGGCCGTGCTCGACGGAACGCTGTCTCTCGAAGAGCCCGCCAGCTGGCCGGAGCTGAAAATCGCCGCCACGTTGGTCGGGGGGGAGACGATCTGGGGCGGCTTGGATTGAGGCCGCGCGGCTGAACGGAGGACTGGACGGCGGACCTGGGCGGGGCAGCTGGCGTGGAATCTGGCTGCAGGCTGAGCGGTGATCTGCGGCAAAGCGCCGGCTGAAACTTCAGCGATGATTTTGACCCTGTCATTGTCCCTGAATCAGGCAGTTGGCTGCCTTTCGACTGTGCGTTCATGGACGCGTCCTTTCTGGGCCAGGTCGGGTGACCGCCCAAATGACGCGTCGGACATTTTCCCTGTGGACTTATGGCTTATTTAGGCTTGGCATGGAATATGCTAGAAAGCTGTCTCCCCTCGTTGTAGCCTGGAAACATGGTTGGACCTTTTGGCTGTGGCCGTAAGTCTAAAAAATAGGTTGGCACAGAAATTACTAGGAGACACCGGACATTTATGCTGCGGGCTTATCAATCACCTTTGACATTTATGCTGTGAATGAAAAGCGGACATTTTCGCTGTGCGCTTATGGTAGAAATTACCAGACATTTTTGCTGAATATTAACCAAATATTTATGCTATGGTATGATAAATTGGCTTTATATAGACGGATCGGACTATGACTGGCGCATGCGCCCGGTTATATCCCTGAGCCTGACCGGCATAAACATCAAAAGCATCGAAACTGTCAAACAAGACCTTTTAATTGAACTTATTCTAACTACTAAACTCTTAAATATAGAAATTATTAATCTTAACCCAGTAGATGAGTTTGACACACTTTTCAAAAAAATTTTAGAGGATTAGCTTGATTAATTTAAAGCTAATGGATGGTTAACACCTGAAGATATGGTGCATGATTTAAGAAAGAAAATTTTTGACTGGAGGTCAGGGCCTCCTTGACGCCGCTGCTCCTCGGCTTCAAAAAACCTCTCGAGAACCCGCTAAGACAGGCGACCCAGGCCAAGGCGGCCTGACGCGCCTTGATCTTGGCGGCCGAGTCCTTCAGGGGCGGCTCGACGCCCAGCTCTCTGAGCAAGCCGCTGAACTTGGCGGCCGAGCGCAGGGCCTTGAGAAAGCTCTCGGCGTCGGGGAAATTGAAACACCTTTGGAGAGACTCCCGAGCCAACTCCTGCTCGGCCCGCTTCTCGTCCATGTACTGGACCAGCAGCGTCTCGTCGAGCTGGAGGATGGGATCCACGTACATGCGCAGCGACAGGGCGATGAAGTCCTGCGCGGCGGGCGTGAGCTGACGGGTGAGGCGGTCGTAGATGGCGGCGGTCAGCTCCACGTCGTTGAGGCAGTAGCTCAGGTAGTCGTTGAACTGCTGCTCCGTCAGGTCCTCCAACTTTTTCCCGACCATGACCTCCAAGAAGGCGCCCTTGCTCGGGAGCTTGAGCGCTTGGGCGAGCAGGGCCAGGGACTGGCCGTGCGAGCGAGCCACGCCGGTCCAGCGGGCCAGGGCCATGGTGCAGACGGGCCGCTTGAGCCGGAGGTCGAACAGCTGCCGCATGATGTAGCCGTCGAACATCATGTTGTGCGCGACGAACCAGAACCCCTGCTTGTTAAGCTCGGTCAGATTTTCTTTAATGAACTGGAAAGCGTCGGGGTCGGTCAGGTTATAGACGCCACTGCAACTGGGCTTGGCGCCGACGCTCTTGATTCCGACGCAGTGGGCTCGGAACTTTGGATGGTTAACGTACTCTTCATACGACAACTTCTTCAAGCTGTAGTCGTTGTCGTAATAAGTTTCAAAGTCCACGACGACGTATTTTTTCATGCAATCCATGCAGTCCTCCCAGGCCGGACGCGCCGGCGGCGAGCCGGATCTTGCCGATCAGCGGCCGACCCGGTAGAATGATTTTGTTACTGAAAGATCAATCTCGTGCGACTTGGCGGGAGGGAGATCCCGCCGGGCCGTTCAGGATTTCTGCAAGGATTATGGGGAGTTAGCGGGAGAGCGAGGCGGCAGTCTGGCTCGTGGATTCGATCTGAGGTAAGATGGCCTTGACGTCCCTGTCCGCTGTTTTCCGCTTCTTTCGACGCCGCAGGCCGTGATTTTCCATCAACGACAGCCTCCCCTGCCAGGAGCGAAATCGTGAA
>JAISZC010000005.1 GCA_031269485.1 Deltaproteobacteria bacterium
GCCAGCAGATCGGCCTTCATCGCGTCCAGGGGCTGGGCCGGAGCGCGGACGTAGTCCGTCAGCCGCCACTCGTCCGGCATGAGCAGCTCGGCCTCCATGACGATCAGCTGGGGGAGGCCCTTGAAGGAGTCGATCCTGCCCCGGACGAGGCTGACCTCGCCTTCCTGAAGCTGGCCGAGGAGATGCTCGCCAGGGCTCCAGGCCTTGGCCGACAGGCGGCCGGTCCGGTCGCCTAGCTCGAGGCTGAGAAAGCCGTCGCCCCGCGACGTTCGGCCGCTTTGGCGGGTCAAGACCATCAAAGGCAGCGCAACCGTCCGGCCGGGGGACATTTTTTTCAGATCGCTGATGTGCAGTTTTTTTTCCATCACAGGGCGGAAAATCCTTTGAGAGCATGAGATCGCGCGCGGCGGCCGCGCCGCCGCCTGAAAAAAAAAGGCCGACGGCTTGCCGCGGCCGAACGGCGGCGGCGGCGACGGTGGTTGGCGGCGAACTGCCGCGGCCGAAACGGGCTACGGCCCGCGGCGCCGGCGGCCAAGCTCGCCTAAGGGGCCGGCTCAGACGCAGCCGGCTGAAACGCCGCCGGCTCGAACGCCGCGACCGCAAGAGTCTGTTATCTTAGCACACTGCCCGGTCGTCCAAAAGGAGCAAGTGGACCAAAAACAACTTGGCCGCCGGCTGAAAGCGAGGCGCGCTCCCGTTTTAGCGCGTCCTTGCAAGCTGGCGGCCGGTTTCGCGGCGCGGCGTTTTTTTTGCCTCAGTCATTAGGCTGTGGTATATATGTTGGGCCGCGTTGTCCTCGTCAACGCGACATGCGGACCGCGGCGGCCATTTCGCTCCCGCGCCCCCGCGACGCTCCGGCGCGGCGAAGGGGGCCGAGGAGCGCGGACGGAGAGGCCCAGTGACGGATGAAGACAAGCCCGACAGCCGAGCCGACGGACTACCTGCAGCCTGCGAGCGGCGGGCGCTTCACCGAAGACAGCCTCCTGCTGGCCCGCTTTTTGCCTGAGGAGCTCGACGGCCGGGCCGCGGACTTCGGGGCCGGCTGCGGGGTGGTCGGTTTGGAAGCCTTGGCTCTCGGACGCTTGAAGGGCGTCAAGGAGCTGTTTTTCGTCGAAGCCCAAGCCATTTTTCAGTCTTGCCTGGCGCTCAACGTCGAACGCGCCGCGCAAAGAGCCGGAGACAGGCGGCCGGACGCCCCGGCCTTGCGGATCCTGGAGGCCGACTGGCGAGCCTTGCGGCCGGCCAGCTTCTCCGGCCGGCTCGATTTGCTGGCCGCCAATCCGCCGTATTTCCCGGCCGACGCCAGCGGGCCAACCCGCGCCAACCGGCTGGGCTTCCGGCACGAGACCCTCGGCAGCTTGGCGGATCTGACTCTGGCCGCCGCCCGGCTTCTGGCCCCCGGCGGGCGGCTGTGCCTATCGTGGCCCAGACGCCGCCTCAGCGTCCTGACGACGGCCGCGGCCGTCGCCGGCTTGACCGCCGCGCGTTTTCACCTGCCGCCGAGAGCCGGCGCGACCCTGATTTTGGCCGAGTACGTCCGGCCAGGCCGCTGAAACGGACGCCGCCTTTTGAGACCTCAGGGCTGGCCGCGCGGCTGGCCACGGGACTGGCTGAACGCCGGCGTCAGGACAACCGACGCCTTCGTTTGGCGGCGTCGCTCTGGCCCGCCCCCAAATTTTATCCGCCGCCAAATATTTATGGGCCACAGCCGACAATGGGCCCCATATGGCAATTTAGCAAAGAAAATAAAAAGATTGATAAGGTTTTACCGACAAACAATTGACAAATAAAAACACAGACTATTATGTCGACTATTTTAATCATGCAATATTAATCAGATAAAACTAAAAGTTTAATATTATAGATTCATCAAATTTTGATTTTAAAATAATTTTAATAACCATGAATAAATCAGAAACCATAGCAAGCGGGCCATAACATCTAAATCTCAGAATATGACGCAATGTATTTTTTGGGTCCGCCGTAAAAATCAAGAAAATTTCGGAAAAGACCCCGAAATTTTGAACGTCGACGCCGCAAGCTAGGCGTCAAGGAAAAAATTGCCCCCATCATGCTGATGCACTCCTCCAACCTGGCCGACTACTTGTTGCTTCTCCCGGCCGTGCTGCTGGCTCTGACCTGCCACGAGTACGCCCACGCTTGGGCGGCCTTGAAGCTCGGCGACGAAACCGCGGCCGGCGAAGGTCGACTGACCCTCAACCCGCTGTCGCACCTGGACGTGATGGGGACCATCGCGCTGGTCGTCACCGGCCTGATCGGCTGGGCCAAGCCCGTGCCCATCGACGTCCGCAACTTTCGGCGGCCGACCCGCGATTTGTCTTTGGTGGCTCTGGCCGGCCCGGCGACCAACTTGGCGCTGGGCCTGGCGGCGGCTCTGGCCCTGAAATTCACGCCGCCGGACTTTTTTCGGGGCTTCTTCGAGCCCGCCGCAATGATGCTGGGGCGCTTTTGCGTGCTCAACGTCGGCTTGGCCGTGTTTAACCTTCTGCCCGTGCCGCCCCTGGACGGCTTCAAGGCGGCGGCCTATTTCCTGCCGCCGCGCTTCGCCGCCGAATTGGAGCGCTACAAGCTGATCGCTTTCGCTTTTCTGATTTTTCTGATTTGGACGGGCGCCTTCCGGGTCATTCTGACGCGGGTTTTAAGGCTCATTGACGCGCTGCTGTGGTGAGCCCATGTCCGACCGGCCGCTGAGGCTCAAGCTCGAAAACTATGAAGGTCCTCTGGGTCTGCTGCTGCATTTGATCAAAATCAACAAGGTGGACATCTACGACATTCCGGTGTCGCTCATCACCGCCCAGTACCTGGAATTCGTCGTCGCCATGGACTTTTCCGACCTCGACGAGGCCGGCGACTTTCTGCTGATGGCCGCGACGCTCACCCACATCAAGTCGCGGCTGCTGTTGCCGACGGACGCGCAGCCCGGCGAGGAGCCGGCCGCGGACCCGCGCGAAGAGCTGGTCAGGCCTTTGCTGGAGTACGCGGCCTTTCAAGCTGCCGCGGAGACCTTGTCTGACCGGCCGCAGCTGGACCGGGACGTTTTTTTGCGAGGGGCCGCCTTCCTCAATGACGAAAAACTCCAAAATCAGCCTAGAGAAATTAAGAGCACCCTATTTGAGCTGATGAAAGCCTGGAATAATCTTATTGGTCGACGAACAGTCGAAGAAGATACTCTAAAATTTAAAATAGAGACTAAAACTATAGGTGAAAAACTGGAGGAAATCCGTAATCTACTGACAAGCATCAAAAGCGTTCATTTTAAGGACTTGGCCCGGTCCGCGGCCAACGTCTTCGAGCTGGCCTTGAGCTTCCTGGCGGTGCTCGAGCTGGCCCGGGTCGGCTTTTTGCGGCTCCATCAGGACACGGAGACCGACTTCGCCGGCCCGCAGCTCTTTTTGGCCGACCCCGAGGCGACGACGACCTCGCCGGAGCAGCTTGACTATCGGTGAAAACGGATTCTTGACCAAGCGGGCCGACGGCCCGGCGCCAAAAAACTTCATTCCCGGGCCGTCCGGCCCGCCGCGGGTCGCTATG
>JAISZC010000012.1 GCA_031269485.1 Deltaproteobacteria bacterium
GAGAGGTCAGTGCAACCCTACCCTCGGAAAGCCAGGAGGGATAAGGGTTCTAGAGGCCATTTCCCCCGGGGTCCCCGGGAAAAAGGCGGACAGCGTGCAATGGGCCCATTATTTCGGGCAAACATGGCTGATCTCCTTGATTTTCCTGGACTCGCGACCTCCAGTCGATCAACGGAGTCCCGTGAGAAAATTCATTAGTGATTTCAGCAGGTTAAGGTGCATTTTCAAATTTTTAAGTTTAAAGATAGAAAAATATTGTTAAGATATTGAAATAAATTATCTAGACTGTAATAATATAATTAATAATAAATTAGCAAAAATTTTGAAATCAAACGAATGCCAGCAAAAGGCGAGACCATTATACCTCCCCGAAGGCCCTCCCCACCCATGGTCCTGATAATTTAAAGCCATCTTCAAATTATCCAGCCACAACCGATGAGGTTAGTCGATATAAATGTTAATTTGACCATCGCTATTCCCTGCTATTAATTTTTTTATAATAATTGATCTTTATAGGCTATAATAGCTTGTTAAGAATAACAAATATAGTTATAACAATCACAATTGAAACAGTAGATCGATATCTCATGTCATCAAATTTGTACAGGTGGCGCAATCATAAAAAAAGATGCTAACAAGCCGGACCGTGGGATATAACTGCTATATATAGATTAAGTTATTATAATATTAGTAATTGTTTTTTTCAAACAGTTATTTATGCATAACAGCATATCGAACATAAAAAAAATAACTAACCAAATTTCGGAACAAAAGGCAAGGCGACCAAGAGCCTGAGGCTTTGAAAGGCCGCGAGGTCAAAGCGGACCTTGGCTTATGACCCGCATTGTAGCAGATATGAACGTCCAACGCAACTCGAGCGGCCGCTCGGCGGGAAACGGCGCCCTGAGTTGGACCGGCCGCCTGAGGCCGTCGAAGAGCTCCTTGCCGCGGCGGCGAAAGACGATGGTACGGCCCCGCAGGACGGTGGGCGTGGTCTGTCCACGGGCGACCAGCCCCGCGCGGCGGCGGTCAAAAGCGAACCCCCAGCTCAAGGCTGCAAGGGCGAAAGCGCCCGATGAAAATGCCCGATGATCGGGCCGACCAAGAGACGCGCCAGGCGCGGAGGGGCGGCCCTGCGAAGCCAATCTCGGCCGCGGCCAGCCGCTTTAGGCGGTCTTTGAAGACGTCCAGGCTTTCGGCGGCTCGGACGCCTCGCGCCTGACGTCGAGCAGGCCGCCGACAGGCGGGCCGTGAGGATTTCGAGGGACTAGGCCAGGGGAAAACGCCGCTCCCGATCCGAAGCCCGGGGGACGCGGCCCCTTCGTGGCGCCCTTTGCCGCCACCGCCGTGGTGGTGGTGGTGGTGGTGGTGGCGGCGGCGGCGGCGTTTGAAGCGGCGTCCAGACGACGCTTGAGGTACTTGACCAGGGACGACAACCGGCAAGAGAGCCTAATGCTGACCGGAGAGAGGCGCCTCAAGGCCCAAAGTCAATTGATCCGAACTGGCCGCGGCTTGCCTCGCGTCTCCTTGCCTCGCCCCGCCTCACCTCGCTTGGCTGGAGGTCAAAGAGGCGCGGGGCGGCCGTCCGCCCCGCGCCTCTTTTCGTCCTCTCGCTTCGACCGGCCGCAGAGGCCCCAGGCGCCTCTCTCCGGCGGCGGCCGGCCGAGGGCCGCCCTCCCTTGTTGATGGGCTCAGGCCTTCCTCGCCAGCCGTCTGCCCAGCCTCCTCGGGCCCGGCCTCCTCGAGCCGCCCTCCTCGAGCCGCCCTCCTAGAGCCGCCTTCCTGGGGCCGCCCTGCCCTGTCGTCCTTGGCCGGGCCGCTCTTGCCGCGCCCCCGTCGGCTAGGCCACCCTCAGTCGCCGTCTTGGACCGCGACCGTCCCGGAGGCCAAGACGGCCTGCCGCTGCGGCCGGTACATCTCCTCGGCGGCGGTCGGCGGCAAAACGAACCGGCCCGGCGTGACCGCCCGCAGATGATAGGTCAGAGAGGTCCTTTGGCCGGCCCGCAGCGAGAAGATGGCCACGGCCCGGTCTTCCCGCAGCTCCAAGCGGTTCACGTCGTTGGACTCGCCCTCGGCCAGCCCCACGAACTCGAAGCCGCCTGGCGTCAAGTCGGCCACCACCACGTTGTCGGCGTCCTCCGTCGATTCGACCGTCAAGGTCACCGCCACCCGCCGGCCGCGCCGGAAGGCCGGCAGCTGGCCGAAATCCTCGGAGCGATTGAGCGCGAACTCCTCGGCCGGCCCGTAGGCGTCGTCCTCGACTCGCCAGACGCGCTGGAGGGTCAGCCCGTCAGCCTTCGGGGCGGGCGGCGCCAGAGGCGCGCCCGAGACTGAGGCGCTCCACCAGGGCCGGCCCGGCCCGTCGACGACGACGGTCAGCGGCCCGTCGAGCCGGCCGGCCAGCTGCTCCGGGCCGGCGCCGCCGGGATCGAGGTGCCCCGCCGTCGCCACCGTCGAGCCGTCGGCGGCGCGTATTTCGGCCCGGTAAGGCTCGCCGGCCGCCGACTTTTTGAGGTGGCCGCCGAGGGCCAAGACGGCCAGGCCGTTCTCCTGGGTGCTGAGCCAGTCGCCCCGGCGGCCGTCGGCGGCCACCCTGACGGCCAATTCGCGAGCGCGGGGATGGAGCGGATCGACCTCGTTCCAAACCAGCAGGCGCAGGGCCAGGTTGCGGGCGGGGGTCTCCAGGCTGGGCCCCAAAGGCCAACGGACGGTCCGGCGATCGAGTCGACCCTCGAGCTCGACCAGAGGGTCGCTGCGGCCGAGACGCAAGGCCTCGGCCCCGGCCAGCAGGATCTCGGCCGAGGGCGGCAAGGCCTCCCCGCGGCGCTTGAGGTAGTTGACCCAGCTGGTCTGCGGGTCGCCGTTGAGGTTGAGCACGTAGACGGCGTAAGCTTTGGCGGCCAGAGCGGCGACCGACCGATCTTCTTCTTCTTCTTCGTCGTCGTCGTCGTCGTCGTCGTCGCCTCCGCTGAAATCTCCGGGCAAGGAGGCCCGCAGCCAATCCAGGGCGTCCTCCAGCAGCCCCTTGGGCAGCTCCGTCCGGCGGGAAGCTTCCGTCAGGAAATGGGCGGCGTACACCGAGCCCCAGCCGTAGATCTCCCGCCCGCCGGGCCAGGGCGCAAAGCCGCCCCGGAAGGTCTGCATGGTGGCCACGCGGGCGACGGCCGTCCGCAGGGCCATCTCGGCCGAGTCGATCTCGCCCTTGGAGACGAAGGCCTGCAGATCCTCAGCCGCCAAATAAGGCCAAGCCTGAGAGACGGTCTGCTCGAGGCAGCCGTAGGGATAGTCGGCCAAATACTCCAAAGCCCGCAGCAGCTCGGCCGCCGGCCCGGAGGTCAGAGTCAGCGAGGCCTTGACCGTCCCAGGCAAAAAGCCCACGGCCGACAGCTCGATGCTCTGCCGGGCGCCCTCCACCTGGCCGCCGAAGCTGCGGCTGACGCGCGGATACGGAGGCCGGACGACCGTCTCGGCCCGCTGCGCGAAGGTCTCGACGCCTCGGCTGGCCTCGACGATCAGGGCGGCCGGCCCGGTCAAGGCCGTCGGCGCGGCCCGGCCGACCAGCCCGCCGAAGGCGGCCTGAAGGCCGGTCCGATCGGCGTCTCCGGCGTCGGCCGATCCTACAGCTCCTTCAGCGCCTTCAGCTCCGCCATTTCCGCCAAACCCGCCAAGCCCGCCGCCGGCGTCTCCAGCGCCTCCAAGCCCGCCGCCCCCGGCGACGCGGCCGCCACCGCCGGGGTCGGCCGCGGCCGGCGACGGCGCGGCCTTAAGCCGCAGCTTCAAGGAGACGGTCCGGCCCGGCGCCAGCGCCAGGCTCAAGTTCCGCCAATCCTCGATCGGGCCGTCTTCGCCCTCGACGGAGACGATCGCGAGCGGCCCGTCGGTCGACAGCGCAATCGCCGTCGGCTCGCCGGGCCGGGCCTCGGGGGCCAAAAAGATCCGCGCCGAGGCCTCGAACTCGTCGCCCGGGGCCAGCGCCAGCGGGGCCGTCGGCTCCACGGTCAGCTCGCGGGCCACGCGCACCCTTTTTTCCCAAGTCCCGAAACGGTCGCCCGACGAGGCCGTCACCGTCAGACGTCCTTCCCCGGAGTATTCCGGGACGTCGAGCTCCACCTCCGCCCAGCCGTCGGGCCCGGCCACGGCTGAGGGCACGAAGAGCGACAAGATCAGCTGGTTGCGCCGGAAGGGCGAATAATGCCCCGACTCGTCGCTGTCCCCGCCGCCGGCGGCCAAAAACGGCAGGCTAGGCGCCAGCTGCGGCAGAATCTGATCGTGCATGGCGTGGAGCCGGCCCAGAGGCCGGCGGCTCCGCAGGAACGTCGCGGCCGGATCGGGGGCCCGGTGGCCGGTGAGATCCAACACCGCCACGTCCACGAAGGCCGCCGAAAGCTCGCCGGCCAAAGGCCGGCCGTCGGGGTCGGTCAGCCTGACGCGCAGCTTGACTTTGGTCGACGGGGTCAGTCTCTCGGGGGCGTCGAGCTCGACGAGCAGCTCGTGGCGCCGGCGATCCATCTCCAAGGAGGCCCGGCCGACGGTCAGCCAGCCCTGGGCCTGACCGTCGGCCGAGACCGGACGGACGGCGGCCGCGGTCAGATGGGCGTTTTGGACCGTCTCGACGGGCACGGGCACCTCCAAGGCGATCTCCGACCCCTGGGCCTGGATCACGGCCGAATGCAGCAGCTCGTCGGTCTCCAAGGTCACCCACACCGGTCCGGAAAAATCCTCGAAGGGCAGCTTGACCAGGGCCCGGGCCGTCTCGCCGGGCTGGTGGACGGCTTTCTCGAAAAAAGTCTCCAGCTTGCCGTAGGCCTGCGGCTCGGCGGCTTCCTCCTGCGTCGTCAGGCCCACGACGGTCAGCCGGCGCCGGACGGTCCCGGCCTGCGGCGTGGTGACGGCCACCTCGTAGAGGCCCGGGGCGGGCGGGACGAAGTCCAGGCGCCCGCGGCCCTCGGCCAGCCGGACCTCGACGGAGGCCAGCGGCTCGAGGTCGTCGGTCTCCGAGCGCCGGACCGTCCCGTGGACGACGAGGTTGTAGCCGCGGCGGCGCACGCGAAAGACCTCGGCGACGAGCGTTTCGAGCTCGGCCGGGCGCCCGTCGGCCTGGATCGCGGCCAGCTCGACCTCGAAGCGGCGGCCGGAGACGGCCTCGGCCGGCAGCTTCAGACCCGTGAAAACTTCGCGCGTCAGCCACGGAAGCTTGGCCCGCCGGCCGGTCCACCGGCCGGCGTCGTCCATGACGCGCCAGTCGAAGATGATCTCCACGGACGGCGGCAGGTCCTCGGCGGCCTGATAGGGCTCGTAGTCGAGCGCCAGACGCCCCTCGGCGTCAAGCTCGCCGGAGAGGTCCTGCCAGTTCCAGGGGCCGGCGTCCAAAGCGGCGCCGGCGAAGTCGAAGGCCTCCCAGCCGGCCGGCGCGAAAGTCAGGGCGCGGGCCGAGACGCGCATCTCCCAATCCAAGCCCGCGCCCGGGGCGCCGAAAAGCCAGTCGGCCCGCCCGGCGAGGCGCACGGGCCGCCGCGGACCCTCCAGCCGCTCCGGCTCGGCGGCCAAGGCCAGCTCTATCCTCGGGGGGACGAAGTCATCGACCAGAAAGTCGGCCTGCCCCAAAACCGTCTCGGACCCGGGCGCGGAGATCACGGCGCGCCACTGGCCCGTCCGGGCCGAGAAAGGCAGCGCCGCCTTGAAATGGAGCCCGCCCCAGACGTCGAGATTGGACCGCCCCTGCGCCACCGCGCGCCCGTCGGGGTCGACAAGCCGCCACACGAGCGGAAACTCCCCGGCCGGGGGCCGAATCCGTTTGTCGCGCACCAGGGCCTTGACCTCGACGGTCTCGCCGGGCTTGTAGACGCCGCGCGGCAGATGCGCCAAGACCTCGTAGCCGCCCTGGAGATACTCGCCGCAGCCGTAGGCCGCGCAGACGTCCGCGCCGGCCGTCTCGGGCGTCGGCAGCCAGCCGCCCATCTTGGTGAACCACCGGTCGTAGGAATTCGGACGGTCGGCGCCGGAGGGAGCGATGAGCTCCCGCGGCTCCTCGCCCAGCGCCAGCCAGCTCAAATCGCCGTCGCGCTCGGCCGTCAGAAAGACCGCCCGCCCGGACCCGGTCGGGGCCGTCCACAGCCCGTCGGCGCCGGTGAGGCCCTCGGCGGCGATCTGATTGGCGCGATCGTAGAGCCGCACCCGAACGCCGGCCAGCGGCCGGGCGGCGGACAGGCTCGAGACGAAGACCGTCGTCGAGCCCGGCAGCGTCTTGGCCGCCAGGCCCAGATCGGTCACGGTCGCCGGCAGGTAGCGTCCGGAAAAAAGCCAATAGTCGCTCGCGTCGTTCCACGGATTTTGATAGTCTTCGTCTTCGTGCAAGCCCACGGAGACCAGCGAGCCGTCGTCGAGGCGCCTCAACGGCAAGGCCTTCAGGACGTAGGCCCCGCGGACCTCGGGGCCCAGCAGCTCGGACAGATCGACGAGCCGCTCGAAAACCTCGCCCCGGACGGCCCCGGTGGGCGCCTCGACGTCGAGGACTTTTTCGGACAGCTGCTGCCCCAGCCTGACCTCGTCTTCGCTATCGAGCGCGCCGACGTTGAGGATGAAGGGCAAATTCGACTCGTGGATCCGCCAGGCCTGGAGCCGCACCAAATCGGCGTCCCGGCCCGCCAGCTTGACCAGCTTGGGGCCCCGGGCGGCGACGTAGCGGCCGTCGCCCAGGAACGTCAAGCGGGACTCGGGCGCGGGGCGGTCGATGGTCCAGCTGGCGTCCTGGTTGAGGAGGCCCGATTCGCTGCGCAGGCCCTTTTTTAGGGTCAGCCTGACCTCGCGCTCGCCGCCGAAGGGCGCGAAGATCCTCAGCCCTCCCCAGCACGTCTCGACCGTGAAGGGCAGCGGCGGATCCAAGGTCACGAAGGAAGCCAGATCCTGATCGGGGGCTAAATCGTTTTCGAGACGAATCACGAAATAGGTTCTGAAAGGATGCTTGCTTTCGACATCCAAGTAGGCATCCTGGACAGCGAAGCGAAAGTCGACCTGCAGCTCGCCGGTCAGCTCGTCGAGCTGGCCTCGGCCGTCGGCCGACTTGAGGCCGGAGAGCCTCAGCTTCAGACGTTCGCCCTGCTCGGCCGGCAGCCGCCAACGGGCCGTCAGGCCCGCGGCCTCGCCGCCCGCCCGGTCCGCGACTACGCCGTCGAGCACGACGCCCAGCAGCTCGATGACGCGCCCGCCGCCGCTTTGGGCGATTTCGCCGCTTTCGCCGTCGAGGCCGGCCAAACCCCCGGCGTCGGCCGTCCCGTCGCCGCTCCGGTCGTAGGCCGCCCGTTGCTCCAAAACCGTCTCGACGTCGCCGCGGCCGCCCGACACGGAGGTCCAGACGGCGGCGGAGGCCAATTCGTCGACCTTCATGGGCTTATTGACCGTCATGTCGATCAGCAGACGGCCCTCGTCGTCAAAGCCCGCCTCATCGACGTCAAGCACCTTGAAGGAGTCGAAGATCAGCTCCTCGTCAGGCGCCCACAGCGCCGCCTCGCCGGCCGGCCGGCCGTCGAGGGTCTTGAGATCCGGCCTCAAAGCCGCCTTGAAAGGCACGTCGACGATCTGCTCCCAATAAGCCTTGTCGCCGAAGCCCGCGGTGGCCAGCTCAAACTCCGACTGGGAAGTCCACCGGCCGATCAGGCCCAGCGCGGGCGTGATCGTCACGGGCGGCTGGTCCTGATCGGGAATCAGATAGCGGCCGACTTGGGCTGCGTCGACCATTTCGCGGTTGAACACGATTGTCACGACGAGATCGTCGCGCTCCCGCTTCCAAAGCAGCTGGGCCGCCGGAGGGTTGCCCTTGATCGAGACCGAGGCGGCGCGAGGTCCGTCCGCGACGATCTCGAAACGCTGCAGCCAAAACCTGGGCATGTTTTTCAGGGTCCGCAACAGCTGCCGGCTCTCAATCTCCGTTCTTGTCCTGTCCTCCTGAAGCTCCTTAAGTTCTTTTTCGAGCCGCTCGTCATATTCGGTGACGAGGGCCACGTCCCAGCCCGGCTTGAACCGCCAGGCCAGCTCGCCGCCGCCTCCCAAAAAGGCGCCCCACTCCTCGGGCGACAGCCCCAAGTTGACGCACAGCGTCGAGCGGTTCTCCCAATGGACTTTGACGCCCGACGGGCCGGACGTCAACTCCAATGGCCCCTCGCCGATTCCCAGAACGACGCCCACTTCGTCGGAGGCGACCTGGAACCGGTCGTAAGTCAGCAACATGACCTGACCGCCGTCTTCCCATTTCCTGGTGGAAAGCACGGCCTGGGGCACATCGCGGACCTGGGCGTCCGGCCGGACGGCGGCCGAGGCGGCTTTTCGAACATCGGCCGGCTTGCGATCATCGGCCGGCTTGAGGTCATCGGCCGGCTTGCGGACCGCCGCCGAAGTCCGAGGCCCGGACAGCTGCGCGGGGTCGGCGATCAGGCCGCTCAGCGAGACGACCAAGCCTGCGAGAACGAGCAAAACGACGGCCGTCGCGACGACGGCGAGGACCTTGGGTTGGCGGGCGGGCCGCGGATTTTCGGACATGATCGCTCCTTGAGGCAAAGAGAAGGACGGCTCAAGCCAAGGCGGCCGACGGGATCGGGGCCGCCCGAGGCGGTCGAAAAGCGAGAGCGACGCCAGGGCGTCGAAAAAAAAGAAGCCGCGCCGAAGGCGCCGGAAAGGCTGCAAAAAGGACGAAAGAGCAGCGTCCTCAGCCGGGGCCGTCGGGCAGTCCGCAACCTTCACGGACCGCCGTCGGCTGGCCGCGGGCCGTCGCTCCAATCAGCTCCGAGCCGAGCTCCGAGCCGAGCCTGGCGGCGACGCCTGAGCCGAATCTTGAACCGGACCTTGAACCGGACCTTGAACCGAATCTTGAACCGAATCTTGAGCCGAATCTTGAGCCGGACCTTGAGCCGAGCTCCGAGCCGAGCCTGGCGGCGACGCCGCAGACCGACCGGGCTCTCCCGCGCCAGCCCGACTCGTCTCGTCCGTCTCGCCGCCGCGAGGCGCCGCGGCCCTCGACGGCCGGAAGCTGAGCTTGGGCGTCGGCGGGACAGGCTTGAGGCCTTGGGATGGCTGGACCTCGAAGACGGCGGCGGCCGTAAAGCCGCGCGCGTCGACCAGGCCCACCTGATGGCGGCCGGGCGTCAGCTTCAGGGCCGGGGTCTGGTCGGCCGGCGCGCTTCGAAAAAACTCGTCGTCGACAAACCAATGCACCAGCCCCACGGCTCCCTCGCTTTTGAGCGGCAGCCGTTCGTCGGGGCCGTCGAGCCTCAGAATCGATTCCGCCCGCGGCGAGACGATGCGGGGCTGAGCTCGGCCCGGTCCTTGGCTGGATTCCAGGCCCGCCATGAAGCCCGCCAGCTCCGGCGGCCACAAGGACGCCCTGCGGCCGCCGCGGCGGACGTGGAGGCCGCAGGGCCGGCTGGCGCCCGAGACGCGCCAGGCCCAGCGGGCGTCGGGGCAATGCGGTCCGACGGGCGCCCCGGAGACCGAGCAGACCTTGAGGCGCTCCAGGCCGGCCGGAGCTTCGGGCCAGACGGCCGGACCGCCGACGGACCGCATCAGGGCCACCGCCTCGGTGCCCAAGGCGGCCAAGCCCGAGAGGCCCTCATGGCCGCGGCCGGAAAGATCGCCCAGCCACAGCGCCAGAGTCAGCTCGGGAGTGTAGACGGCCAGCCAGGCGTCCCGGAAGCCGTGGGAGGTGCCGGACTTGAAGGCCAGGCCGTCGCCCCGCAGCCCGGGCGGCAGGCGGCGGTCGTCGCGCAGGCTCTGGTTGACCAGCCAGACCGCCGGGGCCGGCAGGCTCGGCGCCTCCGAGGCGTCCGCGAAGGCGGCCGCGCCTGAAGAAGAAGAAGAAGAGGAGGAGGAGGAGGAGGAGGAGGAGGAGGAGGAGGAGGCCCACGACGCGTCGGCTCGGCGGCCGGGACGAGCCCCAAGCCGGATCAGGCCGACCTCCCCCAAAGAGGCGGACAAGCTGGCTTCTTCGGGCTCGTCGAGCAGCTCGAACGGCTCGAACGGCTCGACTTGCGGAGCGGAGCCCGGAACGGAGAGCGGAACGGAGCTTGGCTCGTCGAGCGGCGACCGGCTCGGCGGCGCGCTTGGCGGCTCGCTCTGGCCGGGCGTCTGGCCGGCCGTCAGAGCCGAGCCGTCCGCCATTCTCCTAAAGCCCGAGGCGTCGACGCGCAGCCGGCCTTTTTCGCCTCGCCCTTCCCGACCGCCGGCGCCCAAGGCGTCCAAGCCGAGCTCGGCGGCCGACCGGTAGACCGGCCGCCGTCCCGCCCCGCCGGCGGCCAAAGTCCCGTAGGCCGTCAGCAGCTCCTCCACAGTCGTCTCGGCCCCGCCCAACGCCAGCGAGTCGCCGTATTCGCGATCGAAGGGCAGCGACAGGCCGGCCGAGCGCAGCGTCCGCAGGGCCGCCTCGCGGCCCGTCAGGCGCAGGACCCGGACGGCCGGGGCGTTGAGGGACTCGGCCAAAGCCCGGCCGGCGCTGACCGGCCCCCGATAGGACCCGTCGTAGTTGCGGGGGGCCTCGCCCCGCAGGCCCAGGGGCGTGTCGGCCAAAAGAGAGGCTGGCGAGAGACCTTTTTCGCTGAAGGCCGCCAGATAAATGAAAGGCTTGAGGGTCGAGCCGGAGGAGCGTCGGGCCCTGACGACGTCGACGTCGCCAGCCTGGCCTCGGCCGGCCGCCTGGCCCACGTAGGCCAGCACCTGGCCGGAACGGCTGTCCATCAAGGCGCCGGCGCCGACGACTTCCGAGGGCCAGGCGGCCAAGGCCAGCCGCAGGCGGCGCTCGAGCTGATCCTGGACGTCGAGATCGATGGAGGCGCCCAGCCCGCGAAAGCCCGGCGCCCCCCAGCGCCAGCGCGCCGGCGAGGTTTCGGCCAGAAGCCGCCGGGCCAGATGCGGGGCGAGCCGGGGCAGCCGGCCGCGGGGACCGCCCACGGGCTCGGCCCGGGCCGCCTCGGCCTCCGCCGCGGCGATCAGGCCGCGGCGCTCCAACGAGCCGAGGATGAAGTCCCGCTTGCGGCGGGCCAGCTCGGGCCGGCGATCGGGGCGATAGAGAGTCGGACCTCGCAAGAGGGCCGCCAGCAGACAGCTCTCGCCCAAGGACAGCTCGGCGGGCTTTTTGTCGAACCATATCCTGGCCGCCGCGCCCACGCCGCGGATGTTGCCGCCGAAGGGGGCCCGGTTGAGGTAGAGCTCCAAAATCTCGTCCTTGGTCAGCGCGCGCTCGAGCTTGAGGGCTTCCAGAAACTCGACGACCTTCGAGCCCAGCTCGCGAGGCCTGGGCCGCGAGAGCCGGACGAGCTGGACGGTGATCGTCGAGGCGCCGGAGACGATCCGCCGATGGAAAACGTTTTGCGCGGCCGCCCGCAGCGCCGCCGCCGGATCGACGCCTGGATGCCGGCGAAAGCGCCGATCCTCGATGGCGACGATGGCCCTGGGCAGCCACGGGCCCATCTCCGCCAGCGGCGTCGGCGTCAGGCGCTCGTCGTCGACCGACAGGCCCACGTAGACGAGCCGGCCGCGCCGATCCAAAACGGTCGGGGACACGGCGAAGTCGCGGGGATCGGGCGGCTCGACCACCAGATAGCCCAAAGTCAGGGCGACGAGGCAGGCCGCCAGGCCGACGGCCGACAGCCGCAGCAAGGTCCGGATCAGGCGCCGCCGCCGGCCGGTCGAGCGGCGTCCGGCGCGGCCCGGGCCGTCGTCGGGAAGCCCGACGCCGTCGGCCCGCTCAGCTCGAGCGGCCGGGGCTCGGCCGTCGCTTGACTTCGATTTGAGCGGCATGGACGCCTCCTGAAAGCGAATGATCTGGCGCGGCGCCTTGGCTTCGGCGTCATGGCACAGCGTCTTGACTGGCGCCGTGGCTCGGCGCCTTGGCTTCGGCGTCTTGGCGCGGCGCCGTGGCTTCAGCGTCATGGCACAGCGTCTTGGCTGGCGCCATGGCGCGGCGTCTTGGCTCGGCGCCTTGGCTGGCGCCGTGGCGCGGCGCGGCGCCGTGGCGCAGCGTCTTGGCTTCGGCGTCTTGGCTCGGCGCCTGTGCTTCAGCGTCTTGGCTACAGCGTCTTGGAGCGGCGTCATGGCGCGGCGCCTTGGCTTCGGCGTCATGGCACAGCGTCTTGACTGGCACCGTGGCTTCGGCGTCTTGGCGCAGCGCCTTGGCCTCGGCGTCTTGGCTCGGCCTCTTGG
>JAISZC010000073.1 GCA_031269485.1 Deltaproteobacteria bacterium
TCCTCCGCTCTGCGACGAGCTTATCTTCCGCCGCGGGCCAAGCTGATCCTCGAGCTCAGGCCGAGCCGATTCTCCGCCGCGGACCGAGCCCTTACTCCGCCGCGGCCCGAGCCTCAGCCCCGAGCCAGACGCAGCCTTCGCCAGACGACGATCAGGCCGAAGGCGGCGACGTTGCACAAGACCACCACGGCCCCGGCGGAGGCGTTGACGCTGGGCAGATAGGAAAGCCACAGGCCAGCCTGGCCCGAGACGACGGAGACGATCAGGGTGGTCCAAAACATCCCTTTGGCCGACGAGGCCCACAGCCGGCCGGCGGCGGCCGGGGCCACCAGCAGGGCCGTCACCAGCAGCACCCCCACGGCCTGGACGGAGACCATGACCACCAGCGCCAGGTAGGCCCCGAAGGCCAGTTCGGCCCAGCCGTTTTTGGCGCCGGCGTCGGGCAGCACGCAGGCCAGAGTGAGACGGTTGCCCAAGGCCGCCAGAAAGACGAACGAGACGGCGTCGAGCGCCAGCAGGGCCGCCAATTGCGAGTCGTCGACCGTCAGCGCGTCGCCCAGAAAGAAGCGGCTCAAGCCGGCCGCGGCGTGGGGCTGGCGGCTGACCAGGGCCAGGCCGGCCGCCACGGCCCCGGAGAAGACCAGGCCGATGACCGTGTCGGGGGCCAAGCGGCTGCGGCGGGCCAGCCCGACGACGCCCAAGCCGATGGTCACGCCCACGGCCAGGGTCGTCAGCTGGACGTCGAGCCGGAGCCACAGGGCCAGGGCCACCCCGACGAAGACGGAGTGGCCGACCGCGTCGGGGAAAAAGGCCATGCGGCGGTTGACGACCAAAACGCCAGCCCCGGCCGAGGCCAGCGACAGCAGCAGCAGGGCCGCGGCGGCGCGCCGCATGAACATGGGCTCGTAGACGAGGCCCGCGAGATCGTAGAGCGTCGTCAAAAGGCCCACGGGCTCACCCTTTCCGGGCCGAGGCGGAGGGAAGCGGCTTGAGGCCCGGACAGGGGCTGGCGGCGCGGCCCGGCGCGAGCCCTTGGTGGAGGCCGAAGGTTTTGGCCAGCGCGTCGGACTCGAAAATTTCCTCCGGCGGGCCGGCGGCCACCACCCGGCGGTTGAGGCAGACCAGCCAGTCGGCGTGAGCCCGGGCCATGGGCAGATCATGGCTGACCATGATGACGGTGCAGCCGAGCTTGAGATCGTCGAGCAGTTCGCACAAAAGCTGCTCGCCGTAGACGTCCACCCCGGTGGCCGGCTCGTCGAGCACCAAAATGTCGGGCCGCGCCGACAAGGCCGCGGCCAGCAGGATCCGTTGGGTCTCGCCGCCCGACAAGGCGCCCAGCGGACGGCGGGCCAGGCGGCTGGCCTCGACGAGCTCGAGGTTGCCGGCGACGCGCTCCTTGACTTGTCGCGAGAGCCCCAGCCACACGGGCCGGGCGGTCAGGCCGAGGGCCAAAAACTCCATGACCGTCAGCGGCAGGCGTCGGTCGAAGTCCAGGCGTTGAGGCACGTAGCCGAAGCGGGGCGAGGGCGGATCGAAGACGATGCGGCCTTGATGCGGCCAATGGCCCAAAATGGTCTGCACGAGGGTGCTCTTGCCGGCCCCGTTGGGCCCGACGACGACCGTCTGACGGCGGGGCGGGATGCTCAGCGTCACGTCCTGCAAAACCTCGAACTGGCCCAGCGTCACGCCGACCCCTTCCAGGCTCACCGCGGCCGTCATTGCGCGGCCGGCGGGACGGGGTCGGGCGGGATGAGCCTGGCGAGCAGCTGGAGGTCCTCCTTGATCACCAGCTGGAAAAAATCCGCCGGCGGGTCGGCCGGGCCGGCGGCGGCCGTGTCCAGCACGGCCGCCGGGACGCCCGTCTCGCGGCTGAGCGCGCGGGCCGTGGCCGGATCGGCCTCGGGATCGATCAGCACGGCCGAGACGCCTTGGCCGGCGATGAGCTGGCTCAGCGCGGCCAGTCTGGCCGCCGATGGCGGGCTCTCTTCGGACGGGCTCAGATCGGCCAGCACCGTCAAGCCCAAATCATGGGCCAGGTAGTCCATGAAGCCGTGGCTGGTGACGACCTTGCGGCCGCGCCTGGCGGCCTTGAAGGCGGCCGCGGCCGCCTCGAGCTCCTCCATGTCGGCGTTCCACAGCTCCAGCCGGGCGGCGTAGTGCTCGGCGCCTTCGGGATCGAGCTCCGTGAGGGCCGCGGCGATGTTGGCGGCCATGGTCTTGGCCAGACGAGGCGACAGGAAGATGTGCGGATTGGGGGTCAGCGACGGCAGGCGGCCGTCCGGACCGGGGACCTGATCGCCCCCCAGATCGAGGCGGCCCCACGTCAGCGACAGCGTCGGAATCCCGCGGCTGGCGTCCACGACGCGGACGTCGGGCGGCGCCACCCGCAGGGCCTTGTCAAGATAACGCTCCAAATTCAAGCCGTTTTTGATCACCACGCCGGTTTGAGTCAGCCGCTCGAGGTCCCTAGGCGTCGGCGCGAACTCGTGGGGACAGCCGGCGGCCGGATTGGTCAGCAGCTCGAGGGCGAAGCGATCGCGGCCTTCGGAAAGAAAGCGGGCGAAAAGCCAAACCGGATAGCTGGCGCAGGCCACGCGCCCGGAGGCCGCCTGGAGCTGGACGGGCCGCAGGCCGCAGGCCAAGAGCGCGGCCAGCAGCGCGATCGTTAACGCGGCCGAAAGCGCGGTCCTAACCGTGGCCGGGCGGCGGGGAGGCGCCGGCCTGGCCGCGGTCTGGCGACGTCGTTCGCTCGATTTCATCGGAAGCCCTTAAAGCGCGGCGTCGTCCGTCCCGGCGAGATTCCAGGGCGGCCGAGCCGGCCGGCGAGGCCGGCGCCGAGGCCCAACGTCGCAGTCCGGCTGGACCGACGGCCAAGGCGCCGGGTGAGGCGGCGCGAAATGAAAGCCTGACGCGGAAAAAAAACGCAAGCCGAGGCGCGAACAAAAAGCTCGGAAAAAAAACGAGGCGGTCGAATGCGCTCTCCGAGGTCGTTTGAGCCCGTCCTTGGGACGCGAGCAAGACCGGCGCCGATCGTCGTCCAGGGTCGGTCCAAGCCTTCGTCCCTTCGGCGGCCGTCGTGGTTCAGGCCGCCGTCAGGCTCGCCGGGAGCGCGAGGCGCCGGCGGCCGCGAGCCCGGAAGCCCCCGCGACGCAGGCTCTTGAAAAGACGTCACAGGAATCCTCTGATTTTAGGAGGATGTCAACGGGCGTCCCGAACCTCGCGCAGAATCTTGGCCGGCGGTCCGGCTTTGGCCATGACCACCAACTGGGTCTGATCGGCCGGCATGAGGCTGCGGGCGAAGCTGCGGCTGGAGGTCAGCGCCTGCGCCGTCCGGGAGGCGTCGACGGCCGGCTGGGGCGGCCTGGCGGCCGGCTGGGCGGCCGGGGCCGGCTGGGCGGCCGCCGGCCTGGCGGGCGGAGACGGCTGGATGACAGGCTGGACGATCGGAATCGGCTGGGCGGCGGCGGGCCCGCCGGTCGCCGCCCTGGGCGGCGCGGGGGCGATGACGGCGGTGGCTTGGGCGTCCGGGTGCATGGCGGGCTTGGGCGCCGGCCTGATGACCGCTTGGCCGCCGCTGCCGTTGCCGGGCTTGAGCCCGACGGCCGCGCCCCCGCCCTCGGCGGTCGCCTTGCGGGCGGCCAGCTTGGCGAGGGCAGAGGGCTTGTTGGCCATGGCCACGCCCGCGCCGGCCGACCCGCCCTTGGGGGCCGAGGCGATGGGCCTGGAGCCCGCCGGCATGGTTCCGGCCATGCCGACTGTGGAGGTCAGCTGGTTGACGTAGGTGCGCTCCAGCTCGATGCGGTGTTGCATCAGCTCCGAGAGGCGATTGCTTGACTCGTTGAGCCGGAGCACCAAGGTGTTGATGATCTGCTTGGAAATGTCAGGATAGTTTTCCAAAACCTCGCTGAGCTTGTCGCCGGGAAAGACCTTGACGATGCTGCGGCCTTTGCTTCTGATGGTGGCGCTGCGCCGGGAGCCCACCATGGCGCTCATTTCGCCGAAGAAGGTGTTGTTCTGGGAGATCTCGGCGATGATGTTCTGGCCCTTGCACACGTCCAGGCAGCCCTGGATGAGCTTGTAGAAGGTCGTGTCGGTGTTGCCTTCCTTGATGATGGTGTCGCCGTTTTCGAAGACCATCTCGTCGGGATTGAGCAGGTAGTGGGGCAGGCTCTCCTTTTGGATGACCGTCTTTTCGAGCACCTGCTCGAGGGTGGTCATGCCCTGCTGGCATTTCAGCAGACCGTCCTGCCGGAGGGTGTGCATGCCCTCCTTGAGGGCGATCTTCCGCAATTGGCCTTCGGGCACCTTGGAGGCGATGGCGTCGGAGATGGTCGCGGAATTCTCCATGACCTCGAAGAGGCCCAGGCGGCCTTTGTAGCCGGAGCCCTTGCAGGTCGGGCAGCCCCGGCCTTCGTAGAGCTGAACGGAGCCCACCTCCTTGGTGTCGAAGCCGGCCTCGATGAGCTTGTTGACCGGCAGCTTGGCCGATGGCTGCTTGCAGTTCGGGCAGACCCGGCGCAGCAGGCGCTGGGCCGAGCAGACCACCAGGGCCGCGGCCACGTTGAAGGGCGCCACGCCCATGTCGGCCAGACGGGTGACGGTGGAGGGCGCGTCGTTGGTGTGCAGCGTCGACAGCACCAAGTGGCCGGTCATGGCCGCCTCGACGGCGATCTCGCCGGTCTCCAAATCCCGGATCTCGCCGATCATGCAGATGTCGGGGTCCTGACGAAGGAAGGCCTTCAGGGCCCTCGCGAAGGTCATGCCGACTTCCTTGATGACGTTGACCTGGTTGACGCCGGAGAAATTGAACTCGACCGGGTCCTCGGCGGTGAGGATCTTGACGTCGTCGGTGTTGCGCAGCGACAAAGTCGAGTAGAGCGTGACCGTCTTGCCGCTGCCTGTGGGGCCGGTGACCAGCAAAAGGCCGTTGGGCCGATAGGCCGCCCGCATGAACTGATCGAGGTTTTTTTGGGTGAAGCCCAGCTTGGTCATGTCCACGTTGAGGCCGGACTTGTCGAGAATTCGGAGGACCACCGACTCGCCAAAGAGCGTCGGCAGCGAGGAGACGCGGAAGTCGATCTCCTTGTTCTTGCCCAGGCGCATTTTGATGCGGCCGTCTTGGGGCACGCGGCGCTCGGTGATGTCGAGGCTGGCCATGATCTTGAGGCGGGCGATGAGCGCGTTGCGGATCTCCAGCGGCAGGCGGGTGTGCTTGTAAAGCGCGCCGTCGGAGCGGTAGCGGACGTAGAACTGCTTTTCGAAGGGCTCGATGTGGATGTCGGAGACGCCCAGCTGCACGGCCTGGACCAGAACCTGATTGGCCAAGTTGATGATGGCGCTGTTTTCGGCCGAGTAGGAGTCGTTGGCGGCGGCCTCCTCTTCGCGGGTTTCTCCGAAGGAGAAGTCCTCCAAGGCGTCCGAGATGAGCTCGCCGAGGTTGTCGACCGTAACCGGGCCGGAGTCCTTGAGGGCCTCGTTGGGATCCAGCGGGGCCAGGATGGCGGCTTCCTCGGCGTCGTCCATGTTGTAATGGACTTTGAAGGCCGCCACAATATCTTTTTCGGAAATGACCGCCGGGGCCACCTGATGCTTGGTGGACGACGTCAGCTCCTCGACGAGCTTGTTGTTCGTCGGCTCGACCATGGCGATGAGCAGCTTGTTGTCCTTGACCTGATAAGGGATGAGCATCCCTTTGCGGGCCACCGCGAAGGGGACCAGGTCAAGGACCTGCCTGGGAATTTCCCTTTCGTTCAAGTTGACCATGGGGTAGCTGTATTGCCGCGACAGCACGCTCGGGATGGTGTTTTGGTCGACGTAGCCTTTGCGCAGCAGATAGCGGGAGATGGTGTCCGTCGGGTGCGTTTTCAGCCACTTGGTGGCTTCCTCCAAATGTCCGCGGGTGATCTGGCCGGCCTTCAGCAAATACTCGCCGAGTATGAGCCTGAAATGATCCGAACTGTGGTCTTTGATCGTGCCCGACAAAGTCGAGCGACGACGCGAAATCTCAGCCATCGGGGCCTCCGGGCCGTCGGGAGCGGCCGGGAAATTCGCCTGGCGGCGGCGAATCGGGTGAAAACATCGGCAAGGACGAATCTTCGCGGGGGAGCTGTTGGCCGGGGAAAAACTCCCGCCTGAAGGGCCCGCCTTAGCCGACGAACCCCTTCATTTTAACGCAGACAATGGGCGAAATCCACAACGGCCGCCGGCGCGGACGAGCCTCCGCCTGGAGCTGGGGCGACGCGGTCCGCGCCAGTCCGTCGAAGGGGCCGAAAGACGCGGCCGCCGCCCAGACTCTTATCTCCCGTATATTTTACCTTTTTCGAAAGCGAAAGTAAAGAAAAGCTCGCAGAATAGGGCGGGTTAGGCGCGCGGCCGGGCGACGGCCCGAGCGGGCCTTTGGCCGGCTTCGCCCCGACGCTCGCCGACGGCCTCGCGGGCGGGCTCGTCCCCGTCGCCCGCGACCGCGCGGAAACCAAATCTTGATCGATGTGCAAAAACCCTGGCCAGGGTCAAAATCGCCAAGCTTTGACGCCTATTATCCAGATATTATTTTAGTTGTCAAGCTGAAAATTTGGTTTTTTCACCTAGATCAATCTTATTCGATGAAGACCAAGCTGGCTCGATCGATCTAAAAATAACCGTACCTTTTTGAATATATATATAAAATTATTCAATTCATAATTTATATTTTGAAAGCTAATCATCACTAAAACCTAGCAAAATATTATCTTTAAGGTAAATAGCTATGTAAATTTTTATTATTTATTGTTTATATTTATATACTTATTATAATAATTTTTTTTAATTTAACTAAGCTGTTTATGCTATTATCTAATATTTTATTAATATTTATTAATTAAATAATGATAATTTTACGTTTTAGCCATATTAAATCTAAATCAGAGCGTCATTT
>JAISZC010000014.1 GCA_031269485.1 Deltaproteobacteria bacterium
CCCGCGGCTTCGCGGGCTTCTGAAGAAATTTTTTAGTGTTTTTAGGCTGTTGACTCCGGTCAAGGCCGCCGGCGGCCTGACTATTCATTGACTTTGAGGCGTCGAGCCCGCCGAGGTCGAACGGGCCCGCGCGGGCTTGGGCATTTTTCCTAATTTTTCAAGAGGTTCGTCAAGCCGGTCAGGGGCCGGCGGAACTTGTTATTGATTTCAGTGCGTTGAGCCTGCCGAGGTCGGGCGGGCCTTCAATCTTATTTTTTTAGTGTTTTTAGGCTGTTGATTCCGGTCAAGGCCCCTGGCGGCCTGACTATTCATTGACTTTGAGGCGTCGAGCCCGCCGAGGTCGAACGGGCCCGCGCGGGCTTGGGCATTTTTCCTAATTTTTCAAGATGTTCGTCACGCCGGCCAGGAGCCGGCGGAACTTGCTCATTAATTTCAGGGCGTTGAGCCTGCCGAGGTCGGACGGGCCTCCAATCTTGTTTTTTTAGTGTTTTTAGGCAGTTGTCTCCGGTCAAGGCCGCCGGCGGCCTGACGAATATTTTTCATTGATTCTGAGGCGTCGAGCCCGCCGAGGTCGAACGGGCCCGCGCGGACTTGGGCATTTTTCCTAATTTTTCAAGAGGTTCGTCAAGCCGGCCAGGAGCCGGCGGAGCTTGTTCATTGATCACGAAGCTTCAGGTTTGCCGTGGCCCGCGGGGGCGCTTCGCGGAGGCCGGGCCGCCGGGCTTTTTTCTCCGTTGCCGGGCGCCTTATCCACGATCGTCAGCGGCTCCCGGACGAAGCCTGAGCGATCCGAGGCCAGCCGCCAGCAGGTCGTCTCCTGGGCTTGGCCCTGGGCCACGGCCGTGATGAGATAATGATAAAACGGCAGGGCGTGGGCCAGATCCTCCTCCGAGGGCTCGGCCGGGTGGTCGGGATGCGAGTGGAAGACGGCCGTCAGTTCCAGGCCCTGCGCCGCGGCGGCCTGCTCGGCCCGCAAAAAGTCCTCGGCCTCCATCAGAAAGCGGCAACGGCGCTTGTCGGGCGCCTGGGCGTTGTCGACAGCCACGACGCTCAGCCCGCGGACGGTCCCGGACGTCTCTCGGCGGCCCAGCACGAAGCCGCAACATTCGCTGGGATAGGCGCTCTCGCCGCTCTTTTCGAGCAGTCGCAAAATATGCGGCCAAATTTCCATCACGCCGGCTCCTCCCACAGCTCGTCGGAGAGATAGCGGCTGCCGGAGTCGCCCAGGACGGTGACCGCCAGCGAGCCCGGCGGCAGGGTCGCCGCCAGCTTCAAGGCCCCGGCCACGTTGGCCCCCGAGCTGATCCCCGCCAGCAGTCCGCATTCGCGGGCCAGACGCCGCGCCATGGCGCGGGCCTCATCGGTGGAGACGCGCCATTCCCCGTCGACCTGGCTCTCGTCATAAATCCCGGGCTTGATGGTCGAGGCCATGTGCTTGGCGCCTTCGATGCCATGGAAGGGCGAGTCGGGCTGCACGATCAGGGTTTTGACGTTGCGGTTTTTTTCCTTCAAAAACCGGGCCGTGCCCATGAACGTGCCGCTGGTGCCCAGCGAGCAGATGAAATGGGTGATCCGGCCCTCGGTCTGCCGCCAGATCTCCGGACCGGTGGTCTCGTAATGGGCCTGGGGGTTGGCCGGATTGTTGTATTGGTCGGGGAAAAAATATTTTTCAGGCTGGGCTTCGTAGGCTCTCTTGGCCGACAGAAAGGCGCCGTCTGAGCTTTCCAGCGGATCGGTCTCCACGATGACGGCCCCGTAGGCGGCCGCCAAGGTCTTGCGTTCCTGGTTGGCGTTGGCCGGCAGATGCAAGATCACCCGGCGGCCCAGCACGGCCCCCAGCATGGCGTAGGCGATGCCGGTGTTGCCGCTGGTGGCGTCGAGGACGGTTTTTTCCGGGCCCAAAGCCCCGCGCCGGAGGCCGTCGAGCAACATGGACTTGGCGGCGCGATCCTTGACCGAGCCGCTGGGGTTCAAAAACTCCGCCTTGGCCGCGAGCTTGACCCCCGAGGGAGGGCCAAGCCGCTCCAAGTCCAGCAAAGGGGTGTCGCCGACGAGATCGAAAACGTCCATAAAGTCCGCCAAACGAAAAAAAGGCGGAAAGACCATGTCTTTCCGCCTTCAGGTTGAACTGACCAGCGATGATTTCAGTTTTTTCAAGACCCCCGGACCGTCAAAAAGCGGGGGCGCTCCGTCGAGCTCGAAAAGGTCGGGACCGCGCGGCGCCGGGCTTCGACCCGCCTATGGGTCCCGAAGGCCGCCGCGTTTGGCGCGGCTTGGCAGCCGCCGTAGGGTCAATATATCTTTTTGGCCCTGACATGTCAACAACCGGAGAGGTTTTTTTTCGGCCGGCCTTCGGACGGCGCCCGGCCGGCTTGAGCGGCCGCCTCGCCCTTGGTTTCTCCGACGCCGCCGACCCTGAGAGGTCGGCGTCAACCGCCTCCGCCGCCGACTGTCGGGCGTCTCTGCCCGTCTCGACGGCCGGCTTTCGTCCTCAGCCCGCCAATAACCTGAAATTTGGCGACTAGGCCCGACCAAAAAACCGGCCGGGATCCGCCCCGTGCTCCCCAAGGCTCGCCTCCCTTGGCCCTCCTCGGGCTCAGGACGATTACGGCGAGGAGGCCATGGCGAGCTCGCGCCGGCGGCCCGGAGAGCGGCCGTTGCAGACCCGCGACCCGGCGTCCGCGGAACCTAAGCCAAAGGAGCCTCTGACTCAGGGGGAAGATGTCAAGTCCTCCGGAAGCGAAAAATCCGCTGGCGTCGGGAGGAAGGCGGGCGCGGTTGGGCCGGAGCTCGAGCCGAAGGCAAGAGACTGGCGGCCTTGACGGGCCGGAACCGGGCCGCCGGCCATCAGGCGTCCAAGCTTGGAGTTTGGCCCGGTCTTGTTTTTTCCGGTCAGGGTTTTATAATGGTCCTTTCCCGGCCCCCTGCGGAGGGTTTGACGGCCCCCCGGAGACACCACGGCCTTTCAGAGAGAGAGGTGCTCGATGAGCCGAACGCTGTTGTACGAAGGCAAAGCCAAGCAGATTTTTCAAACCGACGATCCCTACGAGGCGCTGATTTTTTTCAAGGACGACGCCACCGCCTTCAACGGCGAAAAAAAGGGCCAGATTCGCTCCAAGGGCATGCTGAACAACGCCATCAGCACGCTGTTTTTCGAGCTGCTCGACAGCCGAGGCGTGCCCAGCCATTTCGTCAAGCGGATCGACGAGCGCAGCATGCTCGTCAAAAAGCTCAAAATCATCCAGGTCGAAGTCATCGTCCGCAACATCGTCGCCGGCAGCCTCTCTCAGCGTCTGGGCTGGCCCGAAGGCCGGCCCCTGCCGCGGCCGATCGTCGAATTTTATTATAAAGACGACGCGTTAGGCGATCCGTTGATCAACAACGACCACGTGGCCGTTCTGGGTCTGGCCTCGCCCGAAGAATTGGCCCATCTGACGGCCGAGGGCCTGAAGATCAACGCCGTCCTCCAGGAGCATTTGCTGTCTCGCAAGGTCAAATTAGTTGATTTTAAGCTTGAGTTTGGACGTTTTGATAACCGTATCCTGCTGGGCGATGAAATTTCGCCAGACACTTGTCGATTTTGGGATGCCGACACCGACAAAAAACTCGACAAAGATCGTTTCCGCCGCGATTTAGGTCAGGTTGAAGAAGCTTATCAGGAAATCTATAATCGTCTCAACTGATGTTAAATTTTCATCTATTGATTGAAAAAACTAAAAATTAGGCCAGAAAATCGGCCAGGGAGCTGCCTCGGATGAAGTTCAAAGCCGAAGTCAAGGTCATGCTCAAGCCCAGCGTGCTCGATCCCCAAGGCGCCGCCTTGGAGCGGGCGCTTAGGTCCATGGGCCGCCGCAACGTCGACTCCGTGCGCGTCGGCAAGCTCATCGAGCTCGTGCTGGAGGCCGACGGCGCGGCCGCCGCCGAGGCCCTCGCCGCGGCCTGGGCCGACGAGCTGCTGGCCAACCCGGTCATGGAAAAGTACAGCTGCGTCGTGGCGCCGCTATGACGAGTCCCAGAACCGCGGTGGTGGTTTTTCCGGGCTCCAACTGCGATCGCGACAACGTCCGCAGCTGGCGGGCCGTCACGGGCCTGGAGGCCGAGCTGGTCTGGCACAAGGAAACCAGCCTGCCGGACTATGATCTGATCATCGTGCCGGGCGGCTTTTCCTTCGGCGACTACCTGCGTTGCGGCGCCATCGCCCGCTTTTCGCCGGTCATGAGCGAGGTGGCCCGCTTGGCCGCCCGCGGCTCGCTGGTGCTGGGCATCTGCAACGGCTTTCAAATCCTCACCGAGGCCCGGCTGCTGCCGGGCGCGTTGACGCGCAACCGCGATCTCAAGTACATCTGCAAGGACGTGACCTTGAGGGTGGAAAACGCCTCCTCGGCCTTCACCTCCCGCTACGCCCCGGGGCAGGTGCTGCGCATCCCCGTCTCCCACGGCGAGGGCGGCTGGAGCGCCAGCCTGCGGGAGCTCAAGGAGCTCCAGGACCAAAACCGGGTGGTTTTCCGCTACTGCGCGCCCGACGGGAGCGTCTCGCCTCAGGACGCGCCCAACGGCTCCTTGGACAACATCGCCGGCGTGCTCAACGAGCGCGGCAACGTCATGGGCCTGATGCCTCACCCTGAGCGCCTGGCCGAAGAAATCTTGGGCGGCGTCGACGGCCGGGGGGTTTTTCTGTCCCTGCTCGAAGCCGCCTCGGGAGGCCTCAAGAGATGACCGACATCATCGGCCCCTGGACCGAGCACGGCTTGACCGAGGACGAGCATGCCCGCGTCGTCGAGTTGCTGGGCCGGGTTCCCAACCGCCTCGAGCTGGCCCTCTTCGGGGTGATGTGGTCCGAGCACTGCGGGTACAAAAATTCCAGGGCCCTGCTCGCCAAGCTGCCCGTCGACGGGCCCCAGGTCCTCCAGGGACCCGGCGAAAACGCCGGCGTGGTCGATCTGGGCGACGGCCTGGCCGCGGCCTTCAAAATGGAGAGCCACAATCACCCTTCGGCCATCGAGCCCTTCCAGGGCGCGGCCACGGGCGTGGGCGGCATCATCCGAGACATCTTCGCCATGGGGGCCAGGCCGACGGCCAGCCTCAACAGCCTGCGCTTCGGCGAGCCCGACGACCCGCGGGTCAAGCGGCTGCTCAACGGAGTGGTGGCCGGCATCGCCGCCTACGGCAACTGCATGGGCATCCCAACGGTGGGCGGCGACTTGCAGTTCAACCCCTCCTTCCAAGGCAACCCCCTGGTCAACGCCATGTGCCTGGGGCTGCTGAGGTCCGACCGCATTTTCCGGGGCCAGGCCTCCGGCCCGGGCAACCTGGCGATGCTGGTCGGGGCCCGCACCGGCCGCGACGGCATCAAGGGGGCCAGCTTCGCCTCCGAGGAACTCAGCGACCACGACCATGACAAGCGCCCCAACGTCCAGGTTGGCGATCCCTTCATGGAAAAGCTCCTGATGGAGGCCACGCTGGAGATTTTGGAAGCCGGCCTGGTCGTCGGACTCCAGGATTTGGGGGCGGCCGGCCTGACCTCCTCCGGGGCCGAGATGGCCGGCCGGGCCGGCAACGGCCTGAGGCTCGATCTTGAGCGCGTGCCTTTGCGGGAGGAGGGCCTGAGCCCCTGGGAGATCATGCTCTCGGAGTCACAGGAGCGCATGCTGCTGGTGGTCGAGCCGCGCCGCGCCGCCGAGGTCGAGGCCATCTTCGAAAAATGGGATCTCCAAGCCGCGGTCGTGGGCCAAGTCACCGACGACGGCCTTTTCGCCGTGCGCCTCCACGGCGAGGTCCTGGCCGCGGTGCCGGCCGAGCTGCTGACCGACAAGGCCCCGGTCTACGTGCGCCCCCAAAAGGAGCCCGCCTACTTTCGCCGCCTCCGGCAGGCCGATCTGTCGGCCGTGCCCGAGCACCGCGACTGGTCCGGACTGCTCCTGAGGCTCATGGCCGCCCCCAACCTGTGCTCCAGGCGTTGGGTCTACGAGCAGTACGACCACATGGTGGGCCTCAACACCGTGCTGCGGCCCGGCGGCGACGCCGCCGTGCTGAGGCTGCCCGACAGCCGCAAGGGCCTGGCGCTGACCTCGGGCTGCAACAGCCGCTGGGTCTATCTCGAGCCCAGGCTCGGCGCGGCCGCGGCCGTGGCCGAGGCCGCCCTCAACGTCGCCGCGACCGGCGCCCGGCCTTTGGCCTTGACCAACTGCCTGAACTTCGGCAACCCGGAAAACCCGGAAATATATTGGCAGTTCGCCCAAGCCATCGACGGCCTCGCCGAAGCCGCCCGCCGTCTGGGCACGCCCGTCACCGGCGGCAACGTGAGCTTCTACAACGAATACGACGGCCGCGCCATCCAGCCCACCACGACCATCGGCCTGATTGGACTGCTTGACGACGTCGAGCTGAGGACGCCTCATTTTTTTCGCGAGCCGGGCGACTTGGTGGTCCTGCTGGGCCGGACCCTCGAGGAGCTGGGCGGCTCCGAAGCCCACCGCCTGCTGACCGGCCGCGACGAGGGCCCGCCGCCAAGTCTGGATTTGGACCTGGCCGCCGCCCTCAACGCCTTGCTGCCCCAAGCGGCGGCCCTAAGGCTCCTGCGCTCCTGCCATGACGTCTCCGACGGGGGCTTGGCCGCGGCCGTCGCGGAATGCTGCTTTCCGCTGGACGTCGGCGTCGAGCTCGACTTTCGCCTGCCCGTCTCCGCCGGCGCGGCCTTTTTCGGCGAGAGCCAGTCCCGCGCGCTGGTCTCGCTGGCCCCCGGCGCCTTCCAGGCTTTCCAAGATCTGGCCGCCGCCCGCGGCGTGCCGACGACGTTGCTGGGCCGGACGGCCGATCACGGCCGGCTGACGATGCGCTGCAACGCCGACGTTCTGTCGCTCGAGCTGGCGGAGCTCAAAGAAGCCTGGTCGTCCGCCCTGCCCCGCGCGGCCGCCCTGTAGCCGATTTCCGAAGGACGCCCTCATGCCCGTCGTCGATCGCAAGCGCGCCCCGGCTTGCCGGACCTTCTACAGCCCCCATCGGTGGCGCGAGGAATGCGGCGTCTTCGGCCTGTGGGCCCCCGGCGAAAACGTGGCGGATTTGTGCTACCTGGGCCTCTTCGCCTTGCAACACCGCGGCCAGGAGAGCGCGGGCATCGCGGTCACCAACGGGCTGCACATCGACGCCGTCAAGGGCATGGGCCTGATGACCGAGGCCTTCCGCCAAGGCCGTCCAGCGCTCAACGGACACGCGGCCATCGGCCACGTGCGCTACTCGACCCACGGCGCCAGCACCCACGCCAACATCCAGCCCCTGTTCGCCTACGGCGCCGAAGGCTTTCTGGGCCTGGCCCACAACGGCAATCTGACCAACTCGGAGCCTATCCGCGCCGCCCTGGCGGCCGAAGGCCACGTTTTTCAGACCACCACCGACAGCGAGGTCATGCTTAACCTGATCGTCCTGTCCCGGGCGCCCGACCTCGAAACTCGCGTCGCCCAAAGCCTCCGACAGGTGACCGGCGCCTTCAGCCTGATCATGCTGACCCCCGATCGGCTCATTGGGGTGCGGGATCCCCACGGCTACCGCCCTTTGTGCCTCGGCCGGCTGCCCAACGGCGGCTGGGCGCTGGCCTCAGAGAGCTGCGCCCTCGACGCGGTCCGGGCCGAAATGGTCCGCGACGTCGAGCCCGGCGAGATGGTCTGCGTCAACGGCCACGGCCTGCGCTCGACCATGTTCGCCCAAGCCCCCCGGCGCTCGTCGTGCGTCTTCGAGTACATCTACTTCGCCCGGCCCGACAGCGTGCTCGACGGCCTGAGCGTCTGGCGCAGCCGTTTCAGCATGGGCCGCCAGCTGGCCCAGGAATTTCGAGGCGAGGCCGACATCGTCATCCCCGTGCCCGACACCGGCATCACCGCGGCGCTGGGCTTCAGCGACCAAAGCGGCCTGCCCTACCGCGAAGGCCTGATCAAGAACCGCTACGTTGGCCGCAGCTTCATCATGCCGCAGCAAAACAGCCGGGAAGCCACCGTCGAGATGAAGCTCAACCCCGTCCGCGCCAACCTCCAGGGCCGCCGGGTGGTGCTCATCGACGACTCCATCGTCCGCGGCACGACCAGCGCCCGCATCGTCTCGCTGGTCCGTCGGGCCGGCGCCGAGGAAGTGCACATGTGCATCTCCTCGCCGCCCATCACCCAGCCCTGCCACTACGGCATCGACACCTCCGTGCGCAAGGAGCTCATCGCCGCCGTCAAATCCGTCGAAGAGATCCGCGTCGCGCTGGGCGTGGACTCGCTCAACTATCTTTCGGAAGCCGGCTTGCTGGCGTCGGTGGGCGACCCCGGCAACCGCGGCCAGTGCCTGGAATGCTTTTCCTGAAAAACACGCGCCGCCGACCTGGCGAGCCGGGGACACGCCTCGCGCCCCCCGGGCCCGCGGCGGCGGTCCGCCGGCGCGCGCCCTGTCGGCACGGACGGGCCCTGAGCGCGCCGGCCTTGGCCGCGGCGCTCTTTTTGAGCCTGTCGGGCCTTTGGACGGTCCCGGGCGGTCCAGGTCCCGCCCCAGCCTGGGCCCAGGCCTCCTCCACGACGAGCTCGGTGGAAACCGTCGAACAGGGCTATTTGGCCCATCGCCGCGGCGAATACGAAACGGCCATAACCATCTACACCAGCCTCCTCAAGCGCCGGGGACTGACGGTCAAGGAACGGGCGGTGGGCTATCTGCTGCGGGGGGAAGCCCATCGGGACAAGGGAGATTTGGAGAAAGCGGTCTTAGATTTCACCAGAGCCATCAATCAATGGCCCAACTATCCGCAGGCCTTTTTCTTTCGCGGCCAAGTCTTGGCGAGGCTCGAGCGGCTCAATGAAGCTTACGCGGACCTGTCCCGGGCGGTCGAGCTCGATCCCGCCCGCGAATCTTACCACACTAACCTGAGCTTGCTGACAAAGCGCATGCAAAGCGAAGGTTTGACGCTCGAGGGCGAGGCCCCGAACATAACTCTGCCCGCCGAATGATTATAAAATCTCTCATGTGAATAATTTAAATTTGACTAAAAAATTTAAACAATTTAATTAATTTTTTAAAATTCAGACTGGCCTTTGCCCTCCCCCTTAAAATAAAAAAAATAAAATAAAAAATTCCTGTCAAATATTGATAAAAGCAATAAAAATTATACTTATTGATTTTTATCCTTAACTTAATATTTATAGATTAAAATCTAGTTGATCGCCTTTGATCCATGGCCTTTTAGCAAAAATCAAAATAAGTCTTAATCTCTATTAGCGGGGGAAAAGGCAGGTTTTTGCTAAAAGCCTCGGCGGGCCAACCGGCGTCGGGCGACTCGAACTCGCGCTGGCCTTTAAGGCGTCCGTCTTCTCAAAAACGCTTCAGGCGCCTCTCTTGGCGATTGCGAGTTTGGCGGCGCGTCCAAGTTGGCGCCTGCGCGACCTGTCATGACTGGCGCCCCGATAAAAGGGCGGCGGCCATGTCCGCGGCCTTTCCGAACTCCGCGTCCAGAATGCAATCCGCCAAATCGGATATGGCCTCGCCGGTTTTGCCGGCCAGCGGCAAGGCTTGCAGCCGCGCCAGCGTGGAGTCAATGGCCGCAAAATCATTGGCCGCCAACGCTTGACTCAAACACGTCAAGGCTTCCCGCAACTCCGGTCCGTCCGTTTTTTCGTCGTCTCCGGAGGGCGCCGCCGCCGCGATCTCTTCGATGCGCGTCGTCAAGGCGGCCAAGTCCGCCCGAAAGTCCGGGAGCTGGGCGCCAATCACGGTCATGTCCCCCTCTCGGCCCGCTTGCTCCAGCCGGGCGGCGGCTTGGGACAGGCCGTTGGCGCCGATGTTGGCGGCGGCGCTTTTCAGGCCGTGAACCAGGGTGGTGAAGGACCGCAAGGCCGCGTCGTCCGGCGCCTTTTCCAGCCGCTCGAAGCCGTCCAGCGCATCCCGACGGAACGCCTCCAGCAAAGCCAGATAACGCTTGCGCGACCCGCCCATCCGAGCCAGCCCGGAGACCACGTCCACCCCGGCCATTTCCGGAAAGGACGACGCTTCCGTCGGGCTTGCGCCGTTGTCCGTCGCCTTCCTGCGCTTGCCTTCGGGAATCCATTTTTTCAGCGTTTCATCCAGCTTGGCCGTGTCTATGGGCTTGGAAAGATAATCATTGAAGCCGTTTTCCAGAAACATTTCCCTCATCCCGGTCATGGCGTTGGCCGTCAGGGCGATGATGGGCATCGTCCGGCATCGCTCCTCGCTCATGGACCTGATGATGGCGGTGGCCTCCATTCCATCCATCTCCGGCATCATATGATCCATCAGCACGAGATCAAAGGGGCGTTCCCGCGCCATCGTCACGGCTTCCTGACCGTTCATGCAGGTGAACACCCGCATCCGGTAGGGCATGAGCAAACCCTCGGCCACCAGCAGATTGCTGGGAAAATCGTCCACAATCAGCACGTCGGCCTCCGGCGCCATGAAGCTGACGCGCTGCGTCTCCGAGCGAGTCAACGTCTTGTCGTCCAGGGCGCCCATCGGTTCCCAGGCGGCCACGGTCTGCTCCAGGGTGGCGGCAAAGACGGAGCCTTGGCCGTAGGCGCTCCGCGCCGTGATTTCGCCGCCCATGGCCCGGCACAAATTTTTGGCTATGACCAGGCCCAGGCCCGAGCCCTCGATCCCGGTGTTGCGCTTTTCGTCAAGCCGCCTGAATTCTCCGAACAACTTCGGCAAATCCTCCTCTTTAATGCCGATGCCGCTGTCCTCCACCGTAAAGGTCAGCCGTATGGAATTTTCGGTCAACGCTTCTCCGGAAGCAGAAAATTTGACAAAGCCTTTTTTGGTGTATTTCACGGCATTACTAAGCAAATTAACTAAAATTTGCTTAATGCGTCCAGCATCACCCACCATCTTGACAGGAAGGTTAGGCGATACTTCAGAAATCAGTTCAAGCGGTTTTTCCGCTATACGAACACGAATAATGGTTAGCACATCATTTAAGATAGAAGATGTCTCATATATAGCATTATTTAAAGATAAATTGGCAGATTCAATTTTTGAGCAATCAAGGATATCATTAATAATGATCAGTAGACTGGCCCCAGCATTTTTAATACCAGATATATACTCCAATGCTTTTGGTTTGCCATATTCTCTCTGGGCTAGTTCGCTCAAGCCGATGATTGCGTTCATTGGTGTGCGTATTTCATGACTTGTGCGGGCTAAAAATTGACTTTTTGCGCGGTTGGCTTGTTCAGCTTTATTAGTTAAATCTAAAAGCATACGATTTTGTTTTGTTATTGCTTTAAGCATGAACCAATATATAATTAAGCCAATTAAAATAAAAATTATTGCATAAATAAGCTGTTGTAAAATTTTAGAGTAGATTGCATTATATATTGTTTGAGCCTCAAAATCACAGCCTATCAATCCAACCATATCGCCAGATGAATTGAGTATTGGCATATATGATGATATTACCCATCCCCAAGTTGACTGTAAATTCATTTGGCCAGATTGAGGTAATTTAGTTTCATAGGTTAATTTATAAGCCGGAGTATAGTCAGTAATATCCTCTTCTGCCCCTAAAGGGCTAAATCCTTCGTCATCTATATTACCCCCATCAATAATAAATTTATGTATAGTATCAGTATATGGAATCATGGTATAAAGATAGAGACATTGGGTTTCTTCTTTTAATGCTAAAAGCTTTAATCTTGTTTCATCATAAAATGGATCAGATGGATCAAGTGATTTACTTAACCTTTCAAAAGAATCGCCATCAATAAATGCTGCTGCACGTTTTACAATTGGATACCCTAAACGCGAGGCAGTTGTTGAGGCTGCATCATTAAATTGCTGAATAGATGTAATAATAATGATGGCAAATATTCCAAAAACATAAAGTATAAAGAATAAGGTAAATTGAACTGTTAAAGAGATTTTACGTTTTACAAGTGGCGCGCCATCTTTTTTATTGCCGCCGGGGCGGCTGATTTCCGTCATGGCCTCGCCCCCGCAAAAAGGGCGGCGGCCATGTCCGCGGCCTTTCCGAACTCCGCGTCCAGAAGGCAATCCGTCAACTCGGATATGGCCTCGCGGGTTTGGCCGGGCAAGGCTTGCGGCCGCGCCAGCGTGGAGTCGATGGCCGCAAAATCATTGGCCGCCAGCGCTTGACTCAAATGCGCCAAGGCTTCCCGCAACTCCGGTCCGTCCGGTTTTTCGTCGTCTCCGGAGGGCGCCGCAGCCGCGCTCGCCTCGAAGCGCGCCGTCAAGGCGGCCAAGTCCGCCCGAAAGTCCGGAAGCTGGGCGCGGATCACGTCCCCCTCACGGCCCGCTTGCTCCAGCCGGGCGGCGGCTTGGGACAGGCCGCCCATGTTGGCGCTGATGATGGCGCCGATGTTGGCGGCGATGTTGGCGGCAATGTTGGCGGCAA
>JAISZC010000056.1 GCA_031269485.1 Deltaproteobacteria bacterium
GCCAGATGGACCGGATGATGTTGGAGGTGAAGGCCAAGTGGTCGTCGTGGCCGGGAAAGGCGGCGGCCTCGCGGTCGCGGATGTTGAGGATGGACTTGAGGGCCGTCAGCTCGGTGGTGCCGAAGGCGGCCAGCACGATGGCCGGCTTTTGCGGCGTCCGTTCGAAGGCCTGGGCCGGACGGCTTGGCGAGAAGGCGAGCGTCGCGACGAACGCGGCCAGCGCGAAGAGCGTGACGAGTTGAGGCAGCTTGGGCATGAGCTTGAATCTCCTGTGTCGCCGGTATGGCGGGGTTGGTTCGGACGCCGAGGGGCCGTCCGAGGGGCGACGGCCCAAGAAGGCCGTCGGGGGCGCTCGGCGTCCCCAAGTCGAAAAAAAAGCGGCCTGAGCCGTCTGTCGACCGCTCAAGCCGCAATGCCGTTTTTCATTGAGGACCGAAGTGGGGATGCGAAGATCCGACGCTCGCCGGGACGCGCCCGACTGGCGTGATCTTCACTCTCCGCCCCGTTTCGGGTATGTCTGGACGCCCCCTGGCGGGCGTCCGCGGCTTCGGGCAGGTCTTCTGGCTTTCGGATCGACGCGGGGACTCCGCCTTCCCGCCGGCGGACCGCAAGGTCCGCGCTCGGCAGTGGCCGGCCGTATGGCCCTGGAGTCCCGCTCCCCGGTAACAGCGGCGGGACCGCGACGGATTTGCACCGTCTTCCCAATTGAGCCCCTAAGGGCGCCGTCAGCCTGATGGCGAAAAAGTCGGGTGAGGCGTCGCGCGGTCCGCGATTTTTCGCGAGGGCGAGGCCGCCAGGTCCCGCCAAAAAACGCGCGCGATCCGACCGCAGGCCGCCTTCCGTCGCGGACGTCAAGCCGCAGGGCCGCAACCCTTCGGCCGACGCGGACGCCGGCGGCTCCGTTCATCTTGCTTCTTTTTTGTACCACAGCTCCGAGCCGCGGGCAAGGCTTTTTTTTGGGGGCTGACTGGGCCGCCGGAGCGGCCGGGCCCCTGGGCGACGGGCGGCTTGGGGAGGAGGCCGCAGCCGCCGCGGCGGGACGGGCGAAGGTGGTTCAAAGTGCAAAAGCCTTGGTCAGGGCTGAAATCATCACGTAATGATGTCTATTAATAAATAATTATTTCAACCATTAAACTAAAAATAATATTTATGTACATTAATCAGATTTAGCCAGCTCATAACGCCAGTTCGACTGGATTGACAGCTCGACTGGGTTTATCATGGGACCGACATATTATTTTAACTAACCTGATCATTGACTTTAACTTAATCAGCGTAAATCGACTGATCAATGATCGCTCTATAATTTTTATGGCCTACGTCAACGTATCATAAAATTTAGCAGTTAGTGGTCACTTAAGAGTCGTAAAAAAAATATTATATATATTAATATATATAATTTATATTGGCGTCAATATCTATCCAAATTACGCTAACGTCATTTATAGGTCGGCTAAAACGCGTTTATTAGCTAAATAAATAAATAAATTGATTGGCCAAAACGCGTGGATTAGCTAAAAGGCGCGTCGCCGCCTAAACGAGAGCCCCAGTCCCCCGGCGAAGTCGTCGGTTCGCACGTCGACTTCGGCCTCAAAAACTTCCGAGAGCCGCCTGGCGGTCAGAACCGCGTCGCGGGGGCCGGCCGCGACGAGCCGGCCGGCTTTCAGGAGAATGATTTCCTCGCCGTAAACTGCCGCCAGGGCCAGATCGTGGGTCACCGTCAGGCACAGGCGTCCCCCCCGGCACAGCTCGGCGACGCGCTCCATCAGCTCGAGGGCCTGAGCCACGTCGAGGCTGCCGGTGGGCTCGTCGAACAGCGTCACCTGGGCGTCCTGGGCCAGCGCGCGGGCCAGCACCGCCCTTTGGGCCTCGCCGCCGGAGAGGGCGGTCACAGGCTTGTCGGCCAGCGCCGTCAGGTTGAGCTGGGCCAGGGCCGTCTCCACCTGGCGCTCGTCGTCGTCGGTCAGGCGGCCCCAGCGGCCTAGCCAGGGCCGGCGGCCCAGGGCCACCGCCTCCCGGACGGTGAAGGCGAAGCTGAATTGAGAGCTTTGGGGCGCCAACGCCAGCAGCCGGGCCAGCTCCGGCGGCCGGTAGGCGGTCAGGTCCCGGCCCAGCAGCCGGACTCGGCCGGCGGACGGACGCTTGAGGCGCGCGAGCAGATCCAGCGCCGTGCTTTTGCCCGCGCCGTTGGGGCCGATCATGACGTAATGGCGGCCGGGCCGCAGTTGGAGACTGAAGTTTTCCAAAACCGGCCGGCCGTCGTACCCGAAGGCGAGCGCTTCGGCCTCCAGCCAGGGGGCCGTCTCGTCCGGCGACGGAGGCTGGCCCTGGGCGAGGCGTGCGTCGGCCTGGGCGTCGGCCGCCGAGGCGAGGCTGGCCGACGGGCGGCTGTCAGACATGGAAAGCTCCTTGGGCCGCCGAGGCGGGGCCAAAACGGGCGGCGCCGCCGGCCAGGGCCGGCGGCGCCGGCTTGAAAACGGGCCGTCCACGAGCTCAGGCCTGCATGAGCTCCTTCATGCGGCGGCGAAAGACGACCAAAAAGGCCGGTCCGGCCAACAGGGCCGTGAGCACGCCCACCGGCATGTCCCCGGGCAGCCAGGCCCGCACGGCGGTGTCGGCCAAAAGCAAGAGCGTCGCCCCGCCCAAGGCCGACAAGGGCAAGAGGGCCCGATGGTCGGGACCGACCAGCAGGCGCATCAGATGCGGGACGATGAGCCCCACGAAGCCTATGATCCCGGCCGCGGCCACCGCGGCCGAGGCCGACAGGGAGGCCGCGGCCAGCAGCTTCAGGCGGGTCTTGGAAGCGTCCACGCCCAGGCTTTCGGCGGCCCGGACGCCCAAGGTCATGACGTTGAGGTCCACGGCCGAGCTCAGGGCCACGGCCAGCGAGGGCGCGAAGAAGCCCGCCACCAGGGCGACGTCGGTCCAGGTGCGGGCCTGAAAGCTCCCCAAGAGCCAAAAGACGATGGAGCCGACCTGGTCGCCGGCGAGGTATTTGACGAACGACAAGGCCGCCGAGAGGATGGCCGAAAGGATCACTCCCGCGAGGATGAGGCTGGCCGGCGACAAGCGTCGATCCCGATCCGAGGCCAGGGCGACGACCAGCGTCAGAGTCAGCGCCGAGCACAGGAAGGCGCCCCCGGCCGGGGCCAGAGGTGAGGCCAGCCAGTGAATTTGGGGCAGCAGCATGGCGGCCACGATGACCAGGGAGGCCCCGAAGGCGGCGCCGGAGGAGACGCCCAGGGTGTAGGGGTCGGCCAGAGGGTTGAGGAGGATGCCCTGAAAAACGGCCCCCGACAGGCCCAAGGCCGCGCCCGAGACGAAGGCCGCGGCCAGGCGCGGGAGGCGCACCTGCCGCAGGACCATGACGCGGTTTTCGGGAGTCGAGGGTTCGCCGCCGGTCAGAGACGACCACAGCACGTCCCAGATTTCGCCCAAGGAGAAGGGCATGTGGCCGCTGGCGAGGGAGACCGCCAACGCGGCGAGGGCCGCCGCCGTCAGCGCCAGGCCCGCGAGCCGGGGCGACAGGCGGCGGGGGCCGGCCGGGGCGGTTGATGGCGCGGGCGAGGGGGGCATGGCGCTCCGGATTAGGACGGCAAGAGCCGGTCGGCGACGGCGGAAAAAGAAGGCCTTGGCGGGCCTGTCGCCTCACGGCCTTCGGGCCGTTGGGGGGAAGCCCTGACGGCCCAAGGGCTCGGAACGACGGTTCGCTGATTTTTTATCACAGCGCTGGCGCCGGCGCAAGCGAGTTTGGCCCGGCGGCGGTTTTTTCAATGGCTCAAGGGCTTTCTTGGGCCTTGGCAGGCGGGCTGAATTTTTTTCGAGGCGGGCCTTTGGCCGGGCGCAACGCCGGGCGAGGGTCGAGGCGGCGTCCTGTCGGGCGCGAAGCGGAAGCGCTTTTTTTCGCCGCCGTGAAACGTTGGATTGACGCGGAATTTTCGACGGCGTTGCGCAGGGCTGGCCCGCGCCCCCGGACGGCGCCCGGCGACAAAAAGTTCCGCGGAAGGCCTGGTCTTAAGAGCCGGCCTGTGCTAAGATGGACGGGCTTCGGCTCCTCGGACCGAATCGCCGTCAAAACGCACGACGCGGCCCTGCGCCGCCTCGCCGGCTGCCTGCCCGCGCCGCCTTGGGCGAACGTCGCGCGGGTTTTTTTTGCGGCCGTCCCTTTTCCCTCCTCCTGCCGGGGCCGGGCTCCGGCCGGTCGCCGGCCTTCGGGGCCAGGCATGCTTACCGACAGAGAAGTCGCGGCCACGCTGGAAATGCTCAAAAACGAGCACCTTGACGTTCGGGCCGTCACCTTGGGCCTGTCGCTGCTCGATTGCGTCTCCGACGATCTGAGCCGGCTGTCGGCCAAAATACTCGACAAGATAAGCCGCCGCGCGGAAAATTTGGTTCGGGCCTGCGATCGGGTGGCCGAAAAGTACGGCATCCCCGTGGTCAACAAGCGCATCGCCGTCTCGCCCGTCAGCGCCTTGGCCGGGCCCTTCTCCTCGGAGGAGCTCGTCAAGCTGGCCAAGGTCCTCGACCGGGCCGGGCAGGAGGCCGGGGTCGACTTCGTGGGCGGCTTCGGGGCCTTGGTGGAGAAAGGCTTCTCCAAAGGCGACGAGGCCCTCATCGGGGCCATTCCCGAGGCCTTGGCCCAGACGGTCCGCGTGTGCTCCTCGGTCAACGTGGCTTCCAGCCGCGACGGCATCAACATGGACGCCGTGGCCCTCATGGGCCGGACCGTCAAGCGCGCCGCCGAGCTCTCGGCCGACTCCGACGGGCTGGCCTGCGCCAAGCTGGTGATCTTCGCCAACATCCCCCCCGACATGCCCTTCATGGCCGGGGCCTATCTGGGCTTGGGCGAGCCCGACGCGGTCGTCAACGTCGGCGTCTCCGGCCCAGGGGTGGTCAAGAAGGCCGTCGACCGGGCCATGGCTCAAACCCCCCGCCCCAGCTTCGGGCAGCTCAGCGAGGTGGTCAAGCGCACGGCCTACAAGGTCACCCGGGTCGGCGAGATTCTTGGCCGCGAGGTGGCCGCGGCCTTGGGGCTGCCTTTCGGGGTGGTGGATCTCTCCTTGGCCCCCTCGCCTCAGGTGGGCGACTCCGTGGGCGAGATCTTCGAGTCCTTCGGCCTGAAGGCCATCGGCGCGCCCGGCTCGACGGCCGTGCTGGCGCTGATCAACGACGCGGTCAAAAAGGGCGGCGCCTTCGCCTCCAGCCACGTCGGCGGTCTCTCGGGCGCCTTCGTGCCGGTGTCGGAGGACTTGGGCATCGGGACGGCCGCCGCCGAAGGCCGGCTGACGCTGGAAAAGCTCGAAGCCTTGACGGCGGTTTGCTCGGTGGGCCTCGACATGGTGCCCCTCCCCGGCGACGTCAGCGCGGCCACCGTGTCGGCCCTGATGGCCGACGAGATGGCCATCGGGGTGATCAACCACAAGACCACGGCCTGTCGCCTCATTCCCGTGCCCGGCAAGAAGGCCGGCGACCAGGTCCGCTTCGGGGGCCTTTTGGGCTCGGCCGTCGTCATGGACGTGAGGGACTACGAAGAGGCCGCCGGCTTCATGGCCTTGGGCGGCCGCATCCCGGCCCCCATTCACAGCCTGCGCAACTGAGGGCGCCTCAGGCCGCGGAACGGGCCTGGCCGGTCGAGGCCGAAGGCCCGGCCGTCGCCAGCCGAAAAAAAAGACGCGGCCCGAAAAAGCTGCGCGCGTCAAAAAACGCCTGCCTCGCCGCAAAACGACGCGGCAACAATGAAGCCGGCGTCGACGCGAGCCGGCGCGGCCCCAGCAAAAGTCCGCCCAAGCCTGAGCAGCCATGTCGCGGCCCGACGGCC
>JAISZC010000081.1 GCA_031269485.1 Deltaproteobacteria bacterium
AAACCCCGCCGTTGTGGGCCGCGAAGGGTTTCTCAACACGGACTGGCGGCTAAAGACCTTGTTTTTAGCGGCCTCCAGCCGCCCTCCGACCTCGGCCTCAAGTCGACCGGCCGTCCTTAGGAACCTCCGCCGTTGTGGGCCGCGAAAGGTCTCTCAAAAAAACGGGCGGCTAAAGCCCTTGTTTTTAGCGGCCTCCAGCCGCCCTCCGACCTCGGCCCTCAAATCGACCGGCCGAGTTCTTAGGAAACTGCGCCGTTGTTGGTCGCGAAGGGTTCCTCAACAAGGACTGGCGGCTAAAGTCCTTGTTTTTAGCGGCCACCAGCCGCCCTCCGACCTCGGCCCTCAAATCGACCGGCCGAGTCCTTAGGAAACCCCGCCGTTGTGGGCCGCGAAGGGTTTCTCAACAAGGACTGGCGGCTAAAGTCCTTGTTTTTAGCGGCCTCCAGCCGCCCTCCGACCTCGGCCCTCAAATCGACCGGCCGAGTTCTTAGGAAACCGCGCCGTTGTTGGTCGCGAAGGGTCTCTCAAAGAAATATGCCGCTAAAGCCTTTGTTTTTAGCGGCCTCCAGCCGCCCTCCGACCTCGGTCCTCAAGTCGACCGGCCGAGTCCTTAGGAACCCCCGCCGTTGTGGGCCGTTGTTGGCCGCGAAGGGTCTCTCAAAGGAATTTGCCGCTAAAGTCCTTGTTTTTGGCGGCCTCCAGCCGCCGCCTCGAGTCCTCCGGTTGCCCGAGATTTCCCGAGGCGACGTCATCGAAAAAGATGACGTCGGTCCGGCCCGGAAAGCGTGAGCGCCAGAGCCAACCGGCGCAATGAAAAGACCCGCCTCTTGGCGCCGCCTCAGATCCGCCCGGCCCCCAACTCGTCGAGCGTCCGGGCCAAGGCCGACAGAATTTCGTCGATGTCCGACTCAGTCGCCACGTAGGCCGGGGCCAGGTTGATCACGTTGTTGAGGCCGGGCAGGCTGCGGTTGGTGCGCCCCACCAGCACCCCTTTTTCGGCCATGGCCCCCGCCACCCGGGCGACGCGCTCTTCATCCAGGGGCGTCTTGGTCCGCTTGTCGGCCACCAGCTCCACGCCGGCCAGCAGTCCCAGGCCCCGCACGTCGCCCACGCCGGGCCGGTCGCGGAGGTTCTCCAAGCCCTCCAGCAGCCGTTGGCCCTGGCGGCGGACGTTGTCGAGGAGATTTTCGCGGTCGATGACGTCGAGGTTGGCCAGGGCGGCCGCGGCGGCCGCGGCCGAGCCCCCGAAGGTGCTGATGTCGCGAAAGTAGCCCAGGCGGTCGTCGGCTTTTTCCAAGTCCTCGTAGAGGGCCGCCGAGACGGCCGTCGCCGAGATGGGCATGTAGGCGCTGGCCAGGCCCTTGGCCATGGTCACGGCGTCGGGCTGGAGCCCGAACTGCTGGTGGCCGAACATGACGCCGGTGCGGCCCAGCCCGCAGACCACCTCGTCGACGACCAAAGGCGTCTCGTATTTGCGCAGCGTCGCCGCCAGCTCGGAGAAATAGCCGGGCGGCGGCACGATGACGCCGCCTCCGGCGGTGACGGGCTCGAAGATGGCGCCGGCGACGCGGTCGGGCCCCTCTTCGAGGATGAGCCGTTCCACGGCCTTGACGCATTCGAGCTCGCACTCCGAAAAAGACAGGCCGAAGGAGCAGCGGTAGCACAGCGCGTGGGGGACGGCCCGGAAGCCCGGCAGCAGCGGCCCGAAGCCGGCCGTGCGCTCGGGCTGGCCCGAGACGCTCATCGCCCCGTAGGTCGCGCCGTGGTAGTCGCGGTCCCGATATATGATCGTGGTCTTTTCGGGCCGGCCGGCCAGATGGCTCCTGAGCCGGAGGATTTTGATGATCTTCTCGGTGGCCTCCGAGCCGCTGCTGGCGTAGTAGACCCGGGCGAGGCCGGTCGTCAGGCCCAGCAGCCTTCGAGCCAGCTCGGCGGCCGGCGCGTTGCCGCCGGAAGGCGAAAAATAGGCCATGGCCTTGAGCTGGTCGTAGACGGCCTGGGCGATCTCCTCGCGGCCGTAGCCGACGTTGACGCACCACACGCCGCCGGAGCTGGCGTCGAGGTATTCCCGGCCCTCGGCGTCCCACAGGCGCAGGCCTTGCCCCCGGACCATCAGCGGGGGACGCCCTCCGCGCCGGGAAAGGTGGTGCCAGACGTGGGCCTCGTCCATCATTCTCAATTGGGCGGCTACGTGGGCCTCGTCCATCGTTCTCAATTGGTCGGCTTGGGGCATGTTGAACCGCGGCGCCCCTCGGGGCGGGAGAGAGAAAGGCCGGCGGCCGGCCGGCTCGGCTTGAGAGCTGGGCGCCTCAGCGGCTTGGGCCGGCCGCCCGGGCCGACTCCGTCGCGGCCCGGAAGGCCTCCAGGGCCCCTTCGGCCAGCTTGGCCTGGCCCATGGGATAGGGCCGGTCGAGGGCCTCGTACTTGGAGCGGCCCAGGGCGTGGTAAGGCAGGGCCTCGAAGGCGGCCGACGGCAGCCGGGCCAGCAGGCGTCCCAGGTCCGCGGCCGCCTGGGGGCAGTCGTTGACGCCGGGCACCACCGGCGCGCGCACCTTCAGCCGCGGCCCCGGCCGGAGCTCGGCGAGGCGCCTCAAGTTGCCCAATATGACCTCGTTGCCGCGGCCGGTGGTGGCTTCGTGGCGCCGTCGGTCGACGAGCTTGACGTCGTAGAGCACGAAGTCCAAAAGCGGGGCCGCCGCCTTGAGGATCTCGAAGTCGGCCCAGCCCGAGGTTTCCAGGGCCGTGGTCAGCCGGCGCCTTTTGGCCAGCTCCAGCACGCTCAGCGCGAACTCGGGCTGGGCCAGGGGCTCGCCGCCCGAGAGCGTCAGTCCGCCCTTGGAGCGCCGTTGAAAGACGGCGTCCTTTTCGGCTTCGGCCACCGCCTCTTCGGGCGTCATACGCCGGCCCCAGACGATCAGGGCGCCGGCCGGGCAAGCCCGGCGGCAGGCGAAGTCCCGGCACCGGCCGCAGACGGCGCGGTCCAGGACCGGCCGGCCGGGGCCCGCAGCCAGGGCCCCGTGAGGGCATTGGTCCAGGCACAGCCGGCAGCGGTCCAAGCCCAGGCAGCGGCCGGCGAGAAAGCCCGGCTCGGGCGTCGGCCGCTGGGACTCCGGATTGGCGCACCACAGGCAGCGCAGCGGACAGCCCTTGAGGAAGATCAGGGTGCGGACGCCCGGGCCGTCGTGGACCGCGAAGCGCTGGACGTTGAAGGTCAGGCCGTCCCGGCCGCCCGCGGCGCCGACGTCGCGGTCGGTCACAGCCGCCCGTGGCTGCAGCGGGCGATGAGGTCGTTTTGCAGATCGGCCGACAAGTCGGCGAAATAGGCGCTGTAGCCGGCTATCCGCACGATCAGTCCCCGGTGCCGGTCCGGCGCCTTTTGGGCTTCGATCAACGTTTGCTGATTGATGACGTTGAACTGAACGTGCCACAGCTTCAAATCGCAGAAGGCGCGAATGAAATCGACCAGTTTGGCCGTGCCGTCGTCGCCTTCCAGGCATTTGGGCGTGAACTTGATGTTGATCATCCGGGCCGCCCGAGCCGAGAGGTCCAGATTCTTCGTATTGTGATTCGACAGCAGCACGGCCGTGGGGCCTTGGCGATCGGCCCCCTGGGAGGGCGAGGAGCCGTCGGACAGCGGAAACCAGGCCCGGCGGCCGTTGGGCGTGGCCGAGACGACCTTGCCGAAGGGGACGTGCGAGGTGAAGGGCACGTAGCGCACGTCGTTGTTGACGCCCAGCTCTTTCGAATATTTTTCCGCGAACTCCACGCTGACGCGGTCGAGCTCCTTGGCGATCTCGTCGGCGTAAGGGTCGTCGTTGCCGTAGCACGGGGCCGAGGCCAGCAAGGCGCGGACGTCCTCAAAGCCCTCGAAGTCGCGGTCCAGAGCCTCCAGCGCCTGGGCCATGGTCAGGCGGCGCTCCTCGAAGACGATTTTTTTTAGGGCGGCCAGAGAGTCGGTCACCGTCCCGTAGCCGATGAACTCGACGTAGCCGAAGTCCAGCCCGCCGGGGACGCGCTCCTGGTGGAGATCGACGGCGGAGGCGAAGGCCAGGTCGTGGAGGATCGAGCCCATGGGCTGGGCGAAGTGGAGGGCCCGCAGGCGGTTGACGTGCCGCTGCTGGATGAAGGCCGCCCTCAGCAGGTTCAGATGCTGCCGCAAATAGGCCGCCCAGAGGTCGTCGTAGCTGGCGAAGGCGCTGGCCGGCCCTGTCCTGGGGCCCAGCTGGACGTCGCCGTATTTGAGCATGCGGCCGTCTCGGAGGGTCATTTCCAGGGCCGCGGCGAAGTTGACGTAGGCTCCGCCCGAGGTGTAGGTGTCGCGGTTGGGCATCCGCGCCTCGGTGCAGCCGCTGACCGCGTAATCGAGGGCCTCGGCGAAGCTGGCCCCTTTTTTGACGTACAACGGCACGACCTCCTCGTCGTTGACGAGCTTGGGGAAGCCCGAGCCGTGCTTGACGGTCTCGGCGACGTCCCACAAATAGGCCTCCGGCGAGCGGCTGTGGACGCGGGCGGCCAGATCGGGATAATGGAGAGGAAATTCCCGCTTGGAGCGCAAAATCAGGCTCGTCAGCTCGTTGGTCGCGTCCGTGCCGTCGGGCTTCTGGCCGCCGATCGTCACCGCCTCCCAGTGGGCGTAGCCTTCGTTGAAGGCCCCGCCGGCCGGGGAGATGTACAGGTCCACGAACTCGGCCAGGCCGGCCCAGACGCATTCGAGCAGCTCCAAGGCCTGGGCCTCGTCGAGGCGCCCCTCGCGAACGTCGCGCTCGTAGAAAGGAAAAAGGTATTGATCCATGCGCCCGTTGGAGATGATGGTGCCGGTCTTCTGCTCGAGGCGCGAGAACACCTGCACGAACCACTGCGACTGGACGGCCTCCCGGAAGGTTCGGGCCGGCGCCCAGGGCACGCGTTCGGCGATTTGGGCCATCTCGACGAGCTCCTGGCGGCGCCGGAGATCGGGCTCCAGCTCGGCCTTGGACCGGGCCAGGGCGGCGTGGCGCCGCGCCCACGTAGCGACGGCTTCGCATACGATGATCGCCGCCTCGTAGAAAGGCCGGCGGCGGGTCTGGTCGTCGACCCCGTAGGGATCGAGGCCTTCGAGCTGCTCTCTGGCCGCCTGGTGGAGAGCCGAAAAACCGTGGTTGAGGATTTTCGCGTAGTCGTGGACCCACTGGATCGAGGAGCGGAACGAGGACGTCTCGTTGACGATGAAGCGAGAGATCAGCCCCTGGGGGTCGTCGTAGGTCAGCCGGTGGACGTCCTCGGGCAAGGCCAGATTTAGGGCCTCGTGATAGGTCCGGCCTTTCCAGAAAGGCGCGATCTCGTCGATGACCAGACGGGCGTCCTCGGGGCTGATGTCGGCCGGCGAGCCCGGGCGGTTCGGGAGGCCGGCGACGGCCAGATCCAAAAAGTCGCCGTCGAGCTCCGGATACAGGATGCCGTGGCGTCCGTGGCGTCCGGCCCGGCCCAGCAGGAGCTGGTCCTCGGTCACGTGGACCGTGACGTTTTCGGCCACGCGCCGCAAGGCCTCGGCCCACCTCAGCGGCAGGGGCCGGCCTTCGGAGCTGGCCATGGCTCTGGTGAAATGGAGCGCTCTTTCCACGTCAATGACCGGTTTTTGGCCTTCAATTCTTTTGACGAGCCTGGCCGCTCGAGCGTGGCTGATCTCGAACGGATCCGGACGCCCGGCCGCCAGGGCGGCCAGGCGACTTTCTTGAGGCGACAAGACTTCTGCCGGCATGAGGACCTCCAGCCGACGGCCGGCTAGGCCGCGGCCGAAAAGGAAAAAGGCCGGAACGCCAAGCGTTCCGGCCTTCAAGCTGATGATCGGCCAAACGTTTTTTATTTGAGGGCTCGACGGCTTCGGCCGTCTCGCGCTGTGCTCCTCTAAATATAGCCCATGCCTTCGCCCTTGTCAAGTCCCGCCCGCTCAAGCCCAGCCGCTCAAAGCCGACGGGAGCTTTCAGCGCCCCTCCAGCATGGCGGCCGCCAGGGCCCGTTGGGCCGGGGCTTGGGGAAAAAGGCCGGACTCGGTCCGCGGCTCGGCCGCCTCGCCCGCCAGGCCCAGCCAGCCGAGCTGACTTGAGAGCCTCCAAAAAGGCCGCGCTGTCGGGCATGGCGAGCAGGACCGCCCGGCTGCTCGAGGCTGGCGGGTCCGACCTCGGACCAGTCGGCGAAGGTTTGCAGGTCGAGGTCCAACGGCGCGACCGAGATCAGGGAGGCCTTCAGGCCGGCGCGCCCAGGGGGCCGCCGTCTCCAACGCCAGCTCGTCGTCGCCGAAGACCACGGCCCAAGCCGGCGTTGAGAGGCAAAAGAGACAGCAGCGCGCCCTCCTCCGCGGGCAGGCTAAGCTTGGTGAAGGGGGCGTTGGCCGACAACGCGTGCCTTTTGGCCGCCAGGCCCTCGGCGGTCGGCCGGGCGATCGTCATAAGCCACGCCGCTTCTCCGTGAAGATAATTAATTAATTAGTTAATTAATAACTAGTCGCCCCTGCAAAAGGGCCTATCTACCCTGAATGGCAGGATAAATCCTGTGAAATGGCCCCTCTGGACTCGCATTCTCGACTGGAAGCATAAGTCATTGTAATCACTGGGAAATGGTCCAATCACTGGTCGGCAACGGCCTGAGCCTGGCCTCCATCAACCCCGAAAACCGCCCTGAACAGGTAGAAATAGGACAGATTGACAATGCCTGCCTGTTCAATTTTATCTCAT
>JAISZC010000107.1 GCA_031269485.1 Deltaproteobacteria bacterium
GGGCTTCCTGATTTGGCTTCCTGGCTTGGCTTCCTGGTTGGCTTCCTGGTTGGGTTTCCTGGTTGGGCTTCCTGGCTTGGCTTCCTGGCTTGGCTTCCTGGCTTGATTGGTCCGCGGCAGCTCGCCGGCCAAGCTCGCGCCGCGGCGCCCTGGCGCCCCGCTGGGGCGGAAGGGCCGGTTGACCCATCGCCGGCTTTTCGCCGTCTTCTGCAGTTCCCCCTCAAAGCCTCGCCGCTCCGCGCCTCTCGTCGGCTTGGGGCCCGGCTCCCTCGAAGCCTGGCCTTTTTTTTGCGCCGCGAACGCCTCGAGGTCGGCCGACGGCCCGCGACGAAAGCCGACCGAGCCTCCGCCGTCCAAGCCGCCGGACCGCCTTGGCGGCCCAGGCCGGCGTCCGGAAAGGCGCCGCTTTGGACGCTTTTTTTTGATCGCCCGCCGAGGCCGGCGTCGGGCCGGCTGGCGCGCTTCCCAAGGCGCAAGCGGTCTTCGGCCCGGCGGCCTCTTGCGGGGCGGGGCTTTTTTTCTTGGCGTCCGCGAGGTTGACGGCGCAAAAATCGACCTTATAATGATAGAAAGCGGCCTCGACGCGGTTTCGTGTTCAGGCGCGACACGCTCGGCGGGGCGTCAGGCTCGGCCGGAGGCCGCCAAAAGCCGAGCCGTCCTTGGCTCGGCCAGGGAGACGACCGGGGAAGCACCATATGAGCCTCGACCCTTACAAGGCCTTAGGCCTGGACAACAAGGCCGGACCGGAGCAAGTCAAGCAGGCCTATCGTCGGCTGGCCAAGCAGTACCATCCGGATCGCAACCCGGGAGACAAGGCGGCCGAGGAAAAGTTCAAGGAACTTTCCATGGCCTATGACATCCTCTCGGATCCGGCCAAAAAGACCGAGTACGACAACCTCGGCCGGGAGGCCTTCTTCGAGCGCGGCTTCAACGGGGCCGGCTATCGGCCCAATTTTGACGCCGAAGGCTTTCCGTGGGGCGACAGTTTTTTTAAGGATCTTTTCGGCGGCCAGAGCGAAGGGCGCGCCCGCAAGGCGGGCGGCTTCTCCTTCGAGCACGTCTTCGGCGGCGGCGGAGCCAGAAGCTTCGGCGGCGGCGCCCGAAGCTTCGGCGGCCGGCCCAAGCCGACCAAGGGAGGCGACCGCGAGCACGAGCTGACTTTGGACTTCCGCGACGCGGCGTTGGGGACCGAAATCACCTTGGGGCTCGACGTGTCCGCCGACTGCTCGCGTTGCGGCGGCCAGGGCGTCTTGTCCAACGGCGGGGGCGTCAAAACGTGCCCGGCGTGCCGCGGACGAGGCAGCCAGTCGAGCCGCCAGACCCTCAAGGCCCGCATTCCAGCCGGCGTCAAGGACGGCCAAAAAATTCGTCTGCGCGGCAAGGGCTTGCCCGGCGAGCGCGGCGGGCCTCCGGGCGATTTGAATTTGACGGTCAAGGTCAACCCCGACCCCGTTTTCACCCGCGGCGACGATCTCAACCTGCGGCTGGAAAAGGAGGTCGATTTGTATCAGGCCATGCTGGGCGGCGCTTTGGAGGTCCCCACCCTCGGCGGCAAGGCCACGCTGAAGCTGCCGCCGGGCTCGCAGAACGGCGCCAAGTTTCGCCTCAAGGGCCAGGGCGTCAGCGTCGGCCGCAAGACCGGCGATTTGATCGTGACAGTCAAGGTGGTCTTGCCCGGGCCGCTCAGCCCCGAGGCCAACAAGCTCGTCGAGCGGCTCAGGGAGCTGGCGCCGGTGGAAATCGACGGTCATGAGCGAAACTGAGCGGCCGGCCGCGGTCAAGCCGCCGGCCAGGCTAAGCCGCGGCTGCGCGGCCTTGTTCAAGCCTTTCGGACGGGAGGACCGGGTCCTGGTGATCATCACCGCCGATCCGGACTCCATCGCCTGCGCCGTGGCCCTCAAGCGCCTTTTGTGGCGACGCGTGGCCCATGTGGCCGTCGCCAGCACCAACGTCGTCAGGCGCCCCGACAACCTGCGGCTGCTCAAGGCTCTCAAGCTGAACCTCATGCCGCTGACGGAGGTCGACCAGGGCGAGTTCACCAAACTGGCCATGGTCGACTCCCAGCCGCACCACAACCCGCTGACCGCCGACCTTCGCTTCGCCCTGGTCGTCGATCACCATCCGGTCGGCCACGCCCGGCAGACCGGGCCGGCCCCGGAATTTTCGGACATCCGGTCCGACTACGGAGCGACGGCCACCATTTTTTTCAACTACCTGCAGGGCGCCAAGATCCGCCCCAACCACATCCTGGCGACGGCCTTGTTTTACGCCATCAAGACCGACACCCAAAACTTCGTGCGGCAGGGCCAGATCGAGGACATGCAGGCCTTCAGAAGCCTCTACCCCCTGGTCCACCTGCCGCTGCTCTCGGACATCGAGCGGGCGCCCATCGACCGCCGATCGTTCAAGGTCCTGCTCAAGGCCCTCAACCAAGTCGTCTTTCACAAGAACTACGCCTCGGTTTTTTTCGACAAGCTCGATCACGCCGACACCCTGGTGCTGGCGGCCGACTTCGTCATGCAGATCCATGGCGTCAACCGGGCTGCGGCCTGCGGCGTCCACGACGGCAAGCTGGTGGTGGTGCTGCGCAGCGGCGGCGTCAGAAGCAGCAATCTAGGCCGCTTGGCTCAGGAGGCCTTCGGCGCCTACGGCTCGGCCGGCGGCCATAAGAACATGGCCCGCGCCGAGATGGACCTCGCCGAGCTCTTGAGCCGGGCGGGCCTCAAGCCGGCCCAGTTCAAGACCTTTGTGGCCCGGCGCCTCAAGGAGGCCTTGGACGGCAAGCCCCTGAACGGTGACAAAGGGGAGGCCTCGCGGCCGGGGGCGACGGGGCAGGGCGGTCAGACGGACAAAGAGGTTGGCGAAGAGGCGGGCCAAGCCGGCCGCGCCGGCAAAGAGATTGGCAAAGCGGCGGGCCAAGCCGGCCGCGCCGGC
>JAISZC010000141.1 GCA_031269485.1 Deltaproteobacteria bacterium
CCGGCTCGGCGGAAGCTTGGCCTTCCTCGGCGTCGGCCGGCTCGGCGGAAGCTTGGCCTTCCTCGGCGTCGGCCGGCTCGGCGGAAGCTTGGCCTTCCTCGGCGTCGGCCGAGTCGTCGGAAGCTTGGCCTTCCTCGGCGTCGGCTGGCGACAGCGGCAGGCGGTAAAAGGCCTGCTTGACCGAAGCCGCCGAATCCAAAATGAGCTGAAAAGCCTCCGGGTCGAGGGACCCTCCCAAGCCGTCGTAGATCAGCCGGCCGTCGCGATCGACGATCAAGCCGCCGGCCAGATCCTCACGGCTCAAAATGGTCAGCACGAACGGCAAATCGGGACCGTTGAACTCGAAACCCTCGTCCAGCAAGCTTTGAAACAGATCAAGTACTTTTTCTGTGCGTTCTTTAATATTTAGATAAAAATTTAATTGTCCATCCGAGGTCATGGTATCGAAGCGATCGCAAATGCGATTTGCCTCCATACCTGTAGCCTCTTCTAGGGAAGCCAGATACTCACTGGTCATCCGGCTGTTTTCTTGGATGGCACGGCTACGCTCAAAACTAATCCAAAGCGCAGCCATAAATAATATAGAAGCTAAGGAAATCGTCGTCAAGAGAACGGTAAAAACCTGCGTCAAACGGTGGTTTGGCTCAGACATAAACGAAGCCTTTTTATCGAGCGTTTTAACGACGTTCTTGACGACGTTCTTAGCAGCCTAAAGCCTATTAAAAAAACGAAAACTCCGCCGGCGCCAGAGGACTTTACGGCGCCAGTTGTTAAGAAGGCAGCCCGCGGCGTCCAGACTGCCCGGCAAGGAGAGAGCGGCCGAGGGAGGTCAGTCCCTTTTGGTAGCGGTGAGATTTTAACCTAAAACCCCTTGAGGTTCAAGTCCGAAAAGAACTGGATTTTTTGCGCCCCCGTCAGGAGACGGCCTTGGCCGCTTTTTCCCGGCCGACCTCAGACCCCGGAAACGAAGCCGCACAGCCGCATCCTCCCCCGCCCGTCTCTTCCTTGCCTTCGTCAGCCACGCTCTTCGCTCCTCCGCGCTTGGGTTCTGAGCCCCCAAAGCTCCCAGCCTGGTCCCGACCTGGCGCTTGACTGGCGCCCGCCGAGTCTCTCAATTGAGATAAAATGCTCCCAATTGAGAGTTGTACCCTGGGCGGGAGGTTTCATTTGAGAGCTTTTACTATCATTTGAGAGTCGATCGGCGCGAAGGCCATCATTTAAGTTGAGTTGGAACGGGGGTCAGCCGATGAGATAACGTACATTTGTTCGTCAGGCCCAAGTCCTGGAAAATCGAGCGCAAATGCGGCAAAATCGGCAAAATAAGCGCCGCATCGGGCGCCCCCAGGCCGTCCTGGTTTTCCGAAAAAAACGAATAAAATGGCTTCTCGCGGACGCCATTTCAAATTAGGACGGCTGAAAGCCCCAACCGCGGGGCCTCTGCCCCGCAAGCCCCGCAAAGGCCGCCGCGCTCGACTCCCCGCAGGGCGCCGCAACCCGGAGGAAGACCGACGGCCAAATGGCGACGGACCGACGTCGAACCAAGAACGACCCCTAGGAGGACGGCGCAGGGGCGCCAGGCGGCGGCTCCGCGGCCGCGGCGCTTCCCAAAGCCACAAAGGTCGACGACCGCGAAAAAGCCCCTGGTCCGACGGACTTCGGCAGAACCAAAATCAGGGCTCGTCGACCGGCGCCGTTTCGGCGCCAGAGGCTTGCGGCTCGTCGCGCCGACCTTGGCCGGCCCAGGCGCCCAAACGCTCCTCCAGGACCTGCCGATAAACTTCCTGGTTCGGGATAAAGTCCATGTGCCGGCCGCGCAGCTCGGCGAAGGCCTTTGGCCCGCCTTGATAAGCCTCGTAATTGGCTCGGCCGAGCTCGAACGGCACGACCTCGTCCTGAGGGCTGTGCAGGACCAGGAGCATGATCGAGTTGAGCTGGGCCAGACGGCCGCGGACGTCGAAGGCCGAGCCCAGCGCCAGAGGCAGAGCCGGCTTCAAGACTGGAAAATGCCAAGCCGCCGTCTCGGAGAGGGTGGTGAAGGTCGAGTCCAGCACCAGCGGATTGCGGCTGGCGGCTTGGCGGGCCGCCAGCCAGGAGGCCGGCCCGCCGCCCAAGGAAAAGCCGTGGATCAGGATCCTGTCGGGCGGAGTTCCGCGCCGGACGAGCCAGTCCCAGCCTGCTTGGGCGTCAGCGTAGGTGGCCGCCTCGCTCGGCGAGCCCTCCGACAGTCCAAAGCCCTCGTAATCCGGGGCCAAAACCTCGTAGCCCAGCTGGTGGTAAAGGAGAACCCGGCCGATCATGTGCTCGAGGTTGCCGCCGTTGCCGTGAAGCAGCAGGACCGCGGGCGAGCCAGGCGGCGCCTGGACGTGCCAGGCGAAGACCGCCGCGCCGTTGAGGCCCTCGAGCTGGACGGCTTCGTAAGGCGGCCCGATGCTGGCGAGGTTGAGTTCCAGGCCGCGGACGGGGTGAAAAATGAAGCGGTTTTTGAAGACCGCCAAGCCGGCCGTCAGAACCGCCGCCAAGATGAAGGCCGCGGCCACGCAACGCCAAGCGGTCCGGCCCGGCCCCAGCCGGCGGACGGTCACGCCCCCGCGGCCGAAGTAAAAGCCGCGGTTCAGCCAAGAGCCCAGGCCTGGCCGATTTTTTGAGGCCTCTTGTTCGGCTTGCTGCCCGGCCGGCGCTTCTTCGCCAGTTTCGACGGTCCGGTTTTCTTGGTTTTCTTCTTGGTTCATAACTGTCCTTTGTTTATTTTTTAATTTTTACAATGTTTTTTAAAATTTACTGTATTTTTATGTCTTATTATCTTTTGTAATTTTTCGCTTCTTGCCGAAACCTCGCGCTGACGCGAAAGCGCGGCCTCTTTCTCCAGCCCAGCCCAGCGACGCCCGACCTCGTCCCGCCGACGCGGCCAGCTTCTGCGGAGCTTCACCCGACCGCAAGATTAGCATATAATGTGCCGCATGACCCCGCGTCAAATCCGTGACGTCGTCCTTCGCCAGCCCCAACGCCGTCGTGGACGGCCGCCAGAAAGGAACTCCTTGATCGCCTCGCTCTTCATGGCTTCCCCGACCGGCCGCACGCTGGTTTTTCCCGACGTCTCCCCCGAGGGCCTCCAGCCGCCGCGGCCGGCCTATTATCTGAGCTGGCCGGCTTGGGAGGCTTTTCGCGTCCAGCGCCTCGGCCAAGCGCCGCCGGCCGAGGATCTCGCTCCGCTGCTGACGGACGAACCGCCCAACTTCGCGGCCTCATTGTCCGCCCTGATGACGGCGGCCGAGGACGGTCCGCGGCCCGTCGAGCGCACGGGCCTTGGCCGGACGGCCTCCGACCGCCCGGAAGAATCCGAGTCCGCCATCAAGGCGGCCCTGTTGGGGCGCGCGGCCCGGCCGCCCGAAGGCTCGGGCGACCATTTGAAGCTGGCGCTTTGGGCCGTGGAAAAAAGCCTGTCGCGCGAGGCCTCCAGCTTCCTGACGCGGGCCGCCGAAAAAAACCGGGAATTGTTCCAAAGGCTGCGGCACGAGCTTCCGCCCGGACCCTTGGCCGACGCCGCGGGCGACCGTTTGGCCGAGCCCTCGGCCGACCTTTGGGCCGCGGACCGGCCTTTTGAGCCGTCCCTGCCGACCGCTACGGTCCGCGGCCTGCGCCGGGCCTGGCTGCGTCTGGCCGGACCCGGCTTGACCCCCGACGACCGGCTGTGGCCCTCGCGCCCCGAGTTTAAGCCGGCGACGGACGACGCGGAGCTCGTCGAGCTCCCGCCTGGCTCGGGGCTGTACGCTTGGCGGCCGGCCGGTCGCCGGGAGGCGCGGCCATGAGCGGGCTCGGCCGAAAATTCGCGACGGCCCCGGCGCTCCGGACCGCCCCGCGCCTGATTCTGGCCCTGGACACCGGCGGCACCAACACCGACGCGGTGATCTACGATCCGCTCGAAGGCGCCGTGCTGGCCGCGGCCAAGGCCTTCACCACGCACCACGATCTGGCCCTGGGCCTGGCCGGGGCCATTGAAGGCCTGGCCAAGCAGATCGACCTCCAGTCCCTCCCGATCCGTTCGGTGAACTTGTCGACCACGTTGGCCACCAACGCCATCGCCGAAGGTCAGGGGCACCGGGCGGGGCTGGTCATGATCGGCTTCGACCGGCGTCAGGCCCTCGTCCAGGAGCTGCTCGGCAAGTTGCCCAGCGTCAGCCCCATCTTCGTGGACGGCGGCCATGACTACTACGGCCGGGAAGAGGCGCCCCTCGACGAGGCCGCCCTGACGGCCCAAGTCGACCGCGTCTCGCCGGGCGTGGCGGCTTGGGCGGTGGCCGGATTTTTCAGCGTCAAGAATCCGGCCCACGAGATGCGGGCGGCCGAGCTCATCGCGGCCCGCCACCCGCAGCCCGTCACCTTGGGCCGCTCGCTCTCCGGAGAGCTGGGGGCCATGCGCCGGGCGGCCACCGCGGCGCTCAACGCCGGCCTGGTGCTCATCATCCGCCGTCTGCTGGACGCGGTTGGGCAGGTCTTGCGGGATTTGGGCCTGAACGCGCCCATCATGGTGGTCAAAGGCGACGGCGGCTTGGTCGGCGAGGACTGGGCCCGGGCGAAGCCCATCGAGACCGTGGTCTCCGGCCCGGCGGCCGGCCTGGTGGGGGCGCTGCGCCTGGCCGGCGGCTTTTTGGCGCCGGAGGAAAAAAGCCTGTGGGTCCTCGACGTGGGCGGCACCACCTCGGACTTGGCCTACCTCCGGGACGGCCGCCCCGGGATCGACTCCAACGGCGCCAAGGTGGGCGCCTGGCGCACCATGGTCGAGGCCGTCGAGACAGCCACGCGTGGCCTAGGCGGCGACAGCCTCACGGAGGTCTCGGCCCTCGGCGAAATCTCGCTGGGCCCCCGCCGGGCGCTGCCGCTGTGCCGTCTGGCCGAGAAATGGCCCCACGTCGAAGGGCTGATGAGCTCAAGCGGCGCCGACGCGGGCAAGGCCGCGGAGGATCTGCTGACCTTTTTTCTGCCCAATCTCCCGCCAGGTCCGGAGATGGGCGAAGACGAGACGGCCATCGTCAAGCTGCTCAAGGCCAGTACCCCGCTGCAGTCGGCCGAGTACCAGCGGCTGCGCCTGGCCGAGGGGCGCTTTTTTCCGGGGTTGAAAGTTCTGACCCACCCGGCGGTGCTGATCTCCGGCTTCACCCCCACCGACGCCATGAACGTGCTGGGCCTTTTTCGGACCGGCGCCCCGTCCGCCTCGCGCCTGGCCGCGACGATCCTTGGCCGGCGCTGCGGCTGGAGCGCCCAGGAGCTGTGCCGGCGCCTGCTCGACGAGTTCGGCCGGCTTTTGGCCGAAGAAATCTTCGCCCTGGCCCTGTCGCGTGACGGAACGCGCTTCGGCTCGGAGGACTTTCGGCCCGACGGCCTCTTGGGCCGCGCCCTGTCGCCGGCGCCGGGCCTGGCGATGTCGGTGGAGCTGCGGCTCCACGATCCGGTCATCCTTCTGGGGGCCCCGGCCGCCGTGCTGGCCCCCTGGACGGCCAGGCGCCTCAAAGCCAAGGTGCTGGCCCCGCCGAACTGTCAAGTGGCCAGCGCGGTGGGCGCCGCCGCCTCCAAGATCGCCCTGACCCGCAAGGTCGACGTGGTGAGCCTGCCGGATTTTTCCGGCTACCGGGCCTTTTTGCCCGACCGGCTCATGGACGACCCGAGCCTCGAAAGCCTGATCGGCCGAGCGACGACGTTTATGGAAAAATACATGGCCGAACTGGCCGCGCTGGCCGGCGCCGACGAAAAAAGCCCGGCGAGCTGCGAGCGCGTCGACCGCGAAGCCCGCCTGGGCGACGGCGCCAGGCTGATCATGGGCGCCTCGTTGACTTTCCGGGTCGAGGAAGCCCGGTGAGCGGCCGGCCGCCAAAGGTCCTGAGCGCCTCAAGCTCCATCGTCAGAACGCCCCTTGACCTTTCATAAAGAGAACCGCGAACAAAAGAACCGCAAACAAGAACGGCCAGCCGCCGAGAGGCCGCCCAAAAAAACATCGGCGAGACGACCTCCACGGGCGGCGATCTTCTCCGGACAGCTTAAAAAGGCCTTCAACGTCAACGGCGGTCAACAGCGTGCGGGCCGTCGCTCATGGCCGCGATGAAGCTGGCCAGCGCCGCGGCGCATTCCTGGCGGCCCAGGGCCAGCTCGACCTGTCGCATGAGCTTCCAGTTCGCCAAGTTCAGTCGACCTTCCCCTTGATCGTCCGTCAGCAGTTCCAGCGCCAAGTCGCGGGCCTCGTCGGGCTCGGCGGCCAGCACCTCCCAAAACCGGTCGGTCAGACTGCGGGCGCGAGGCGTCGGCTCGTCGGAGGCGCCGAAGTTCGGCTCGGCCTGCCGGCCGCCCCGACGCCTGGGCCGATGAAAGACGTTGCGCTTGCCCCCCGGGGCTTCTCCCCGAACGTAGACCACGCCGGCGCGTTCCTCGAGCCGGCGACCCGGCCCCAGAGCCCACAATTCCCCCGGGGCCAGAAACAGAAGACCGTCCTCGGCCAGCAGCCTCATGACCTGGCGCGCCAGGCGCCGCGCGTGGCGGTCGGGGCATTCGAAGGTCCAGCCGCGACAGAAGATGACGTCGAAACGGCCGTCCAGCGCGGTCAGCGAGGCTTCGTCGACCAAATTGCCCAAGAGCACGTTCATGGGCGGCCCCAGCTCAGTTTTGAAGCGCAAGCCGCCGCCCCGCGCCCCAAACCAGCGCTTGGCCAGCCCAGGCGCCAGCCAGCGCAGCTCGTCCGGAGCGAAGACGGCGGCGGCGGCCCGCCGGACCAATTCCGGGGACTGCTCCAAGACGGTCAGAGAGAGCCTCCAGCCCAAGGCCCGCAAGCCGGTTCCGGCCAAGGCCATGGCCAGCGAGCAAGGCTCGCAGCCGCTCCCGGCGCCCACGACCAGAGCCCGCAAGCTCCGCTCCGGGGCCGTGGCGGCTCGCTCGAGGACGAGCTCGGTCAGCGCCTCGAACTGGGCGGGAAACCGAAAAAAGGAATCGCCGGGCAGCGGCCCGCACAAATCCCAGATGGCGCGCCATTCTTCCGGCTGGTTCCTCAAAAGCGCCAAATAGCCCTCTGGGCTCAAGCCTGTCGCCTCGCGACGACGCTGAGCCGCGGCCAACATGATTCGTCGGGAGCGCGGCCCGCCGCCTCGCCCAAAAAATAGACCGGCCCGCTCGAGCAGTTCGTCGTCGGCCGAAAGCACGGCGGCCGGACCGGTCACCGACATGACGTCAAGCGGGGGCGCCGACGCCTTCTCGACTGGGCTCTCGGCGTGGCTCTTGACGGCTTCAGGTTCCGCGGCCTTCGGAGGCCGAGCCGGCTTCTCGTTTTTTGGCGCGGCTTTTTCCGCGGTTGCCCCGACGACCTTGACGGCCAATGTTTTAGCCGCGCCTTTGGGCGCCGAAGCCTTCTCTGCTGGGCTCTCGGCGTGGCTCTTGGCGGGGCTTTTGGCGGTTTTAGGTTCCGCGGCCTGCGGAGGCCGAGCTGGCTTCTCGGTCTGAACTTTTTTTGGCGCGGCTTTTTGCGCGGTTGCCCCGACGACCTTGACGGCCATTTTTTTCGGCGCGCCTTTGGCCGCCGAAGCCTTCTCGACTGGGCTCTCGGCGGGGCTTTTGACGGGGCTTTTGGCGGCTTTAGGTCCCGCGGCCTGCGGAGGCCGAGCCGGCTTCTCGGTTTGAATTTTTTTTGGCGCGGCTTTTTCCGCGGTTGCCCCGACGTCCTTGACGGCCATTTTTGTCGACGCGCCTCTGGCCGCCGAAGCCTTCTCGACTGGGCTCTCGGCGGGGCTTTTGGCTGGGCTCTTGACGGCTTTAGGTTCCGCGGCCTGCGGAGGCCGAGCCGGCTTCTCTGTTTGAATTTTTTTTGGCGCGGCTTTTTCCGCGGTTGCCCCGACGTCCTTG
>JAISZC010000159.1 GCA_031269485.1 Deltaproteobacteria bacterium
CTTGTCTGGCTGGCTGGCTAGCTTGGTTGGTTGGTTGGTTGGTTAGTTGGCTTGATTGATTGATTGATTGCTTGCTTGATTGGGAGGCTTGATTTTCTTCGGCTGGTCGGACGGCGGCAGGCTGGAGAAAAGTCGGCGGGTCGCCGGCCGCGGGGGCCCCGCGTCAAGGCCGAAAAAACGGCAGAACGGCTATCACATGGATAAAACGACGTTGCAATTGTTCGTCATGGCCGGGCTGGCCTTCGTGGTGGGGATGTTCTGCCTGGCCGCCCATCGTCTGTTCGCTCGCCGCCGACGCCTGGAAGCGTTCCAGGGCGATCCTCTTTTGAAGGCTCATGACATCATGTCCTCCTTCGTCCGGCCCAAGCCTCCGGCATCGGCGGCGCCGTCCGGCTGGCGCGACTTGCGGTGGGGCGCCTCCTCGACCGAACTCGGCGAGCGCACCGAGCACGAGTCGTGGTCCGGCGGGCTGGTCCGGTCCTACGGGCGGGCTTACGAAGATTTGACTTTTGATGGTTTGAAACTTTTGGCTGTTTATTATAACTATTATGACGATAAACTATATAGTATCCGCATTATTTACGATGTAACTACTAGAAATCAAATAACTAAATATTTATTTGATAAATACGATAAGCCTAGCCTTGACTCTGATGGGCATATAAGTTGTCATTGGATTTGGCCAGAGCATAGAATTGTTTTTAAAACAACAGGAATCGTTTTATCGTACTCTCCGTTGGCTAATTTAGCGAAAGAAGCGGCTAAAAATGTGCCATAAAGGCTCATTTTTAGCCGGAGGCGGGCGGGTTAGGCGGTCGGCGGGGCGGCGAAGCCTTCTGAGGGTCGCCGGCGGGGTCAAGCGGCGGCGCCTTAGCCCTTGCGATTGGCGGACCTGCGTCGTCTTTGAGGTTGCTGTTGAGGCCGTTTTTGGAGGAGGAGACCATGAGGCGTTCGCACAGAAAGACGGTTTCGGCCACGTTGTTGACCACGTAGTCGGCGCCGGAGCGTTTGCGGACGTTTTCGACGATCATCGCGCCGGATATGAATATCACGGGCCGGTCGCTGGCCGGCAGGCGCTGCCGCAGCAGCTGGACGGTCTGGATCAGGAAGCTGTGCCCTGAGGTCATCAGGGACGACAGGCCCACGATGTGCGGCCGGAATGTCTTGGCCTCCTCGAGGAAGACTTCGGGCTTGACGTCGACCCCCAGATCCTTGACTTCGTAGCCGTAGGTGGTCAGCATGGCCCCGGCCATGTTCTTGCCCAGGTCGTGGATGTCGCCGGCCACGGTGCCGATGAGGACCCGGCCGCGGGTCGGCGGCTTTTCGGGCTTTTCGACCAGCGGCAGCACCATGTCGATGATCTGCTTCATGATGTCGCCGGCCATGATCAGGCCGGCGATGAAATATTCTCCGGACTCGTATTTTTTGCCGATCTCCACGAGGGCCTGTTGGCAGACCTCCATGACTTCCGTGGGGTTGACGCCGGCGGTCAGCAGCTGCTTGGTCATGCGCCGGCAGGCCGCGTCCTTGAGAAGCACGATGTTTTGCGCCAGACGCTCAAGCGAGGGTTGAAGATTGGCGGCCATGGCTCGTCCTGCGGCTGTTTATTGGTCCCAAAGACCTATTTTGGTGGACAGGGTGATGTATTTTTTGGGGGTCAGAAACCAGCCCAAGCCCAGCGGGCGATCCCGGTAATCGTAGAAGATGTAGCTTATTTTGAAGGCCGGCTCCGTCTCCGAGGCCCTGAGCTGGGCGGCTTCGGCGGCGCTGAGCAAGGCCGGCTCGACCCTCAGGGAGGTTTTTTTTATGTAGTGGCTGCCCTCGCCGGTGAAAAGGCCCGACAGCGAGGAGAGCTCCAGTTCGGCCTCGACGATGGGCGTTTGGGGGTTGAACTTGAGCATGGCCTCGTTGAGCAGGAAAGGCTTGTCCCTGTGGCTGACCAGGCGGATGAGGTGAATGACCTTGCCGTTTTTGGTCAAGCGGAGGCTTTCGGCCGCCTTGGGGCCGGCTTCCATGATGCTGGCCTTGACGATGGTCAAGGCGGTGTTCTTGCGGTCGGTCAACAGCTCCATCAGGCCGTCCCAGGTGAAGCTGGCCTGGGTCCAGGCCGGCGTGGTCACGTAGGTGCCGCTGCCTTGGATGCGTCTGAGGAGGCCTTGCTCGACCACGACTCTGATGGCCTGGCGCACCGTCATCGTCGACAGCCCGTAGCGCTTGCCGATGGCCGCCTCCGACGGCAGCTTGGCCCCTGGCTGGAACACGCCTCGGGCGATCATGTTCTTGATGATCTGGGAAAGCTGCAAGTAGGCCGGATTTTTGGCGTTGTCCTTGTCGATGGCCTTGATTTTCGGACTTGGGGATTTGGCGTACATGAATTCAGCCGCCTGCGGGCGTTAAGTTAAATTGCAAATATATCAGAAAAGTCGCCGTTCCGAAAGACGCCCCGCGTCGTCGCCTGGGGCCGCGCATTTGGGAATCCAAAAGACGCGCGGGTTGACTTTGCCGCGGTCCCCCGGTAAAATTTCAAACGCTCCATTCGCCCCTCAACCAACGGCTGAGCCTCTGGGGCCGTCGACCTTCGCCTGAGCCTCGCGGTCGAATGAAGAACGCCCCAGGGCCGCCGGGAGAAGAGAAAAATGTCCGAATTCACCGTCAACGACCGCCGCCTCTTTTCCAAGGACGGGAACCTCAACGAGCCTGCCGAGCCGCGACAGGCCCCCGAACAGGCCCCCGAACAGGCCTCCGAACAGGCCTCCCGCCCCGAGGCCGAATCGCCCAAGGCCGAGCCGCAGAAGGCCGCCGAGCCGGGCGCCGGGCCGGGCGCCTCAAGGCCCAAAGTCGAGCCGGGCCCTCGGACCGCCGATTTGCCGGCCACTCTGTCGACCCTCATCTTCGGCTTGGCCACCACGGCCATGATTCAGCTGGGCGAAAGTCCACCGGACGGCCAGCCGGCTTCGCCGCCTGATCTGGCCGCGGCCAAGCAGACCATCGACATTCTGGGCGTCTTGGAAAAAAAGACCCGAGGCAATCTTGACCATGCCGAAGAGTCGCTGCTGACGACCTTGCTTTATGATCTCCGCATCAAATACGTCGGTCTGACCCGCAGTTGAGCCGTCTCTCCCCGGCCTCCCCGCCGCCTGGCCGCTCGGTCCTGTTGGCGCCGAGCCTTCCCTCGAGCTCCCTCCGACAGGTCGGACAAGGGCTCGGACCTTCGGGCGCCTTGCGCTCCAGGCGCGCCGGCCCGAACGGCGGCTTGAGCCCGCGTCTGACTTTCAGATTGCGTTGAAGGTTTTTTTGGCCGCTGTTAACCCAAAGAAAATTAGTCTCCAATTCCGGCCCGACGAAAGTTTGGGTTCGTTTAGGTGAACATTATGATTAGGCGAATGACGATGCGGCTGCTGCTGCCGGCGTTGCTTTTGGTCCTCGTCGGCTTCGTCCTCCCGGCCCGGGCCCAAACTCAGATCGCGACGCCGCCCCCTCCGGCCCCTCCGGCCCTTCCGGCCCCTCCGGCCGCCCAGGACGGCCCGACGCTGGCGACGCTGCCTTCGGTGGCGCCCGTGGTTCAAAAAGTCAAGCCGGCCGTGGTCAACATCTTCACGGTCAAGGTCGTCAAGCCCAGAAGCCTGGGCAGACGCCTGCCGCGAGGCTTCAGAGGACCTTCGGAAGAGTTTGACAATTTCTTCGGCTTTCCGGTGCCGCCGCCCCGCGAGTACAAAGAGCGGGCTTTGGGCTCTGGCTTCATCTTCGATCCCTCGGGGCTGATCATCACCAACAACCACGTCGTCGAGGGCGCCGACGACATCAAGGTCAAGCTGGCCGACGGCCAGGAGATCACCGCCGAGGTGCTCGGCCGCGATCCGAAGACCGACTTGGCCCTCATCAAGCTCACCAAGTCCGGCGAGTATCCCTTCATCAACCTGGGCGACTCCGACGCGGTCGAGATCGGCGATTGGCTGGTGGCCATCGGCAATCCCTTCGGATTGGAGCACACCGTGACCGCCGGCATCCTGTCGGCTCGCGGCCGGGCCATCGGGGTGGGGCCCTACGACGACTTTCTGCAGACCGACGCCTCCATCAATCCCGGCAACTCCGGCGGGCCCTTGCTCAACCTCAAGGGGGACGTGGTCGGCATCAACACCATCATCATCAGCGGCGGAACCGGCATCGGCTTCGCCATCCCCTCGAAGGTGGCCGTCAAGATCATCGACCAGCTCAAGGCCAGCGGCCGGGTCGATCGCGGCTGGATCGGCGTGCTCATCCAGGAGCTCACGCCGGACTTGGCCAAAAGCTTCGGGATTGAAGACGCCCAAGGCGCCCTCGTCGGCGACGTGATCGACGGCGCTCCGGCCAAGGCCGCCGGCATCAAGAGCGGCGACGTCATCATCGAGTTCGACGGCCGTCCCATCAGGCTGTGGCAGGAGCTCACCAGCGTGGTGGCCGACACGCCCATCGGCAAGACCGTGGACGTGCTGATCTTGCGCGACAACAAGCGCCAGACCGTCAAGCTGACCGTCGCCAAGCTCGAGGACGACGGCACGTACGAGCAGGACGATCAGAGCTCGCCGTTCAACTTGGGCGTGACCTTGCGGGAGCTGACTCCGGAGCTGGCCGCACGTCTGGGCGTGGAGCCAGAGGGCCTGCTGGTCGAAAGCGTCGCCTCCGGCTCTCTGGGCGAGGAGATCGGCCTGCAAGCCCAGGACGTCATTTTGGAGGTCGATCGCACGCCGCTCAAAACCACGCAGGACTACCAGAAGGCCGTCCGGGCGCATCCCAAGGACGTCCCTATGCTTCTGAGGGTCAGGCGCGGCAGCCAGACCATCTACATCACCCTCAATCAGTGAACCCTTGGGCCCTCAACCAGCGAGCTTTTTAAGCTTGGCTGCAATTTAAAAAAAGTCCGCCGACGGCGTCGGCGGACTTTTTTTCAGCTCCATGACGTTGAACTGGTGAAATGAGTTGAACTGGCCGTGGACGGCCTCGCCACCCTGGCTGACGGGTTGGAACAGTTCTCTTGACATCTATCCATACCTATGCAATAATATCCATTATGGGTACTATTGTTGCCATAGGCGAAGCTGCAAAAGCATTGGGTGATTACTACGCTTCGGCGCTGGGAGGC
>JAISZC010000025.1 GCA_031269485.1 Deltaproteobacteria bacterium
GTCGCCGACCGGTGATTGGACCTTTTCCCGTGATTGCAAGGACTTAGGTTGCCAGTCGAGAATTCAAGTCCAGAGGGGCCATTTCACAGGATTTATCCTGCTATTCCGGGTAGATAGGCCCTTTTGCAGGAGCGACCGTTAAAAATTTAAAAGAATTTTTTTATAAGAGACGTCAAAAAAGAAACGCGCCGACGCGCCGGCCGAGGCGTCCGGCCCCTCGGCCGCGCTGGCCGTCTTTGAAAGGCTTGAAATTGCTGATAAAAAATAATCCAGATTGCGGGAGCTCTGACGGCGGCGAGGGTCGGAGGGGCGGATTTCGAGGCCGGCCGGCGGGGAAGGCGGGGCCTTCTTCGGCGCGCGGCGGCCAGCTCCTGACGCCGGAGCGGGGGAGGGCGTCAGGACTCCGTGCGGTTGCGGAGGCGCTGCTCTTCGAGCATGTAATAATTTATGGCCTTTTGGAGGGCTCTGGTGGCGGTCATGTCCAGGTCGTGGAACTTCAGGCCCAATTTAGCCATTTGATCGCCGGGCGTGTAGCCGATGCGCACCACTTCGGCCTCGCCGTTGATGGTTGTCTGGGCGCCGGGAGACTGAAAATTGGGGAAAAAGAGGGTGAACCACAGCCGCATGCCCATGGTGGCCTGGGGCGGGGCCGGCACGCCGATGAGCACGCCGCCGGCCGAAAAGTCGAAGAGCACCACCCGCCCGAAGGAGGGATGGGTTTGAATGCTGATGTGGTCGTTGGACACCAGCGTCAGCCGGTAGTCCATGCGGGCGTTGGTTTCGCTGAGCTCGCCCGTGGTCGGCACGGACAGGTAGACGGCTTGGACGGTTTCGGCGGGGCCGAATTTGTAGTCGCCAATGTTGACCACTTTGCCGGTCCAGCCCCAACGCATGATTTCCCCGCTGACCGGCTCGCGGCCCACGAAGGTGACTTGCAGCTCTCGGCCGACCATGGAGCGGGTCATGAGGGGATCGGTTTGGGAAATGACGACGTTTTGGGGCGTGACCTCGTAAACCGCGCCGTTTCGGACGTCGATGCGGTCGTTGATGAGGTCTATGTCGAGGATCAGATCAACGCGGCTGTTGGGTCGCAGCAATCGATCCAAGGTCCATTTGGACGTGTTTTCGTGGGGCATTGGACGCCTCATTCTTTTGAGGTGCTCGGACGTCGGCCGGCGGGCCGCGCGACCGGCCGGCGGCCACCCGCCGCGGCGTCGCGCGCCGCCAGGGCGCGTGAAAACTCACGCCTTTCATGGCGCGTCTAGGGTCATCTCGAGGCGGAAACGCGGCGCGTTCGTCGTAAGGCGGTGCCCTTGCGACGGCCGCGCGCAGGTCATGTGAGGCGAGTTGATTGTACCTCAACCCGAGGACGAAGTCCAGACGCCCTGTCAATTTGCCAATTTCGCCGGCCGCCGCGGGCGGCCTTGAAAAGTCGGCGGCTCGGGCCGGCCGGCCGCTCTTTGAGGAAAGTGTAAGCGATTTTGCGTTCTTGCGCAACACAAACGTCGCCTCAAGCCCGGCGGCCCCGAGAAGAGGGCGCCGGCCGTCGCCGGCGGATTGGCGGGCTGGAGGCCAAAATCGTCTAGGCGTTTTTTCGGCCCTCTTCTTTTTCAGCCTCCTTATGACAAAAGATTGCCGGAGACGGCCTTGGCCCGCCGTTCGTCGGCGGCGCCAGCCTGGGGCTTCGGCCGCGAGCCTCTTGAGCGTCTTGGACAATCGCCAAGACATGAAAATTTGGCCGAGACGCTAGCCAAAATGGTGCTAGCAATGTCAAGAACAATTAAAAGCAATTCAAAAATTCACGAAATAATTCGCCAAGCAAGCTCCGAGAGCCGGAGCAATTTTCGCGACAGCCGCCAGCGCGTCGGCCGTTCAGCCCGCTCCCGTCCGGCTCTCCGAGCGGCGTCTCGGTCGGCCGGCCGGGCGGCGAACGCTTGACCATCAGGCCGGAAAAAGTTATATTCCAAGACAAGGATGTCGGCTGTGTCCGTCGGCTTCGCCGGGCGAGGACCGTCGTTTTTCGGCGCGTCGGCCGAACGCCTCAGGCCGGCTGGGCGCCCGCGCAGCCTTCCGGCACGCTTGGGAGGCGGGCCGCGCCTTGCGGGCCTTGACTCGGACGAGCCTTGCTTCAGCCGCTTCAGGCTTCAACCGCGCCCAGCCGACAGCCTTTTTTTTTCAAGGCCGCCGTCCGCCGGGTTCTTGTCCCGCCGGCGAGGGCCGCCGGGACGGTCTGACGTTCAGACGCGGACGCCCTGACGGCGTCCGTCTTCGTCCAACGCCGACTTTCGTCGGACGCCGTCGCTTCGGCCAACGCCGACGCGGCGGCGAACGGCCTGACGGCTTGGACTCCGTTCCTCCCCTCCACGCGAGGGTTTTCCTTGGATGTTTTTGATGACTTTTTTGACGACAATCCGGGCGCCCCTGTTGGCGTCCAAAAAGAAAACGACGTTCCGCCTGGCGGCCGTCATGGTGGTTTTCATGGCAATAGGCGTTTTTTCTCGAGGCGAGGCCCAAGGCGGCGTCGACGAGAGCTACCGGCTGTCCAACGGCCTGAAGGTCGTGCTGGCCCCGCAGCCCGGCAACCCCGTCGTCTCGGCAATGCTCATGATCAAGGCCGGCACGGCCTCCGAAGCCAACCCGCGGGAGCATGGCCTGGCGCATCTGATGGAGCACATGGCCTTCAAGGGCACCTCTCAAAGAGGCGTCGGCGAGGTGTCCGCCGAGATAGAAAACAACGGCGGCAGAATCAACGCCTACACCAATTTGGACTCGACCGTCTACAACTGGGACCTGCCGGCCGATCAGCTGGATTTGGGCCTCGACGTGCTGGCCGACATCGTTTTTCGGCCCCTCTACGATCCGGAGGCCTACGACGCGGAAAAGGAAGTGGTGGTCGAAGAGATCAAGCGCTCGCTGGACAACCCTGATCAAAGCCATTGGGACGACTTCATCCGGCTGACCTTTCCCGATCACCCCTACGGCCGTCCGGTGGTGGGCACGGTCGAGTCCGTCCGTCAGGCCGGGCGCGAGACGGCCTTGGCCTTCCACGCCAAATTCTACCGGCCCGACAACGCCGTGCTGACCATCACCGGCGGCTTTGACCCCGACGTCGTCAAGCCGCTGGTGGAGCGTCATTTCGCCGCCTTGACCTCGCCCGAAAACCCCCTGGCCGTCGAAAGCCGGGCCGCCGACCCGCCGGCCGGGCCCCGGACGAGCGTCGTGGAAAGCCCCGCCGCGGCCCTGCCCAAGGTCTTTTTGGGGTTTCGCTGCGCCGCCGGCGGCGACCAGGAGGCCGCGCAGCTCGACTTGCTCTCTTCGATCCTCAGCCAAGGCCGCTCCGGCCGTCTGACGGAAAACGTCAAAACCAAGAAGGCCCTGACGACCGACATCTTCAGCTACGCCATGACCCTGGTGCGGGACGGCGTCTTCGTCGTCGCCTTCGACGCCGAGCCCGACAAGATTCTGCCGGCTCTGGAGGCCGTCTTGCAGGAGCTCGCGGGCGTGGCCGCCTCGCCGCCCTCGCCCGACGAGCTCTCCCGGTCCCGCATGATCGCCGGCAAATCCTTTCTCGACCGCCAGCAAGTCGCCTCCGGCCTGGGGCGGCTTTTGGTCGACTTCGAGCTCTACGCCGGCGACTACCGCCTGCGCGACGCCTATCTGCCCCAGTGGAGCCGCATGACGTCCGCCGATTTGGTGCGGCTGGCCGGCAAGGTCTTCCGTCCGGAAAACTTGAGCCTGTCGATTATGCTCCCCGCCGGGACGCCCCGCCCCGACGAAAAGGAGCTTGAGCGCCTCCTGTCCGGCCTCAAGCTCGCGGAGGGCGAGGCCCAGGCCGCCGCGTCCTTCGGCTTTGAGGCTCACCGTCTCGACAACGGCGTGCAGGCGCTGATCATGCGCGATCCGACCCTGCCGCTGGTCACCGTCAAGACCTCGTTCATGGGCGGCCTTTTGGCCGAGGGGCCCGGCCAGGAGGGCCTGGTCAACCACATGGCCGTGACTTGGGACAAGTCCACCCAAAGGCTGTCCGCCGAAGAGCTGTCGCGGGCCGTCGAGGACTTGGGGGCCAGCGTCGTCAGCGGCTCGGGCCGCAACACGGTGAGCCTGTCGGGCTCGTTTCTGTCCGCCAACTGGCGCCAGGGCTTCGAGCTGCTGGCCGAAGTTTTGAAAACTCCGGCCTTCAGCCCCGACACGGTCGAGGAGAGCCGTCAGGAAATCCTGGCCGCCATCAAGCTCAAGGACGAGGACCTGAGCGACCGCCTCTTCCGGCTGGTGCGCCGCCGGCTGTGGAGCGGCCACCCCTATGGGGGCGATCAGCTGGGCTTGGCCGAGACGGTCGCGGCCTTCAAACGCGAGGATCTGCTGGAATGCTGGCGCGGCTTGATCCGTCCCGAGGGCCTGGTCGTGGCCGTGGCCGGGGACGTCGAGCCCAAGGAGGCCTTGGAGCTGATCAAGGCGACCTTCGGCGATTGGCGTCAGCCGGGCGAGTCGCTGTGGCGCGGACGTCCGCCGGTCCCCGCGCCCTTCGTCGGACCGCTGAAGGACAGCGAAACGCTGGATCGGGCCCAGACGCATCTGGCCCTGACCTTCGCGGCGCCGGGCCTGGGCAGCCCCGACCAGGCGGCCTTGGAGACGCTCGACGCCTACCTCTCGGGCATGGGCGGGGTGCTGTTCAACGAGCTGAGAAACAAGCGCAGCCTGGCCTACGGCGTGTATTCCGCCTATCAGCCTCTGCTGGACACCGGGGCCTTCAGCTTTTACATCGCCACCGACCCCCAAAAGACGGTCGAGGCCTTGACGGGCATCCGGGCGATCATCGAAGACCTCCGCGCCAAGCCCAGGACCAAGGACGAGGTCGACGAGGCCATCCGTTACCTCTCCGGCCTCAAGAAGATTTACCTGCAAACCCTCGAAAGCCGGACGACCGAGGCGGTCTTCTACGAGCTCTTCGGCTTCGGCCTGGACTACGAGCGGCGGCTGCTGGAGGCCATTGAGGCCCTCACCCCCGAGGATCTCCAAAGGGCGGCCGTCAAGTACCTCGCCGAGGAAAACTGCGTCATGGCCGTGGTCGGCGACCAGGAGTCGGTCGACGCGTCCACGGCCGCCTTCAAGTAAGGCCGGCCGGTCTGACGGCGGGCCGCCGCGCGGCCGCGCGGCTCGTCGGCGGCGCCGGCGGCCGCGCCTGGCCCGGCGGCCGACGACCGCCTTTGGGGCCGGACCGCGGCGGGCGGCCGGACGGGCCTTGACGTTTCCGCGGCGGTCAGGCGCCGTCCCGCCGACCATTTATTATCTCGCCCTCCGAGGTGAAAGCCATGAACGAAGCCTCTTGCCGCTTTCTGCGTTTCGCCGCGAAAGTCAGCCCCTCAGGCTGCGCTCGGCTCGCCAAGTTTCTGGCCAACGCCTTGGCGGAGCTGCTTTTTCGGCCGTTTTGCCGCGGCCTGGAGCTGGCGGCGTCGGCGGCGGGCCCGACGTTGCTGATCGCCAACCGCGTCTCGACCGTCGACGCGTTGATCCTCGGCGCCAAGCTGACGCGTCCGGCCGTCTTCTTTTTGGATCAGCGCCTGCGCGGCGGCCGGGGCGGCTGGCTGCTGGAGCTGCTGGGCGCCTTTCATAAAATCGTCTGGATCGACTGCTGGCAGCCCTTGGGGCCCCAGGGCCTCGACGAGGCCTTGGCGGCCGGGCAGCTGGCCGTCGTGTATCCGGAGGTCGATCTCGAGGTCGGCCACACGATCGTCCCGGTCAGCGAAGAGCTCGCCTGGTCGATCTTGGAGGCCGGGGCGCCGGCGCTGTGGGCTTCGTTGGACGGTCCGCAGCACTCCCGCTGGGGCCGCTCCAGGGAGGTCTTTCGGAGGCCGCCCAGGCGGGCCCGCGTTCGGCTGACCATCGAGCGCTTCCCTGAGCCTCTCGCCCCGCTCAAGCCGGCGCCGACCCGCCGCGCGGGGCTGCGCGAAGCGGCCATGGAGATCGAGCGGCTGCTGCTCAGGGCCCGTTTTTGGGCCCGTCGGGGCGAATTCGGACGAAACTTGTGGTCGGCCCTTTTGGAGGCCGCCCGGACTCACGGCGCCGACAAGGAGATCCTCGAGGACGTCGAGCGTCGGCCCTGGAGCTATCGCCGGCTCGTCGTCGAGTCCCGCCTCTTCGGCCGGCGTCTCAGGGAGCTGACCGCCCCGGGCGAGAACGTGGGCCTCTTGCTGCCCAGCCATCGCATGACCGTGGCGGCCATGTTCGGGCTGTGGTCGGCGGGCCGGACGCCGGCTTTCTTGAATTTTTCGCAGGGCCCGACCCTGCTGAAGGCCGCCGTCAAAACGGGCTCCATCGGCGTGGTGGTCAGCTCCCGCCGCTTTTGCCGGGAGGCGGGCCTCGAGGCGCTCGTCGGCGAATTGTCGGCGGTGGTGGTCTTCGTCGAGGACCTCCGGCACGGCTTTTGGGCGCGCCTGACGGCCCGCCTCGGCGGCGACGGGCCGCTGACCGCCCCGAACGAGCCGGCGGCCGTCTTGTTCACCTCCGGCTCGGAGGGCCGCCCCAAGGGCGTGGTCCACAGCCACGTGAGCCTGCTGTCCAACGACTACCAGGCCGCCACCATCCTCGATCTGGGGCCCGACGACGTGATTTTCAACGCCATGCCCCTGTTTCATTCCATGGGCCTGAACCTGCTGCTCCTTTTTCCGATCCTGCTGGGCATGAAGTCCTTCCTGTACTTGAGCCCCCTCCACGCCCGCACCATCCCACGGCTGGTCAGGGAGACCAAGGCCACGTTCCTGGTGGCCAGCGACACCTTCGCCAACGCCTGGGCCCGGGAGTCCCACGACATCGACTTTCGAAGCCTGCGCTTTCTGCTGGCCGGCTCGGAGCGCATCAAGAGCCGCACGCACGAGCTGTGGTTCAAGCGCTTCGGGGTGCGCATCTTCGAGGGCTACGGGGTCACCGAAGCCTCGCCGTGCATCTGCATCAACAACGCCCTCCATTTCCGCACGGGGTCCTGCGGCCGGATGCTGCCGGGCACGCAGTCCCGCGTGACGCCCGTCGAGGGCGTGGCCGTCGGCGGAGTCCTCCACGTCAAGGGCCCTCAGGTCATGCTGGGCTACATCGACGAGAGCCGGGCGGGCGGGCTCAAGCCGCCCCCTGACGGCTGGCATGAGACCGGGGACGTGGTGGAGATCGACGCCGACGGCTTCGTGTGGATCCGCGGCCGGCGCAAGCGCTTCGCCAAGATAGGCGGCGAGATGATCTCGCTGGCGACCGTCGAGGAGGTGGCCAATCAGGTGTTCCCCGGCCGGCCGCAAGCGGTGGTGGCCCTCGACGACGACCGCCGCGGCGAGAGGCTGGCGCTGATCACCGAAGATCCCAACCCCGACTTGGCCAAGCTGCGCGAGGCCGTGCGGGCCGAGGGCCTCTCGGAGCTTTACTGTCCGAAAGCCTTCGTGCGCCTGGAAAAAATACCGCTTTATCCGGTCGGCAAGATAGACATGGTTCAGCTCGACGCCGACGTCGCCCAGGCGGTGGCCCGCGGGGGCCTCAAGCACGCGGCCGACGTCGTCCGTCAGCCGGACCAGCCTCCGGCGCCGGCGCCGGAGGCGCCGGCTCAACTCCCCCGCTGAAGCCGCCGGCGGACGTTCCGTCGGCCGATCAATCAGGACGCTAGGAACTCAAGATGGCTCAGACCCCCAAGACCGAAGTGCTCGACCCGGCCGCCGTGGCCTTGCTCAAAGCTCTCTTCGAGTCAAACCCTCAAGCCGGGCTCGAATGGGATTTCAGCCAGCCCGGACGCATGGCCGCCCTGGGCGACGGCCGTCTGACCGTGAAGGTCGAGCGCGGCAGGCTCAAGGCGCTGGACCTGTCGGGGCGCCGCCTCGCCGAGGTGCGCCTGGTCGAGCTGTCCAGCTTGATGTCCGTCAATTTGGCCGGGGCCGAGCTGGAAAGGATCACGGCCCACAATCTGCCCAACCTCGTCTTTCTGGGCCTCGACCGGATCAGGTGCCCCAGCGGCGGCGGCCTCAGCCTGACTCGTCTGCCGCGCCTGAGGCGCCTGACCATGAGCGGCGCCGTCTGCGGCCAGCTCCAAATGATCGCCGGGCTGGTGAGCCTCAAGGAGCTGGAGCTGGAAAGCTGCTCGATCGACGATCTCGGCTTCCTCGAAAGGCTCAAGGGCCTCAAGCGGCTGCTTTTGGATCGCAACGCCCTCACCGACGTTCACTCCTTGATCGGCCTGACCGCCTTGGAGGAGCTGCGGCTGGAGGACAACGAGATTGAGGACCTCGAGCCCTTGACCTCGCTCAAAAAGCTCCGGCGCCTCGAGCTGGCCGGCAACCAGCTCGAGGATTTCAGCCCTTTGAACGACCTCTCGGGCCTTTTTGAGCTGGGCCTGGGCCGCACCAAGGTCGACACGCTGGATTGGGCGGGGGGCCTGGCGAACCTCAAGCGGCTGGATTTGAGCGAAAACAGCCTGCGGGACATCGACCACCTCAGCGAGCTCGCCGAGCTCGAGATCCTCCTGCTGGGCGGCAACGACGTCTCCGACGTCCGGCCCCTGACCGCTCTGAGTCAGCTGGCCGTGCTGGATCTGTCCGGCAATCCGGTGGTCGACGTCGCGCCCTTGACCGCCTTGAGCTCCCTGCGGGAGCTGGATCTTTCGCGCATCGGCCTGCAGCTCGACCCGGAGCCCTTGAAGGCCATGACCTCGCTGCGGCGTCTGGATCTGGGCTCCAGGCATGTGGCCGATCTGAGCCCGCTGTCGGGGCTCGTCGAGCTGACCCGCCTGGGGCTGTGCGACAACCGCATCGTCGATCTGAGCCCGCTGTCGGGCCTCAAGAACCTCCGACGCCTGGATCTGAGCCTTAACCGCATCGAGGATCTCTCGCCGCTCAGCGCCCTGCCGGACCTTCAGGAGCTCGACGTCTCCGACAACCTCATCGTCGACGCGGCCCCGCTGAGCCTGGTGTTCGGCCTCGAAAGGCTCGATTTGTCGGGCAACGACGTCGTCGACCTCTCGCCCTTGGGTCAGCTCAAGGGCCTGGCCCGCCTTGAGGCCAAGCCCAGATCCGCGCTGAGCAAGCGCCCGACGAGCAGCTTCGACGGCGGACCGGAGCCGGAGCGCGGCGTGGTGGCCGTCAGACGCCTCGGCGACGACGGCGCCGAATCTGAGCAGACGCTGGTCTTTCACTACCGCCACCGGTTTCCCCTCTCGGAAGGCCGGCACGAGTTCAGGGATCCGGCCAGCGACCGGGTCAGCCGCTTCGTGGTCGAAAATGTTTTTTCCACCGTCGAGACGACGCCGGCTTACCGGGAAATTCCCGAAGCCCTGGGGGCCGAAGCCCAGGAAGCGCTTCAGCTGATGGATCAGATTTTTTCCCTGCTGAGCTTCAACCCGACCAAGCGCTCCACCCATTGACGCGCCAGCGCTCCGCCCGTCGCCGCGCCAGCGCTCCGCCCGTCGCCGCGGCGGCGCTCCATCCGTCGCCGCGGCCGCAAACGCCCGGGCGCGCGTCCGCTGTCGCGCTCCTTGGCGCCTCCTTATGACGACTTAGGGCCCCTTGCGGGGCCCTAGAAGTCTTGAGGGCGCGAAAGGTCGAGGTTTTTTCACCGGCCGGTCGCGGCGCTTTTTATGAACTCCCCGTTTCTGAGCTCGGCGAAGGTCCGCTCGAGCTCCTCTTCGGTGTTCATGACGATGGGCCCGTTCCAGGCCACCGATTCGCGGAGAGGCGGGGCGGAAAAGAAGATGAAGCGCGAGGGGGCCTGGGCGGGGGCCTCGACCTTGACGAGGCGCCCCGGCCCGAAGAGGACGGCCGTCTTTTCGGCGATCGTCTGCCCGTCGACGAGCGCCTCGCCCTCGATGAGGAAGATGAAGACGTTCTCGTCGGGGTTCGTCTCCAGCTCCGCCGTCCGACCAGGCTCGACCAGCACGTCGTAGAGCGTGGCCTTGACGTGGGCCGGGCTGAAGCCCTGGACGGCGCCGTAGCTTCCGGAGATGACCCTGATTTCGGCGTGGTCGGTCTTGGCCGTCGGAATGGCATCCAGGCTCCGGTAAGTCGGCGGAACCATTTTTTCGGCCTGCGGGAGGTTGAGCCAAATCTGCAGCCCCAGCATCCGCGGCGCGGCCAGCGGCATCTCCTGGTGCATGATGCCGCTGCCGGCGGTCATCCACTGGCTGGAGCCGCCGCTGATGAGGCCTTTGTGACCCAAGCTGTCTTGGTGCTCGATTTGCCCTTCGATGAGGTAGGTGATGGTCTCGATGCCTCGGTGGGGGTGAGTGGGAAAGCCCGCGACGTAGTCTTCGGGGTTGCGCGAATCGAACGAGTCGAGCATCAGGAAAGGATCGAAATCTTCCACTGTGCCGCGACTCAAGACCCTGACCAGGTTGACCCCGGCGCCGTCGACGGTGCCGCGGCCCCGGACGGTCTTCTTTACGCTGCGCATGCGGCGGCTCCTTTCGCCCGGCCGGGTTCGGCCGGGACGGCGAAAAAAAAGGACGGGAAGGCGAATGATCGTCCGTCCGGTTTGAAGTCGGGCGACGAACGGCCTCGAAACGGCCGGCGCGCTGATGTCCTAGTCGTCAAAATTTTAGCTTTTTCCGCCTATTAAGTCAAGCGGCCGGCCAGCCTAGAAAAATGCCGTCTGGCGATGTTTGGGCGTCACGGCCGTTGACGACGCGTCCGACTGAGACGTCTGACTAGGCCCAAGCTATTTTAAATTGCTTTAGTTCGCTATTTACGATTTATTATAGATATAAGGTTTAAATATTTATTATATTTTTTTATTAATTAATTAACGTAAAATTGTTAATTTTTAAGATAAATAATCTTAGTAGCCTATTTTTTTAAAAAAGAGCAGGAGCGGCCAAGCGGGCGAACCAGGGCGCGTCGCCGGGAGGGGCGGCTTGGCGCGGGGGCGGCTTGGCGTCCAGCCTGCGGAGGTCGGCGGCATGGCCCGGAGGGGCCCGCGCCGGCCGTCAGGCGCCTCGGCTTGAACTCAATTGGGTTCATTTCGCGTCGGAAGGACTGCCCTCAAGAGCCAAGGTCGCCAAGATCGGCAAAGTTGAAATAAAAAGCGTCTTATGATAGAATTATTTTCTGAGATGAACCCGGCTGGCGCCTCGGTTCCGGCGCGGGCGGCTTTTTTTCGCTTCGGCCGTCGAGGCCGGCCCTGGCCGCCGAACGGCGGCCCGCTTGACGCTCGCGGCCAGCCCCGGCGATTTTATCGGAGGGTTTTCCGGGCGATTTTCCGGCCGGCCGAAAGCTGAGGCGTCGCTCCAAAAAAAAGGCATGAATTTTGCTAGAGATCTTCATGGGCTTTCTTAGGGATCGGGACGGCCCGCGCCGACCTCATCTTACGCTCCCGTCAAGGTGAACCCATGGACGTCGCGACCATCATCGGCATCTGCTCCTCCATCGGGCTGCTGATCATTTCCATCAACATGGGCGTGGGCGTGGCGGCCTTCGTGGACGTGCCCTCGCTTTTGATCGTGCTGGGCGGGACGGCCTGCGCCACCATGATCAATTATCCCTTGCGGGATTGCCTCAACACCGTCGCGATACTCAAAAACGCCTTCGTCACCCGGACCGTCACGGTCGGCGACATCATCACCGGCTTCATCACCTTTTCGGCCAAGGCCCGCAAGGAGGGCCTGCTGTCGTTGGAGCACGACATCTACGACGTCTCCGACGTCTTCTTGCAAAAAGGCCTTCGGCTGACCGTCGACGGCCTCGAGCCTCAGTCCATCGTCGAGATTTTGGAGACCGAAATAGCCTTTCAGGAGTCGCGCCACCGGCTGGGCGCCGACATCTTTCAAGCCATGGGGGCCTTCGCGCCGGCCTTCGGCATGCTCGGCACCCTCATCGGCCTGATCTCCATGCTCCAGCAAATGGACGACCCGTCGGCCATCGGCCCGGCCATGAGCGTGGCCTTGGTGACCACCTTCTACGGGTCGATTTTGGCCAACGTCGTCTTCGTCCCCATCTCCGGCAAGCTGCGGGCCAGATCGCGGGCCGAGACCATGGTCAAGGAGCTCATCGTGCAGGGCATACTGGCCCTGTGCCGCGGCGACAACCCCCGCATCATCGAGCAAAAGCTCCACGCCTTCATTCCGCCTTCGGCCCGGATTTCGGCCTTCAGGTGAGCCATGGCCGCACGCCGACCTCAAGAGGACAAGAAGCCTCAGGATTCGACGCTGGTGCTTTTCACCTCCTTGACGTTGATCCTGCTGACCTTCTTCATCATGCTGACCGCCAAGGCCAACTTCGACGAGGTCAAGTACGGCAAGGTGGTCGATTCGGTCTACGAAACCTTCGGCCTGCTCGACGGCGGGCTGGTGGCCCTCGGCGACGATCAGGGCCTGAGCCCCGGGCGGCCCTCCATCGGCGATCCGCTGACGGCGGCGCGGACGGCCGAGCCTGAGATGGCTCGTCTGCGGGCTCTTTTGAGCCCCGAGCTCCTCGACGGCGGGGCCCGCATCGTCCGCAGCCAGGGCCAGCGAATCGTCTCGCTGTCAGCCGGCCTGCTCTTCGCCCCCGGCTCGGCCGAGCTGACCGAGCCGGCCCGGGAGACGTTGGCCGCCTTCTGCCGCATCATGCGGGACTCGCCCGTCCCCGTCGCCGTCGAGGGCCACACCGACAACCAGCCGCCGACCCTGGAGGGCGCGGGCGACAATTGGGACCTGTCGCTGGCCCGGGCCGAGGCCGTGGTCGACTTCTTCGCGGGCGAAGGGGGCCTGTCGTCCGAGCGGCTGTCGGCCTACGGCTACGCGAGCTTCAAGCCGGCGGCCGCCAACAACAGCCCGGCCAACCGGGCCCGCAACAATCGCGTCGATCTCGTGCTGGACTTCGAAAGCCTCAGAGCCGGGGCCTTGCGGGGGCTGGAGAGCCAAGAGCGCCTCTTCGACTTCGGCGGCTTCGAGTTTCTCTTGCCGGCCGCGCCGGGCGGCGAGGAGGAGGTCTACTGATGGCCGTCAAGCGCCAGCCTCAGGACGACGAAGTGGACACGTCCTATTGGATGCTGACCTTCTCCGACATGGTCACGCTCCTTTTGACTTTTTTCGTGATGATCATCTCCATCACCTCCATCGAGCCCAAGAGCCTGGCCGAAATCCCCACGGAGACCCAGATTGTCCTGACGGCGACGCCGGCGCGGACCGGGCCGGGCAGCTTGGGCTTTTCCAATCCTCGGCTGCTGGCGCCCTTGATCGAGCTAATCGAGCGCCTAGACCAGCTGCCGCTTCAGGCCAGCTTGGACCAAGACGAGATCCGGGCCGCCCTGTTTCAGCTCGACCCCGCCGACCCGGTGAGCTACCAGCGCCTCGAGCGGCAGGTCTCCGAGGCCGTCTCCGTTTTCAAGGACGAGCGGGGCCTGGTGATCCGCTGGGATCGCTCGGTGGTCTTTCCCGAAGGCTCCACGGTGATCCGCGAGGACGCCGCGCTGCTGCTGGGACGGCTGGCCGGCCTGCTGAGCTCTCTGACGCAGCCGGTGAGCCTGGAATGCCACACCAACCCCTTCAGCGACTTGGAAGGCGGCGACGGCCCGGAGGCTAGGCGCCTGTCGGCCCGGCGCGCCAAAATCGTATTGGAGCTTTTGACGGCCCAAGGCGTTCCCGAGTCCCGCTTCCGGCTCGGCGCCTTCGGCGGCGCCAGGCCGCTGACCGACGACCCCGCCAGGGCCGCCGAAAACGCCCGCCTGGAGGTCGTCATTTACAACCCGCCGAAGAGCTCCTGGAAAGGATGAGACCTATGGCCGAAAAGAAGACCAAGCCTGCCAAGGCGCCCGCGCCGTCCGCGTCGGCTCCGCCCGCCGAGGAGTCCGCCAAGGGGCCCTTGGCGCTCAAAGGCGGCAAGCTCAAAATTCTCCTGATCGCGATCGCGGCCATGGCGGTGGGCGGCGCGTTGGCCGTCGCGGCCACGCGCTTCTTGGGCGGCCCGGCGCCGGCCGGCCCGGCCGAGGTGGGCGACGAGCTCGCGTCGGCGAGCGAGGCCCACGCCGAGACCGAGGCGCCGGAGGCGCCCATCGTGGCCCCCACCAAAGGCGAAGGCGCCGCGGCCGGCTCGGGGGCCCACGCCGCGGGCGGCGAGGGCGAAGCGGCGGCGGCCGCCGCCGCCGACGGTCCGCGGACCGTCAACCTCAAGAGCTTCACCACCAACCTCAACGAGCCCACCGGACGGCGCTTTCTGAAGGTCACGCTGGGCATGGAGGTCGACAACCAGGCGGCCGAAGACGAGCTCAACCAGCTCATGCCCGACATCCAGGACAACATCCTGATGCTGCTGTCGAGCCAGTCGGCCGAGGACGTGATGAGCGTCGACGGCAAAGAGCGGCTCAAGAGCCAGATCCTCAACCGCACCAACGCCTTGATGACCAAGAGCAAGGTCAGGAAGGTCAAGTACTCGGAGTTCATCGTCCAGTGAGCCGGCTGAGCCGGCGGCCGGCCGGCGGAGCGAGGGGCCTATGGCCAAGATACTGACCCAAGACGAGGTCGACGCCCTGCTCAAGGGCATGGGCGGCGGCGAGGTCGAAACCGAGACCGACGACGGCGCCAACGAGACCGGCGTCACCCGCTACGACCTGACCAACCAGGATCGCATCATCCGGGGCCGCATGCCGACCTTGGAAATCATCAACGACCGCTTCGCCCGGTTTTTTCGGCAAACCATGTCCACGGCCCTGCGGAAGGTCATCGACATCTCGGCCTTCTCGATCGACATGATCAAGTTCGGCGAGTTCATGCGGGCCCTGCCGGTGCCCACGAGCCTCCACATCTTCAAGGCCGAGCCGCTGAGGGGCCACGCCATCATGGTCATCGAGACCAAGCTGGTGTTCAACCTTGTCGACAGCTTCTTCGGCGGCAGCGGCCGGGGCTACATCAAGGTCGAAGGCCGCGACTTCACGCCCATCGAGTCCCGCCTGGTGACCAAGGTCATCAAGATGGCCCTCGAAGATTTGGAGAAGGCCTGGAGTCCGGTCCACCCGCTGTCGCTGAGCTACGTCCGCGGCGAGACCAACCCCCAGTTCGCCTCGGTGGTGGCGCCCACCGAAGTGGTGCTGGTGGTCAAGTTCGAGGTCGAGCTCGAGCAGACCGTGGGCACGCTCATCATCTGCCTGCCCTACTCGACCATCGAGCCCATCCGCTCCAAGCTCTACGCCGGCTTTCAAAGCGACCAGCTGGAGGTGGACACGGCCTGGATCAGCCGCTTCATCGAACGGGTGCGCGAGGCCGAGGTCCAGCTCAAAGTCGAGCTGGGCCGCACGTCCGTCACGACCGAGGAGCTGATGAACCTGACCGTGGGCGACGTGATCATGCTCAGCCACGACGTCAACGAGCCGCTCGACGTCAACGTCGAAGGCGTCCCCAAATTCAAGGTCTTCATGGGCTCCTCGCGGGGCCAGAAGGCCGTGCGCATCGTCAGCGACATCGCCCCCAGAATCTGGGAGGATTGAGGCTGACTCGTTCGATCTCCGCGTCCCGCGGCTTGGGAGCTCATCATGGCCGACGAAAAACCCAACCTGACCCAAAGCGACTTAGACCGTCTCATGAGCGACGACCCGGGCCTGGCCCAGGATTGGGGCGATCCTGGCCCGACCTCCTTGCCGGCGGCCGGCGACGCCGCCTCCGGCGACCGCTCGCCCTTCGGGCCGCCGCCGCCCCAGATCGACGGCGCGGCGCGCCCCTTGGACTTCATTTTGGACATTCCTTTGGAGATCTCCGTCGAGCTCGGCCGGACCCGCATGATCATCAACGATCTGCTGCAGCTGGGCCAAGGCTCGGTCATCGAGCTGTCCAAGCTGGCCGGCGAGCCGCTGGAGATCTTCGTCAACGGCAAGCTGGTGGCCAGGGGCGAGGTGGTGGTGGTCAACGAGAAGTTCGGGGTGCGGGTCACCGACATCGTCAGCCCCATGGAACGGGTCAAGAGCCTGAGCTAGGAGCGCGCATGCACGTCAATCCCCCGCAATCTCGGCGCCTGAGCCGGCCGCGGCTCGCCGTCGCGGCGCTGGCGGCCGCGTCGCTGGCCGCCGTCGGGCTGTGGGCCGGCCTCGCGTCGGCCCAAACGCAGGCCCGGCCGGCGCCCCAGCCCGCCGAATCGACGATCCAGACCATCGATCTGGCCCCGGCGGAAACCGCTCCGGCCCCGGCGGAGACCGCGGACGGACCGCCGGCCGCCGGTCAGGCCTCCGGACCGCCGGCCGCGGATCAGACTTCCGGACCGGCGGCCGCGGGTCAGACCTCCGAACCGCCGGCCGCCCCGGGCGGCGCCGCGCGTCCGGCGATGACGTCCGGCGCCTGGCCGTCCGAGGGCTTGACGCCTTTCTCCGGCGGCGGGGTCAACCTCGTCAAGGCCGTGGGCGCCTTCGCGCTGGTCATCGCCTTGCTGCTCATCTGCCTGAAGATCATCGGCCGGCTGGGCCGCGGCCGCCTGACGGCCTCCGGCGGCCGCGCCTTCGTTCTGCGCGGTTCCATGCCCCTCGATTCCAGGCGCTATCTCGCGGCGGTGGAGGTCGACGGCCACCTGCTGGTGGTGGGCGTGGCCCCTGACCGCCTCACCGCCCTGGCCGACTGGCCCATGGCCGACGACAAGCCGGCGGCCCCCGCGCTTCGGCCGCCGCGGCCCAAGCCGTCGCCCGCCAAGACGCCGTCCCGGAAGCCGGACGACCGGCCTTTCGATTTGGGCGGCCCGGCCGGTCCGTCCGACGAGGCCTTCGAGCTGTCGTTGGCCCTCGACGAGGAGCCCTTCGACGGCCCGCAGGCCAACGACGACTTCCTGGGCCTCGGGCCGGACCGCAAAGGCCGCTGAGCCGCCGCCCCCCGCGGCTTTGGCCGCGCCCCTCGGACGCCGACCGCCCGCGGCCGGCGTCAGTCCCGTTAGGACGTTTCATGCCCCGACTCAAGACCGCGGCTCTGGCCGCCTTGGCCGCCTGTCTTCTGAGCTGTCTGACGGCCGTCTGGCCCGGCTCGGAGGCCTTGGCCCAGATGGCCGACGGCGCGATGGTCCCCATCCCCACGGTCAGCCTCTCGCTGGAGCAGGCCGACGACTCCGATCGGGTGGCGACGGTCATCAACGTCATGTTCCTGCTGACCGTGCTGGCCCTGGCCCCTTCGATCCTGGTCATGGTGACCTCCTTTGCGCGCATCGTGGTCATCTTCGGCTTCCTGCGCCAGGCCATGGGCACCCAGCAGACGCCGCCAAACCAAATCATCGTCAGCCTGGCGCTGTTCATGACCTTCTTCATCATGACCCCGGTGTGGCGGGACATCGAAAACCGCAGCTTCAAGCCCTTCATGGCCAACGAGATCACTCAGCGCGAGGCCTTCGAGCGCTCGCTGATCCCCATCCGCGAGTTCATGTTCATGCAGACCAGGGAGAAGGACCTGGCCCTGTTCATGCGCATCGCCGGCGACGCCAAGCCTCTCAACAAGGCGGAGGTGCCCACCCTCAGCCTCATCCCGGCCTTCATCATCTCGGAGCTCAAGACGGCCTTCACCATCGGCTTTCTGCTCTACATGCCCTTTTTGGTCATCGACATGGTGGTGGCTTCGGTGCTGCTTTCCATGGGCATGATGATGCTGCCGCCGGTGATGATCTCGCTGCCGTTCAAGCTCATGCTCTTCGTCCTGGTCGACGGCTGGAATCTCTTGGCCGGCTCGGTGGTCAAAAGCTTCGGGGACGTCGCCGGAGCGCTGTAGCTTCGCCGTCCGGCCGCGCCAGGCGGACGGACGGCGAAAAAAAATGGCGGAAGGGGACGGGCCGCCGCCCCCGGGGCGACGGCCGCCCCGAACCGCGGAAGGGAGGCGGCATTTACCCCGGGGTGCGGCTGCGCCTGCGGGCGCC
>JAISZC010000224.1 GCA_031269485.1 Deltaproteobacteria bacterium
CAGCGCCGAAGCGTAGTAATGGAAACACCCAATGCTTTTGCAGCTTCGCCTATGGCAACAATTGTACCCATAATGGATATTTAGGTATGGATAGATGTCAAGAGAACTGTTCCAACCCCAAAAAATGACGGGCCAAAGGCTCGGCCGTCGAGCGTCCGCCGGCGGCCCGGAAAACGCCGGGCGCCCGACGCGGCTCAGCCGCCCCGGCGGCGGCGGCCCGAACGGGCCGGCGGCACCGTCTGCGCCTCCATGTCCCGAAAGAGATTTTCGAGGGCGATTTGGCTGAACCGCTGCTCCAAGGCCAGCTGCAAATCGCGCTCCACCAGCTCGAAGCTGTGGCGCAGCGACTTGACGTGAGCGTCGTCGCCGGTCAGTTCGCCGCCCACCTCGGCGTTTAACGTCAAAACTTGCCGGGCCGGATAAAGCGACAAATCTTCCAGCAGCACGCGATAATAACGAAATTGGCTTTGAAGCGACAAAGCCCAGTCGTCCCGTTCGCTTTGGTGCTGTAAGAGCGATTTTTTGGCTTCTTCCAAGCGACCAGTCAGCTCAGCCTTCTTTTCGGCCGTTGTGGTCGATTTAAGGCGCTCGCCATAGCTTTTGATCTCGTTTTCAAGGTCAGCCATCAAGTTAAGGTAGAGCTGCTGACGCAGATACGTGTCGCGAATCCCCCAGGTCACGTAAAGCAAGCTCCGGCAATGATCCTTAATCTCGGCTTCGGCGTTGGCGGCCGAAAGAGCCAAATACCGTTCAAAATCGGCCTTAAGCGACTCCAACGCGGACTTTTGGGACTCGGTTCGGGCCGAGGCGATGAGCACGTCGAGGCGGTCGCCGCCGATGAGCTCGGGGGCGGCCGCCTCGGGGCGCTCCAGCCGCTCGTATTCCTCGCCCAGCAGCTTGAGACGGGTGGCGTCGGTGACGTTGACGGCCGAGACGACCAGCCGCAGGCCCAAGTCGTCGGCCGAGACGGGGCCGTTTTTGAGAAAATGGGGCGTCTCCCGACGCCGCCCGGGCAGGGCCGCCTGGAGCGGCTCCCGAAAGCTGCCGCCCTTGCGGACGAAGCCGCCGGCCGAGCCGTGCAGCCGACCGACGACGGCCAGCCGGAAGGCGTCGAAGGTCATCTCGGCGACGTTGCCCAGGGTGTCGTGAAGGCCCAAGGGGTTGGGCGCGAATTGTCCGATGGGCGCGGGTCCTTCGGGCTCGGCGCGCTCCGCGGCGAACCGCCCGAAGTCGGCCGGCGAGGCGCCGTCAAGCGGAAACAAAGCCTCGGTCTCCTGGACTTCCAGCGGCACGGCCTGCCCGCCCCGGGCGGCGTACTCCCATTCGGCCTCGGTGGGCAGGCGCACCAGGCCGATGTTTTTGGCGTCGCCGGGGAAGGTCGGCAGCGAGGCGGGGGCCTCGGCCAGCAGCCAGGCCATGTATCGGCCGGTGAACTCGAGGGCCTGATGCCACGTCACGCCGGCTTGCGGCCAATCCGCCTCGGCGGAGCTTTCCGCGCAGCCGGACATGACCGCCGCCCACTGGCCCCGGCTGACTTCGTACTTGCCGACGAGGAACAACTGGCCGCCAGAAAGTTCGCCCAAACGGCCGCGGGCCGTCTCGACGTAGTCCTTGGGCAGATCCTCCACTTTCAAGGCCGCCCCCAGACGGACCTGATGACGGCGCTCGAAGAGAGTCTCGGCGCCGTCGGCCCCGAAGCGGCGCTCGACGTCGTCGAGGCGGCCGACGGTCGGAACGGCCGCCAGACGGAAGGCCATCGTCAGGCCGCAGGGCATGGGGAGCAGCAAATCGTCCGGAGCGGGCCGGGGGTTTGAGACGGCCTGGACGGTCGGCGAAGCTGGAGCTGGAGCTGAGGCTTGAGCTGGGGCTTGCGCCGGGGCTTGAGCTGGAGCTTGCGCCGGGGCTTGAGCTGGAGCTTGCGCCGGGGCTTGAGCCGGGGCTTGAGCTGGGGCTTGAGCTGGAGCTTGAGCTGGAGCTTGCGCGTTGGCGCGAGCGCTCAGGCCGACGGCCAAGAAAGCCGCCAAACCGGCCAACAGGACCGAACGCAGGCCGGCCGCCCAGCCGGCCCAAAGGCTGGTCGCCCAGTTCAACGACAAGCCGTCCGGCCGTCCGGAACGTCGCACAACCAGCTCGCCGTCGACGGCCTTTCGGCCGAGACTCAAAATGCGCCGCGCAAACATCTGCCCTCCGAAGGTTCTTTGCTTGACGCAAATCGCGCCAATCGTCAAGAAGGCCGCCACGGCCGAGGCGCTCCAAGTCGGCGACGGAAAAAGACCAAAAAAACTGCCGTGGAGCACTAAAGCGATCGTTCGTCTATATTGGTGGCGCTACAGGCAACTTTTTCATCTAAAATTATCAAATTCAAGGTAAAAATTAAAATAACTATGCAAAAATAATTTTATGGTAGAAAACTGTGAAAGAATTAGATTAGCAGGCCTTAACGCTTTAGCTGAGACCGCCAAGCCGAACCAGCCGGCCTTGGCCGAGGCTCAAGTTGCGCCGATCAGACATCGCGCAGGCCTTCCGAAGGTTCGATGGCGGCCAACTTGACGTAGGCGCAGCCAGAGCCGACCGTCATGAAGAACACCATGGCCGCGGCCGCCACGGCCAGCTTTTCGGGGGCCAGGCGACAGACGCTTTCGCCCAAGCCCATGGCGCCGCCGAAATAGGAATTGAGCGCCTCGGCGATGGCCATAAAAAGGCCCGCGGCCGCGGCGCTGGCCAAAAGACCGGTCAAGGCGGCCTGGATCATGGTGAAGATCAGCAGCCGGAACTTGCTGAAGCCCAAAAGAGCCAAAACGGCCAGCGAACGCCGCATCTTGGCCACCTGATCGATGGAGCCGCTGACCACCGAGGCGAAGGCCCCCAAGCCGGCGACCAGAAAGAGAGCCGCGAAAACCACCGTGAAGGCGCGGTCGAGGCTTTTGACCAAAGCGATTTGGGCCGCTTGGGTGCGGGTCTCGACGCCCTCGGCGGCCAGCTGGGCCCGGAGCCTTTCGACGCCGTCGAGGTCCTTGGCGTAGAGCCTAAAACGGGCGTAGCGAGGCGGCGCGTCTGGCCGCGGGCCGCCGGTCCAACCCAATTTTTGCGCCTCCCAGCCGCTGCGGTAGTCCTCGGCGGCGCTCAGCAGTTCCAACGAGCACAGGAGGCGATAACCGGCGATCAAATGTTGCGGCAAAATCCCCAAAACGGTCAGCTCGACCTCGGCCGACTCGACCTCCCCGCCGAGGTTGCGGCTGACGTCCCCGCCGCGGCTGCGGCTGACCTCGCCAACAAATTTCTCGCCGGGGACCAAGGAGAGCTTTTTGGCCAAAGCCTCGGAGACGAAGACTTCGCGCAGGCCAATCTCGCGGCCGTCCCAACCGGCGCCCTCGCCGGCGCCCTCGCCGGCGGCCTTTTGGCCGGCCGCTTTCTGGCCGGCGGAACTCAGGACGTGCGCCAACAGCGGATCGCCGGGCGCCGTGGCCGACAAGTCGGTCTGAAAAGGCGGAAAATCTTTCTTTTTGAGGACCATGGTCGCCGAAAGCGTCCGCGTCTCGGGGATCACGAAGGCTGCGTCCGGCTTGGCCCTCAAGCCGTCAAAGAAGTCGGGTTGATAGTCCTGAGTGCCGGAAGGCGTGAGCTCCAAATTGCGGGGATTTTGCAGCAAACGGTCGGTGAGGGTCCCGACCACCCCGTCGCGGACGCCCAAGATGGTCAACATGGGCGTCAAGAAAGCGGCCATGGAAAAAATCGAGCACAGCGCGAAGAGCCAGTCGAAGCGGTAGCGCTTGAGGGCCAATTTGAACGTTTGACCGAAAATGATCAGCCTCCTGGCGGCCGACGCGCCAGTCAGCCCACAAATCGCGGGCCTTCTCTTCGGCCGCCGGCTTGAAACTGAGGATTTGGGCGCTGTCGGGCTTGAGGACCATGGCCATCAAGTCCAGCACAAAGCGCTTTTGCCGCTCCCGGAGCCGCCGATGACGGCCACGCGCTCTTTGGGTCCCGCGCTGAGCTCGTCGACCGCCAAGCGGCAACCCACGCCGCTCGGCCGTGTTTTTTGACCTCCTCCTTGAGCTTCATGACGGGCTCTCGAGTCGAGAACCGGCGCGAGGACGAGGCCGCAGACCGAGCTGAAGATCGGACCGGCCAAGCCGGCGCGCTGGCCTTGGGCCGCGTCAACGCCGTGGCCTGGCGTCCGGCGGCTGACGGTTTCCCCAACGCCTTGCTCACGGAAGCATGCTCAAAGGCACCCGATATAGCCACTCGCCGGAGTTTGGTTCGTCGTACTTGGCCCAATGATCGTAGTCCTTGTCATATTTTTCATACGCCACAAGCAAGGAATCGATCACTCGAACAAAATTATCCTGCTCGATCGGATCCATCAGTTTCCATTGTTCTTGAGTCATGCCCATGATGGGGCTTGTATATGGCAAACCTTCCAAAAAATCATCCAAAATACCCATATCAGCCAGGCGAGCTTCGGGCCGTAAGGCAAACTGAGCAGGATCGCGGACCAGATGGGAGGCGGCATCTAAAATAGATTTAAAGAAATCATCAGACCGAGCGCCGAGCGATTCGTCGGCCCTGGCCATGACGATCTTGAGCAAATCGGTCATAGCGCTAAGCTGGTTTTTGGTCAAAAGAACGGCGGCCGTGACTGACCCCACCTCGTCGCCCGCCCCGCCGAGCGCCGTCAGATCCTTGTCGGGAATCCAGGAACGGACCACGTTGGAGGCCTTGGCCTCGTTTACATTATCGAGATAGTTTAAACGAACTGAATAGCCTAATAATTCAGCAATTTTTGTTACTTTAGGTCCTAAAGTCATTGTAATATCTATATCAGGAGATGCATCACCCTCATATTCAAAAATTTCTGATTCTTCAAGTTCTATTTCATTTTTAAAAGTTAAAAACATATTACCAATCATAGCAATAAATTTTTTAAGAGCATATTCAAATTTTTGAGCACCATATTGATGATTTTCTACTTTAATAGGAATATAAGCTGATTCTGAACCAAAATTACTCGATAAATTCATATAAAAATCCTCAGCCATAGCATGATTTATAAGTCCAGCTGGCGATTTAATGTGAAATGTTACTATATTAATATTATTAACCTTAGCAGCGTCGACAATAGTTTTAGCAGTATCCTGAGTAGTTCTCAATTTGTCGTCTAATGATAAAGAGCCAGCGTCAGTAATTAATAAAATTATACGAGCATCATATTGAGTCCAGTCCATACCGTCAATAGCTTTTTCAAGGCCAGCGTAAGAATCTTCGCTGAAAGAATGAGATGATACTGTAGTTTCACTAACTAAAGACATGGAACTATCGAATTCAGACCGAAAATGGGCTGTTCGCAGTGGAGAAAAGATTTTACTAACATAGTCTAAACTTGGCGTACATTCTGTGCTACTGCGATAGGCTATCACACCTAATGCAATATTATTTATATTACCGGTTATAGATGCTGTATTATAGATAATCATTGCAAAATTACGTATTATTTCTATATATGGTGTCATAAAATTAGTCGTATCTATGACAAAGCAGATGGCTAATTTAGAAGACTCTTTATTAGACAAATTATTGCTCTGATTTTTCTTTAACAGCACCTTATTTTTGGGCTCGCCAAGGTTGGGATATCTAACATTGCCTGTATCGATCGAGGCGACTTCTAAAAGTTTTACTGACTCGAAATTATTACCGTCATCAAAACTTAAGATTGGCATTAGATAAAATCTGTCATAAGGCACGGCCCCTTCTTCGTTGTCCGGCTCCATGGCTATGACGGGAAAATTTTCCGGGCCCTCCAGACCGGCCTGGCTGTAGGTCACAAACCGTTCGCGCAGAGTCTCGAGCTCGGCCGACACGTCGTCGCGGTTTCCCAGCTTGACGAGGTCGGCCACTGACTTGAAGAACATCAGTGGCTTGCGATCCGCCCGCTCAGCGAAAAGAAGCGTCAAAGCTTGCTTAAACTCTGTAGTCAGCGCCCCAGGCACCCAATGGACGTTCTTGCCGTCCGTGTTGGACGCGCAGCGCACCCACGTTTCGCCGTCAATGACCTTACGCCCGTAGACATATAACACCGTAAAGGGCACAATGTCGAGCATGGGATGACCTTTGGGCTCCTTATGAAAAGAAGCTTCAGGGTGGACGACGACCCGCTGGTAAACCGCCTTCTTGC
>JAISZC010000232.1 GCA_031269485.1 Deltaproteobacteria bacterium
ATTTATCATAAAACTGTCATTTAATTAAATATACATAAATTTCAAAAAAAAATTTCCGAAGAACCGCTGTTTTTTCTTTTTTTTTCGAGCCCCAAAAAACCATTTTGCATAGGCGACTAATTATTTATCAATAATTATTTAACGACAACTACGAATCGACTTTTTTTATTTGATCTGGTTTCTGGACCGTTGATCTTTTATTTGGCTTGAACATGGCTTTTGGCCGTCAATTCCGGCGCTGGAGCTTTGACTCGACGCCGCTTTGGAGACGCACATGACCGCAAAAATCGAATCAGCCTTGGACGTGTTGAGCTCCGGTCAGCCTGACGAAGTCAAGGCGTTGCGCGAAGAAATTGCCCAATTGGACTTTGGGCTGAAAACAATTATCGACGCCGGCCTGCCTCCCAACGAGTTCGGCTTTTTTAAGGGGATCAAGCAAGCCGCCGAAGCGGCCCTGGCGATCATCGACGCGCCACGCAAGTGAACCGTCCCTTCCGCAAAAACGCTCCTCGTCGGCCGGCCGCGGCCGAACCCTTCATTTGAGGTGACTCCAGTGACCGAACTCAAAAATTTGAACCCCCAAAATCTCGCCGAGCAGCCCTTCACGGCCAAGCTGCTGGAGATCGGCCTGTTCGGGGCCCACTCCGGCCAGGTGCTCCAGGCCCGAAACGTTTTCGAGGGCCTGCTGCAGGCCGCCCCCGAGCTGACGACGCCCAAGACTGGCTTGGCCTTCTGCCATCTGGTGATCAACGAATTCGAGGCCGCCGAAAAAGGCTTTCGCCAAGTGTTGGCGACCCGGCCCGACGACGTCGAAGCTCAAGCCTTATTGGCGCTCACGTTGGGCCTCACCGGCCGGGTCGGCGAAGCCGAGCCGCTTTTGGCCAAACTTCGCGGCGGCGCCGGCCCGGTCGCCGAGCTGGCCAAGCAGCTCGCGTCCAGCTTATGAGGCTCTCCGTTCGCCTCGGACCGGCGGCTCTGGCGTGCGTGCTGGCGGCGCTTCTTCTGAGCGGCTGCCGCAGCGAGCTGTACACCGGCCTGGGCGAGGAAGAAGCCAACCGCATGCTGGTGCTGCTGCTGGCCAATGACTTCCAGGCGGACAAGGTCAACTTGGGCAAGAACGGCTTCGCCCTGACCGTCGACGAACGCCACGTCGCGGCCGCTCTGGAGCTTTTGTCGGCCAACGGCTATCCTCGGGACAAGCACGAGAACTTGGGCCAGATTTTCTCCGGTCAGGGCATGATCTCCACCCCCGTCGAGGAGCAGTCGCGTCTGGCCTACGCCCTCTCCCAGGAGCTGGCCGAGACTTTCTCCAGAGTCGACGGGGTGCTCACGGCCCGAGTCCACGTGGTGCTGGAGGCCCGCGACCAAAGCGGGGCCGTTTCGTCGCCGGCCTCGGCCGCCGTGGTCTTGCGGCATCTGCCCGACTCCCCGGCGGTCAATCTGACGGCCAAGATAAAGGAGGTCAGCTCCAAGTCCGTGCCGGGCCTGGCCGAGGAGCGCGTCTCGGTCATGCTGGTGCCGGCCAGGGTCGAGGTGATCTTGCCCTCCGTTTCCGACGGCGCCCGTCTTTTGACCACGAAGACCGTCTTGCCGGGCCTTTTGGCTCTTGGCCTCGCGGCTTGGCTGCTCGTCGGCCGCCTCCGCGCCAAGCGGGCTTCCGACCTGGCCGGCCAGACCGGCCAGGCGGCCAACGGACTCCAGGCCGACCAGAAGTGAGCGACGTGGACCCCTTTTTCGTCGGCCTGGCCGCCGACGAGGCTCTGATGGCCGCCGCGGCCGCCTTCAACCGGCCCGGACACGAGCCTGACTTCGGGACTTTGGCGGCTTTGGGCGACCCGACGGTCGCCGACGGCTCGGAGGCCACGGGCGTCTCCTCGACCGCCTCCTCGGCGACCGCGCCGCCGGCGTCCGGCCGGCGGCTGGCGGCGGTCCTGCGCCAGGCCGTCGCCGTCCGTCCCCGGCTGCGCCGCCTTTTTCCGGGGCGCGGCCCGGCGCCTGACTTTTGGGACTTCGGTCCCGAGCCCAGGCGCCTGCTTTGGCTGCCCGACGAGCAGTTCGACGAGCTGACGTTGAGGTTCGGGGCGGCCCTGTGGGGGCCCGAGCTGGCCAAAATAGTCGCGGGCCCTCAGGTTCGGGCCTTGAGGCGCGAGCTGACCCCCGAGCTGCTCGAGTGGGCTCTGGGCCGCGGCCGCTTCCGGCTCGGCGAGGGCCTCCGGGCGGCCTATCGGCGTGGCCCGACGCCCGTCGACCGCGAAGGCCTCCGGAAGGCGGGCCTGGAGGCCGTCAACGCGGCCTGGCGGCCTTTGCCGCCGGAGCTGATCGGGCGGGCGGGCCGACGTTTTCTGCCGGCGACGATGACGAAAGCCGCCGCCGCGGCCGACGCCGATTTGCCGCGGCGGACCTTCGTCGGACTCAAAAAAATTCTTCTGGGCGAGGTGGCTCCCTCATGGCGGCCTTGTTTTTCCTAAACGGCGGAACGCCGGCCCTCAAGCCGGGGGTCAAGCTGGTCAAGGCCGCCGAGGCCCGGCCGTTTTTGGACGCCTTGGAGCTCTCCAAGCGCCTGGCGGCCTACGAGGCCGAGCGCCAGGCGCAGGCCGAGGAAGCCTATCTGCGGCGCCGCGAGGAGGGCTACAAGGACGGCGAGGCCGCCGGCCGCGAAGCGTATTCGCTCAAAATAATGGAAACGGTCATGGCCTCGGTCGAATATTTGGAAAACTTGGAAAGCGGCCTGGTCAAGATCGTCAACGACGCCGTCCGCAAGGTCATCGGCGAGCTGCCCCCCGAAGAGGTCGTCGTCAAGCTGGCGCGCAAGGCCCTGACCTCGATGCGCAACGACCGGCGCGTCACCGTGCGGGTTTCCCCCCGGCAGGAGGCCGCCGTCCGCGAGACCCTTTTGGGGCCAGCCGGCGGGACGCCCTTTTTGGACGTGCGGGCCGACGGCCGCCTGGGGCCGGGCGACTGCGTGCTGGAAAGCGAGCTGGGCGTGGTGGACGCCAGCTTGGAGACCCAGCTGAGAATTTTGGCCCAAGCGCTCAACAGCCGAGTGAAGGGCTGAGGCCATGTCTCTGGAATACCTCGGCGAGCTGTTGAGCGAGACCGTCCAGAACGTCGGCACCCTGGCCGTGCGCGGCCGGGTCGAGCAGGTGGTGGGGACCATCGTCCGGGCGACGGCTCCGGGCGTGAAGGTCGGGGAAATATGCCTGCTGCGCAACCCCTGGGACGGCTGGACGCTCAAGGCCGAGGTGGTGGGCTTTTTGAAGGACACGGCCCTGCTGACCCCCTTGGGCGGCTTGGAGGGCATTTCGCCGGAAACCGAAGTGACGCCCACCGGCCGCGTCCACTCGGTGCCGGTGGGCGACGATCTGCTCGGACGGGTGCTGGACGGCCTGGGCGACCCCATGGACGACGGGCCGCCTTTGAATTCCAAGGCCTTTTACCCCGTCTACGCCGACCCGCCCGATCCCCTCAAGCGCAGGCTCGTCGAAAAGCCGCTCCCGCTGGGCCTGCGGGCCCTCGACGGCGTCTTGACCTGCGGCGAGGGCCAGCGGCTGGGCATCTTCGCCGCGGCCGGCGGCGGCAAAAGCACGCTGCTGTCGAGCATCATCAAGGGCTCGGCCGCCGACGTCTCGGTTTTGGCCCTCATCGGCGAGCGCGGCCGCGAGGTGCGAGAGTTCATCGAGCGCGACTTGGGGCCCGAGGGCCGGCAAAAAACGGTCTTGGTGGTCTCCACCTCCGACCGCTCCTCGATGGAGCGCCTCAAGGCCGCCTACACGGCCACGGCGGTGGCCGAATATTTTCGGGATCAAGGCGCCCGGGTTCTGCTGATGATGGACTCCGTCACCCGCTTCGGCCGAGCCTTGCGGGAGATCGGCCTCGCCGCCGGCGAACCGCCCACCCGGCGCGGCTTTCCGCCTTCGGTCTTCTCCACCCTGCCCAAGCTCATGGAACGAGCCGGCAATTCCGACAAAGGCTCCATTTCGGCCTTGTACACCGTGCTGGTCGAAGGCGACGACATGACCGAGCCCATCGCCGACGAGACGCGCTCCATCCTGGACGGGCACATCGTCTTGTCGCGCAAGCTGGCCGCCGCCAACCACTACCCGGCCATCGACGTCTTGGCCAGCGTCAGCCGGGTCATGAACGCCGTGACCGACGGCCGACATCGGGCCTTGGCCCAAAAATTGCGCCAAGTGCTGGCCAAATACGCCGAAATTGAGCTTTTGGTCCAAATCGGCGAGTACCGCCAAGGAACCGACGCCGAAGCCGACTACGCGTTGGAACGCATAGGCCGCGTCAACGCCTTTTTGCGCCAAGGCACGGACGAGCGCAGCTCCTTTGAGCAGACCGTCGACGACCTGGAAAAGGCGCTGGCGTGAGCGCCTACCCGCTGGCGGCCCTTTTGTCGCTGCGAGCCTTGCGGCTGGAGGCGGCCGACAAGGCCGTCCAAGCCGCCGAGCGCGCCGCGGCGGCCGCTGCCGCCGAAGAGGAGCGCCGGGCCCTGGAGCTGGCGCGTTGGCGCCTGTTTCGGCAGGAAGAAACCGAACGCCGCTGGGCGGCCCTGTTGGGGATTGGGCAAACCCTCGGGCAGCTCGACGACTTTCGGGCCGGCCTCGGCGAGCTGTCCCGACAGGAGCTGGCTTTGGCCGAGGCGCTGGAGGAAGCCGCCCAGCGGACGGCCGCCCGGCGGGCCGAGCTGGCCGCCGCCCGGCAGGCCCGCCTGGCGCTCAACCAGGCCAAGGAAAAGCTCGAGCGGCACCGCGAGCTGTGGGCGGACGAGGAGGCCAAGGAGCAGCAGCGGCTGGAAAGCCTCGAGATGGAGGAATTCGCCCGTCCGTCTTTGGTCCCTTCCGCCGAGCTTTAGCCGGACGCGTCATCGGCGCCCTTGGACGCGGCCGCGGCGCCGCCTTAAGTCCGCCGCTCGCCTAGGGACCTTGCGTCTTTTCGCGCCAGAGCGGACTTACGTCCTTGGGCCCCGACGCGGCCTTTTTTCGAAATTCGGTCTCGAAAGGAGTTGCGACATGGCTCTTGACGGCGGCTTGTCCGTCAACAACCCTTTGCGGAGTCCGGAACTGACCGGCCGACCGACGGAGGCCCAGCGGGAAGGCGCCTTGGGCGGCTACAAGGTCACGACGAGCTCCACGCAGGAGAGCCGTCTGGCCGACGCGGCCGAAGAGCTCACCTTCGGCGTCGACAACACCGAAGAGCTCGAGCTCAAGGAACGCCACGAAAAAGACTCCGCCGGCTCCTCTCTGGTGGAGCGCGTCAAGCTCCACCAGGAGCTCATGCACCAGGCCGGCCACGAGGATCGCCTGGCTCAGCTGGCGTCCCGCCTCCTGAAGGCCGCCAACCGCGAAGCCGCGCTGGCTCTGGTCAAGGAGCTTTTCCCCGAGCCGGCCGACGCCTACGCGGCCTTGGCCGCAGTCGAAGAAGGCCTGACCGGCGAGCCCAAAAAATTCGCCCGCCAAGCCATGGAGGAGCTCGACCGCGCGGCCGGCCCGGAAATCCGCGCGGGCCTGGCCGGGGCGGCGGCCGGCCGGGAGTTCGGCGATCTGGGAACGCCCCTGGAGCTCAAAAAAGACTACGTCCAGGCGGTCGTCGATTTTTCCGGGCCTATGGACATGCTCGACAACATCTACAAGCGGTTCGGCGCGGACGGCTTCGAGCGCGGCGTGGACTTTTTGCTCAAAGCCCTGGCCGACGATTTGGCCGCCGAGCGGCCCAGCCGCGAGACGGCCAGCTTGGAGGCCGTCGGCGCGCAGCTGGGCCATGTGCGCCTGCTCAACAGCGTCCGCGCCCAAGGCGAAAAGCTGGCGGACCGCTGGCGTCTGGCCCACGGAGAGGCCGATTCCAAATTGACGGGCAAGGACTTTCTCCAATTCGTCGTCTCGGCCGCCAAGGAAACCTTCATTTCCTCCAGCCTGGCCGAACCCTTGGTCAAGCTGGCCGCGCCGCCGGACATAGAAAAAGAGGTCCTTTTTCGCCAAGACCTTTTCAACGCGGCTCGCGGCGTCGTCCCGCGCGCCTTCGGCGATCTCGACGTCCGCAACCGCTGCCTGGCCGCCCTCCAGGACGGCCTGGATCAGGCCGTCGCCAGAGAGGACGCCTGGCTGGCCGAAGGGTTGGAACAGTTCTCTTGACATCTATCCATACCTATGCAATAATATCCATTATGGGTACTATTGTTGCCATAGGCGAAGCTGCAAAAGCATTGGGTGTTTCCATTACTACGCTTCG
>JAISZC010000149.1 GCA_031269485.1 Deltaproteobacteria bacterium
CCACTGCCCTCCTCCGCTTTCCACTGCCCTCCTCCGCTTTCCACTGCCCTCCTCCGCTTTCCACTGCCCTCCTCCCATACTCTCAAATGAGAGGTTTTTCTCTCAATTGAGAGTTTTTCGCCCCGACAACCTCGCCCCCGGCCGCCCTCCCATACTGTCAATTGAGATGTTTTTCTCTCAATTGACAGTCGACGCGCCCACACGCAGCGGCCAAAAACGCCCCCTTGAGCCGCTAACTACCCGCTATTACTAGTCTTTAAAAAAACTATCAATTGAGAGCTTTTCCCCTTGACATCTCAAATACGAGACTTACCTTCCTCATCAGAAGACGGACGAAGCGCCCGACCCAAGCGCAACCGGAAACAGGCCGCCTCCAGGACGTTTCCGGCCCTTGGCCCGCGACTTGCGAACAAGAGAGCCAGCCCGGCCGCCCCAGCTGAAGCTCTCAATTGGAAGGCACCTCGACAGACCAATTCCAGCCTCTTTCGCCTTCGCCTTCGCCTGACCGACCTTGCGCTTCTTTGACCTCCGCTCCTCTCTCCGGTTTTCGCCTCTCAGGCCTTTCCTGTCTTTCTCGCCTCATCCGCCCAGTCGGCGCCCGGTCCCATGGCCTGCCGAGGCCACGCCGTCCGCCGCCGGGCTCGACATGGACGCTCCGAGCCCGAGGCTCGGGCCCGCCCGAGAGCTCTGCGCCCGGGCGCCGACCGGACGCCTTTCGCCGACGCCTTTTCAGCCTCCGCCTACGCCTTTTCAGCCTCCAGCGCCGCTTCGGACCAGGGTCCGCCCGGCGCCTCCGCCCCGCCGCCGAACGCCGCCATGGCCCGCCGTGGCCATGCCGTCCGCAGCCGGGCTCGACATAGACGCTCCGAGCCCCGAGGCTCGGGCCCGCCCGGGAGCTCTGCGCCCGGACGCCGACCGGACGCCTTTCGCCTACGCCTTTTCAGCCTCCAGCGCCGCTTCGGACCAGGGTCCGCCCGGCGCCTCCGCGCGAACGCCGCCCAGGGCGCCAGAGGCCCGCGGCGTCCGCCGCGGAGCTCGACGCCAGAGCCGCCCGACGGCGGACCCGTCCAAGGCCGCCGCCTGAGCTTAAAACGCCGACCGGACCGCCCTTCAGGCGCCGCCTCGGCCCGGTCTAACCATTCAACGTCCGGCGTCAGAGCCCGTCGCCAACCGCCGGAAAAAAATAATAGGCCCCCTTGGGGTCCTTCGGGAGCACCAATGGACATAACAGCTTTTCACGAAAAAAATGTCATGCTGCAGCACGAGCTCGACATCTTCTTCGCCGACGATCTCGCCGGCGCCCATGTCGTCGAAATGGCGACCCCCACGGCCGTGATCAAAGCCGTCCGCGAAGCTCTGGGACTGACGAACACCGAGTTCGCCCTGCTGCTGGGCATCAGCCCCAACGCCTTGATGCGCTACGAGACCTTGAGCGCCCCGGTTTTCCCTCAAGGCAACTTCTCCCGCAAGTTCCACCTCCTGCGCCGCTGGACGTCAGAGGCCGAGTCCATGGCGACGCTGCGCAGGCTGCTTCAAATGCACAAAGGAATCGCCACCGTCTCCGGCATCCTCCAGGCCGAAAGCGTCAGCATGCACATGTCGCTGACCAAGGCCCTGGCGGAGAACGGCACAGTCAAATTAACCTTCAGCGCAGAAAGGAGCGACCATGACGAACGTCATTGACGGCGCCTTGCAAAACGACTTCGGCGCCGACGGCGAGGCCAGAGGCTGCAAGCCGCCTCCGGCGGTCGCCGCCGGCCGGAAGAGGAAGAGCGCCGCCGCAAGCCAGCCCACGGCCTTGGAACGCCTCGCCGCGAGCCAGGCCTCGGCGGCCGCCTTCGCCTCGGGCGGCGGCGGCGCCTCGAACCACGGCTCGACGCCCGGCAACGGCCGGGACCATGGCCCAGGCAACGGCCGAGACTACGGCGCCTTGACCATCCACCACGGCGCCGTCAAGCGGGGCAGAAAAAACTTGGGCTTGACGGTCGAGCAGTTTTCCCTGGCCTTGGGGGTCAGCAGCTCGTCGATATTCCGCTACGAAAGCGTCGGCTTTCCTGTTTCCCACCCGGGGAGCGCGCCGCGCAAGCTCACGCTGCTGCTGCGCTGGCTGGAGGACGAAGGGGCCGCCGGCAAGCTCAGGCTGCTGACGGGCGTCGAAGGCGGACTGGCCGTCTTGGCCGGCCTGCTGGAGGCCGGCGCGGTGGCCGGCGCCTTGGCCTACTGCCTCGAATCCGGACTCAAGCTCGCTCCCCTCTCCGGACCCTGGCCGGACACTGTGCCGCCGCCGTCGCTGACGGATCTGCTCCAGGGCCTGTCGGCCTCGCTGAGGCGGCTTCTGACCGCCGACCAAACCGATCTGCTGGTCAGCGCCTTTCAGGAGCGTCCGGCGCCTCCGGCGCCTCCGGTCCTGCAGGAGGCCCCGGCCGCCCAGACGGCCCCGCCCGCGCCGCTGGCGCCGCCTCCGACGGACCGCCGGGCGGCGTCCCGGGACACGATCTTCGACGCCAAGGCCGAAAAGCTGGAGGCCGAGACCAGATATCTGACGGCGGAAGCCAAAAGGATGGAGGCCGAAGCTTGGAGCCTGGACGCCCAAGCCTCAAAGCTGGAGGCCGAGGCCCGGCTCAAGAAGGCCAAGGAGGCCTTGAGCAAGCGCGGACGGAAGGAGGCCTAGCCATGGACGACGAATCAGACAGTAAGCCCGAGAGAAGCTCCCAGCCGCGCGACGACCCCCACACGTCGGCGCGGCGGCGGATCCGGCCTGGGCGGGCGAGACGGCTCGCTCGCCCAGGCCAGGCCGACGGTCAAAGCCGGCGCCGCGGCCTCAAGCCCGCGACGCCGGCGACCCTCCGGCGCGACCAGTCTCTCGCCTGACGTTGACGCTCCCTCAGCCTTTGGCGACGCTTAATTGATGCCTAATTAATGCTCAATGGCTCTAAATACTAAATTTTATATATTAATTTGATAATTTTTTTACTTAAAATTATCATTTTTTACTCGACTAAAAAATTTCAATTCGTCTTACATGTCCATCAATCCTACATATGAGGGTCAATAATGGCAAATATAATGCAAATCACCACTTTGCAATGGTGGCCAGAGAAAATATTTTATGGTCATTGTGCTATATTAAACTCAAAATTAGCGCGATATTACTATGATTATATCTGGCACACGTTCATCATCCGGCTCAACGGCCTGCCACAGGCGGCCGACGCCGAGCTGTTCGGGGTCTGCACCAACCTCAAGGTCAACGGACACTTCGAGTATTGGACCGTGGCCGCCATCAGCCCCGAGGTGGCCGCGTTCAAGAACCTCTCCACGCTGCGCCTGGAGGCCAGCGCCTACGGCAATCTCCACGACTCGACCGGCCTGGCGCTGCCGTTCATCTACGGGCACGGCGACCACATCTGGGACACGCCGCCGCCGAGCGCGTTGAACTGGCATTTGCCCTTCATCGAGAAATACCGGCCTGACTGGCGCGAGTGGCGGACAATTGAGATGTGGGCGCCGCTTCTGGCCGCTGGCGAGGAGGAGGCGCTGACGGCCAACGAGTGAGGGACTTCGCCGGCGGCCGGCGCCCGAGCGCGAGAGGGTTCAACGCGCGGGGCGAGCCGGCCGGCGGCGAACAAGCGCCCTTCTTTTTTTACCTTGATTGCCACCGGCACCATGAAGATCCATAAATCTTGGAAAATACAAGCTATTTTATTTCTGGTTCTGCCATAAAATCCACAACCGCCTTGACAGCGCAGCCCAAAACCGCCGATAATAGTGCCAACATCCAGGAG
>JAISZC010000160.1 GCA_031269485.1 Deltaproteobacteria bacterium
GAGGGCGCCTCAGGCCGCGGAACGGGCCTGGCCGGTCGAGGCCGAAGGCCCGGCCGTCGCCAGCCGAAAAAAAGACGCGGCCCGAAAAAGCTGCGCGCGCCAAAAAACGCCTGCCTCGCCGAAAAACGACGAGGCAAAAATGAAGCCGGCGCCGACGCGAGCCGGCGCGGCCCCAGCAAAAGTCTGCCCAAGCCTGAGCAGCCATGTCGCGGCCCGACGGCCTCATTCGGCTGTCGGGCCTAATCCGCGTCCGGCGCCCGCGCGTTCGACGCCGCTTTTAGGGAGTCGCCCAAATGACCTTCACCAAGCCGCTGGACGACATGAGAGTCAGCGGGGAAATCGAAGCCACCTGCAGCAAATGCCGACGGACCACCAATCATCGCATTGTGGTCATGAACGGCGCCAAGCCATCGAAGGTGCTGTGCCTCGCTTGCAACAGCCAGCACATGTACAAGCCGCCGGCCGCCTCCACCGCCGCGCCCAAGAAGGCCGCGCCCGCCGTCAAGACCAAAGCGCCCAAGGAAGCCAAGGCGCCCAAGGAATCCAAGGAAGCCAAGGCGCCCAAGGAGGCCAAGGCGCCCAAGGAGGCCAAGGAACCCAAGGAACCCAAGGAGGCCAAGGCCCCCAAGGAGGCCAAGGCGCCCAGGACCCCCAGAGCCCCCAAGGAGCCCAAGCCGCCCAAGGAAGCCAAGCCCAAGGCGCCCAAGGCGCCCAGAGCTCCCAAGCCCCCCAAGCCGCCCGCCAAGACGGCCAAGGAGGTCAAGGAGGCCAAGCGGATCGCCGAGGAGCTTGACGCCGTCAGCCGGAGCTGGCGCGAAAAATGCGCCGAGCTGGGGGCGATCCATTGCGAGTCCGACGCCGACGAACCGCCCGTCGTGACGGTGCCCGGCGCCGTCGACTACACGCTGTCTGGCGTCTACGAGGTCGAGCAAGCCATCAACCATTCCAAGTTCGGGCTGGGCTTCGTGCTAAGGGTTCTGCCGCCCCGCAAGATCGAGGTCGTCTTCGAGAAGGCCGTCAAAACCTTGATCATGAACGTCGGGGAGTCCCAGTAGGCCCATGGGCCCGACCGTTCATGCCGGTCTTGAGGCCGGCTCGCCAGGCGCCGCCGGCCGCTTTGGGCTCGAGTCCGGCGGCGCCGCCGGGCGCCGCGGCGCGGACCGGTCCGTCGGCCGCCCCGGACTCGGTGGTCGCTCCGTCTCCTTAGCCGGCTTCTTCGGCCGCGCGGCCGCCATGGCCGGCTTCGAAGCCCCTGAAGGCTCCAATGGCCCTGAAGGCTCCGGAGGCTCCCAAGGCCCCGAAGGCTCTCGGGACCCGGAAGGACCTGCAAGCCCGCCCAGCTCGGCCTCCGGCCGTCCCTTTTGGGGCGTCGTGGATCTCCACGCCCACACCATCCATTCCGACGGCGAGCTCGTCCCCGCCGAACTGGCCCGCCGCGCTCTGGTCCAGGGCTACACCGTCCTGGGCCTGAGCGACCACGCCGATCAGTCCAACCTCGAAAACTGCGTCGCCGCAGCCGTCGCCGCGGCCGCAGGCTTGTCGGGCCACATCGGCCTGACGCTTTTGCCCGGCGTGGAGCTCACCCACGTCCCGCCGGCGCAGATCGCCGCCCTGGCCGCCCGGGCTCGGGCTCTGGGCGCGGCCTACGTGGTCGTCCACGGCGAGAGCCCCGTCGAGCCGGTGGCGCCCGGCACCAACCTGGCGGCCCTGGAGGCCGGGGTCGACATCTTGGCCCATCCAGGGCTTTTGACGCCCGCCGAGGCCGAATTGGCCGCCAGTCGGGGCGTTTTTCTGGAACTTTCCGTCCGAGGCGGCCACAGCCTGGGCAACGGCCGGGTGGCCGCCTTGGCCTTGGCCGCCGGGGCCCCGCTGGCCGTCAACTCCGACGCCCACGCCCCCGGAGATCTGCTGACCCCGCAGCTGCAGCGGACCGTGGCCTTGGGCTCGGGGCTGTCGGCGGAGGATTGGCGGCGGGTCAAGGCCGCTTTGGAGGCCTTGGCCGACCGGTTGGCGGCCCGGGCCGTGAGAGTTCGGGCGGTCTGCAAAAATATCCAAATGCAAAAAAATTACGAATAACGGTAGATTGTAAGGCAGTAATGGTTGCCAAAGACGATTATAGAAAATTGAAATGTCTAAATTTGCTGATGAGAATAATTTATCAATTACAGTGTGTCAGGTAGCTCTTAGTAGGCGTAAATGGAATAAGATAGAACATATATTATTTCCAACATTGCACTAAATTGGAGAAAAAACTATTAACAAGGCTTAATGTGATAGTTAATATTATCTGCGGACCGGACCGACCTGCGGATGTTTGACTTATGGCGACAGCGTGGTCCAATTCCATCAGGCGGCAACCATCATGCGCGAGCGCCCCTGACCGACGTCATGACCTCGGAGGATCTCATGACCGCCCCAACGCCCAAGACGTTCAACGCCTCAGGCGTTTGTCCGCCCTCGGAACATTGCATGATTCCCGTCCTTCCGCGCCTGCCGAACGTCGAGAAAATGATCGAAAGTAAATGTTATTTCGTCATTCACGCCCCACGCCAATCTGTAAAGACGACTTTTTGAACGCCTTGACCGATGAAATAAACGCCAAGATAAATGTATGCTTTATGCTGCATTTTAGAGGTTTTAAATGACGTTATCGACGTAGATAAAGCTATGTCCACACCAGCCTCACAAATAATGGCTGATTTGGTTTCTTCTAGAGTCGACGTCTTTGAAATATTCAAATAAACCTGCGATCAGAACCAAAAGCCCAAATTAGATAGATAATTCGCAGTTTATTAGAAAACTTGACTGCAAAAATCGACAAAGATCTAGTTATTTTCTTTGAAGAGGCCGATTATCTTTCTAGCGAGCCACTAATTCCTTTTATTGGGCAAATTAGTTCGGGTTACAACAGTCGTTATCGTTCGCCAAAGTCCAAATTTCCACCTTCGTTAGCTTTGGTGGGCATGCCCGACTTTCACGACTGCTTGGTCCAGTCGGAAACCGAGTCCAGAGGTCTGGCCAGCCCCTTCAACATCAAGGAAGGGACCTTTTTTCCCAGAGCCGAGATCGAGACCGTCCATCGCCAGCGCAACGAGGCCGCCGGGCCGGTTTTCGAGGCCTCGGCCGTGGACCAGGCTTGGCGTTGGTCCAAGGGCCAGCCCTGGCTGGTCAACGCCCTGGCCCAACAAATCGTGTCAAGAGATTTAATGCGCCGTCCCAGTCACTGGCGAACACCTGGACCGGGCGGCCGAGACCCTGATCTTGCGCCGCGACACCAACATAGATTCTCTTCTAGAGCATTTCAAGGCGCCCACGGTCATCCAAGTCATGGCGGCTGTTTTTGCCGACACTAAGAAATAAGTCCCATTTAGCAGTGATGATCGTCAATGCTGCACTGATTTAGGCTTAATTGCTAAAGATATAGATCAAAAGTTGTGAGTATCTAATTGAATTTATAAAGAAGTTATTAATATGTTTTTTTGACAGATAATATTTAATTCATATACGATACATAAATCGTAACAAATATATCAATAGTTAAATAGTTTTATAACTAAAGTATTATAGTTGATTTTCAAAATTTTTAACGTAATTATGGCATATTATTTCAATAAACATAATAAAAATTTAAATGTTTTCCGACATGAGGAAACTATCTATAGTTTTATGTTGTTTACCTATATAAAAAAGCTTTAAATAGTTAATCCCAAACATATAGGATGTTTACTGAGGATCATTGATTTATTGAGATATGCTATATATAATAATAAATAATACCAAGTAAAAAATCAAAATTAATGATGTCAACTTGTTGAAGATAGTATTAATAGCTAATTAGGTGTCTTGACGCCGCTGGTGAAAAAAAGCTAGCTAATAATTTTTGATCGAAAACCTAGAAAAATAGTAAGTTAATTTTTTTAACCTAAGCCTCGTAATCTTGGATTATTAATTTTAATAGACTGTTAAAGTTATTATTTAGTAAATTTTTTTTTTGAAACATATTCATACTGATTATTTTTGTATAGATTTTTATAATTTCAAGCCGCAACGGGCCATCAACACGGCCCGCCTTGAGGAGCGCCAGCGCCTTATGAGGCATTTCGTCAAGCTCTCGCTGATGATTCCCGGCTTGGCCGTCCTGTTGTGGTGGGGCTGGTCGGGCAACTTTGCCTACAACGGCGGAACGCTTTTTCGTTTTGTCAACCAGGAGAGCTTTTACCGCCTGCTGCTGGCCGACCGGCCCGTCGGGTGGGCCCGCCGCAGCCTGGAGCGTCACTCCCAGACCGGGGCCTTGACCCTGAGCGAGGACTCGATTTTTGCTCTTGAGCTGGCCGGCGTGGCCTTGGCGCTGCAAACGGCCTCGCAGGCCGATTTCGACGGCCGCGGCCGGCTGACGTCGGCCGTCTTCGAGGTTCCCTTGGGCCCCGCAGCCGCCTTGGCCGAGGCCAGAGTCGAGCGCGACCGCCTCAAATGCCTGCTGCGCCTGGGCCAGGCCGAGCGCCGGGCGGATCTGCCCTTGCCGCCCGACGGGCCCGTGCTGGTCTCTGGCCTGGCTCTCTGGCTGGCCCGCCAAAAAGAGGTGCCCTTGGGCCGTCCCTTGGGCTTGAAGCTCCTCAATCCCGCCAAGATGGCCTTCGTTCCGGCCACGCTGACGGTGGTCGACGACACGGAAAATGTCCACGCCGCCTCGGAGCTGCAGATATACAAGCTGACCTTGAGCTTCGAGTCGTCAGAAACCGTCGAATGGATCGACGCCGACGGGCGGCTTTTGCGGCAGTACAATCCGGCGCTGGAGATGAGCATGGAGCTGGCGGAAGACGAAAAAAGCGCGGCCGAGGCGCGGGCGGCCTTCGCCGCGCGGGCCTCGGCGGGCGCGGAAGGAGTCCCGGCGCCGCCCGAGTGGCTGCTGCGGATTGTCATGGACCGGGCCGGCGATTTTTTGACGTCGGGCGCCGCGCCCTGGGCGGAATCGTCGCCTTGAGCCAGGGCGGCGGCGGCAGAGAGCTGGCTTGACGCCCTCGATCCGCCGCCAACCGGTCAACGCCGTCCGGAGGCCGGACGGAGCGAGCCGACTTCTTTTTTGGCCGCGTCCTTCGGGCGCGGTTTTTTGGAGCGCAACTCCGCATGATCAAACTTGAACGCGTCACCAAGCGCTACCGCAAGCACTTGGCGGTGGACGACTTGAGCTTGACGGTCCGCCCGGGCGAAATTTACGGGTTTTTGGGCCCCAACGGGGCCGGAAAGACCACCACCATTCGCATGCTGGCCGGGGCTCTGGCGCCGACCTCCGGAGCGATCCATCTCGATGGCCACAACTTGGCCCTCAAGCCACGCGAGGCCAAGGCCATCTTGGGCTACATCCCGGACCGCCCCTTTTTGTACGAAAAGCTCTCGGGCCACGAATTTCTCATCTTCGCCGCCGATCTCTACCGGGTCCCCGGGCCGGAGGCCGAGCGCCGCTCTCGGGAGCTTTTGGAGCTGTTCGAGCTCTGGGACTGGCGCGACGAGCTCATCGAAAATTATTCCCACGGCATGAAGCAACGGCTGATCATGAGCGGGGCGCTTTTGCCCCGGCCCAAGATCTTGGTGGTCGACGAGCCCATGGTCGGCCTCGATCCGCGCGGCGCGAAGCTGGTCATGGACATTTTTCGGCGGCTGGCCCGCGAGGACGCGGTTTCCGTCTTCATCTCCACCCACACCATGAGCCTGGCTTCCAGGCTGTGCGATCGCATCGGCATCATCTTCAAAGGCCGGCTGATTTCGGAGGGCTCCGAGGCGGAGCTGCGTCAAGCCGCGGGTCGCGGGGGCGATTTGGAGGATTTGTTTTTGGAGCTCACCGCGACCGAGCCCGGTCCTGACGGAGCTTGAGGCGGTCCGCCAGGCCTCTTCGGGACGCCGAAGGCCCGTTCCGAGGCCGGAGAGCCGTCGAGACCGGGGAGGCCGCGTCCGCCGGGCCCTCGGAGAGCGCTGTAAGCTGGGCTGAAAAATTTGACGGGCCGGGTAAAGGCCGGTCCGCGGCTCGGCGGCCGGCCGGAGAGCCGATAAACCGCCGCGTCGTCAAGCGAGGAGACCATGAGGGAACATTTGAGGGAATTTTTGACCCTGCTCAAGCCGGCCCGCTTGGGCTTTAAGAACTACCTCAAGGACCCGGGCCCGGGGGGCCACGTCAAGCTGGTCTCCCTGGGGGCCTTCACCTTGACCATGTGGGCGGCGCTTTTTTTGCTCAGCGTCAAAACGCTGCGCTCCTTCTACGCCGTGGAAGGCTTCGGCGACATCCTGGCCCACAAGACCTTCAGCCTGCTGTGGCTTTCGGGCTCGGCCCTGCTGATTTTTTCGGCGGTCATCACCGCCTTGTCGAGCTTTTATCTGGCCCGGGATCTGCCTTTGCTCATGGCCTCGCCCGTGGACCGCGAAAGCGTCTTCTGGGCCCGCTCCGCCCAAAGCCTCCTCGCCAGCGCCTGGATGCCGGCGGCCTTTCTGGCCCCGGTCTTTTTGGCCTACGGCTGGGTCTTCAAGGCCTCCTGGCTCTACTACGTCATTTTGCTGCCCACGGCCGCGCCGGTGGTCATGTCGGCCGGCTTCGTCTCCCAGACGGCGGTCATCTTGCTGGTCAACGTCCTCCCCGCCCGGCGCACCCGCGACATCATGAGCCTGATGGGCCTGTTGTCCTTCGTGGCCCTTTACCTGGCCTTCCGTCTCCTGAGGCCCGAGCAGCTGGTCAATCCCGACAGTTTTCGCAGCGTGGCCGGCTACTTGGCCTCCCTCCAAACGCCCACCTCGCCCATGCTCCCCACCACCTGGGCCACGGAACTGCTCTGGCCCCTGCTGGGCGGCCGCGCCGAATCCTTCGGCCCGCTGAGGCTGGGGCTTTTGTGGATCATGGCTTTGGAGCTGGGCCTGGCGGCCTCCTACGCCGCCCATTTCCTGTACTGGGGCGGCTTCAACAAGAGCCAGGAAGGCGCCGGCCGCCAAAAGGCCGGCGGCCTGCTGAACCTCGCCTCTTCGGCGTTTCGGCTCATGCGCTCGCCCGAGCGCCGCGCCTTGGCCGTCAAGGACTTCAAGATTTTTTTTAGGGATCACACCCAGTGGTCGCAGCTCTTTCTGCTCGGCGCGCTGATGATCATCTACCTCTACAATTTTTCCGTGCTCAACCTTCGACGCTACCCGCTGCACGCCTTTTTTTTGGAAAACACCATCGCCTTCCTCAACGTCGGCCTGGTCGGCCTGGTCTCGGCCACCTTGTCGCTGCGCTTCGCCTTTCCCTCCATTTCGGCCGAAGGGTTCTCGTATTGGATCGTCCGTTCCTCGCCTTTGTCGGCCGGCGATTTCATGAAAGGCAAGCTGCATTTTTGGCTCGCGCCCATCATGATCGTGGCTTTGGCTCTGACCTGGCTCACCAACCGCTTTTTGAACGCCGACACGATGATGTCGCTGACCGCCTTCGCGCTGACCATTTTGCTGACGCCCGGGCTGTGCGCCCTGGGCGTGGGCCTGGGCGCCCGCTTTCCGCGCTTTGAGACCGAAAATTTGGCCCAGGTGCCCACGGGCTACGGGGGGCTGATCTTCATGGTCTCGGCGAGCTTGTCGCTGCTGACCATCATCGGGCTGTCGGCGTGGCCGGTGGTCCGCTATCTGCGCCTCCGCCGCGGCCTGACTCATTGGGGTCTGCTGGAGGGCTTTCTCGTGCCGTTGATGGCCGCTCTGGTGCTGGCGCTGGCCTGGCAGCTGTGGCGGCGGCCTTTCCGGCTGGGCCAGGCCGCCTTGGAGGTCTACGACGAGGAGGCTCGCAGCCTGGATCGGCCGGCGACGCCGTCGTGGGGCGAAGCGGCGAAAGAGCTGCTGGGCCAGCTTTGGAGCAAGGCGTGGGGGCCGTTGAGGAGGCTGGCTCGCCGGCCGCGCCGCCGGCCGGACGGCGCGAAACCGCCCGAGGGGCGGCTTCCGTCGGACGGACGGTGAGAGCCGATGCTTTTCTTTGTGTCGAGTCGCGGCGCGTCGGCGCCAAGCGCGTCGGAGGCAAGCGCGACGAGCCCGGCGCCTGCGGAGGCCACGACGGCGGCCCCCGCCGGCGTCGAGACGCCCGCGGCGAGCGCCGAGGTTGGCCTGTCTGCCGAGAGACCGTTGGAGGCGCTTGAGCCGGCGTCCCCGTTGGCTCGGCCGACGGCTCAGTTTTCCGGCCAGCTCTCCGAGCCGCCGTCAGGCCGGCCAGTCGAGCCGCCCGCCGGACAGGCGCGACGCCCCGGGCCGTCCTCCTCGGCGCCGGCCGGCCAAGCCGCCGAACCGCCCCCCGAACGTTCTTCGGAGCGCCCCGCCGAGCCGCCCGCGCGCCGCTTCTTCGCCAATTGGCCCGTCTGGCTGGCCCGCCTGTTCAGCCTGTACTGCCGTTTGGTGCCTTTTAGGCAAAAGGGCTACCCCTTCGACGAAGACGGCCCCTGCATCTTCATCGTCTGGCACGGCGACGAGCTGAGCCTGCTGCCCCGCTTCGGCTTTTCCCGCGGCAACATCATGGTCAGCCGCTCCAAGGACGGCGACATGTTGGCCGCCGTGGTCGGCCATTGGGGCTATCCGGTGTCTCGGGGCTCCTCCCATCGGGGGGCCGTGGCCGCCATCTTGGCCCTCAAACGGGCTTTGGCCGCCGGACAAAACATCATCTTGGCCGTCGACGGGCCGCGCGGCCCTCGCCGCGAGGCCAAGGCCGGGGCCTTTTGGCTGGCCGCCAAGACCGGGCGGCCCGTCTACCCGCTGTCGGCGGCGATCAGCCGGGCCTACGTTTTTTCCAAAAGCTGGTCGCATTCCCGGTTGCCGCTTCCCTTCGCCCGGGTGGCCGCCTGCTTCGGGACGCCCTTGAGGCCCGGGCCCGCCGATTTGGCTCTCACGCCTCAGGAGCAGGGCGCCAGACTGGACGCGGCCATGGCCCAAGCCGAGGCCGCGGCGCAGGAGCTTTTGAGAAGCTGGCCGCCAAAGGCTTGAGGCGCCCAAGCCGCCGGGGCCGAGGGCGGCGGGGCGCCGCGTCGCCAAGCCGAGGCCGCGAGCTTCGGGCGCCCCAAAATCGTGGCCAGCCCTCCGGGCGTGAGCCTTTGAGGACGGCCGCGTCCCGCGTTCGGAGTGGCCGAGGACCAGGCCGCCAGGCCGCCAGGCCGCCACGCCGCGCAGCCAGGGCGAACTGCGCGCCGCCGGGCGAGGCGCCGAACCCGCGCCGCCCGCCGCTGGAGCTGCTGGCCTGGCCGCGCTCCGGATGCGCTCTCGGTCCTGGCCGTTGAATTCGACGGACCCGAAACCGGCCGGTCCAGGGCTTTTTTTTTGGCCGCGAACCCTTGACTTCGTGACCCTGCGCGCGAACGCAGAGAAAGCGAAAAAGCTCTTGCAAACGTTATTTTTTTAAATGGTAATAGTTTTTTTATACTTATATTAATGATAAAATCTTATTTATTAAAAAATATTTTAAAAATACCATTAGACTCTAGAGAACAAGGTCGAGACATCAACGCCGCCGTCGCCGGGCGGGGCGGGAAAATTGGCCGCATTATTGCTTCCCTTGTCGGTCGGCCGAGGCGTGAATGCCTCGGCCCCAAGGAGATCAAGCCATGGCCGTTTTTCGCCGCCCCCCAAGTCTTTTGGCTCCGCCGACCGCCGCCGGACCGTTCGCGCCCTTCGCGGCCCGCCGCCTGTCCGGCCAGTCCGAATTTTCGTCCGGCCGCCAGCTCAACCTCCGGTCCCCTCGTCCGTCCTCCCGTCCGTTCACAGGATTCGCCTTTTGGCTGACGGGCCTCTTGGGCGCGGCTTGGCTCTGGGGGGCCGGCGCGGCCGCGGCCGCCGAAACGGTCGACTTGTCCGAGTTGGGCGCCCGGGGCCTGAGCCAGCGCAGCCGCGAGATCATCGTGGTCCAGGCGCTCTCTCCGCGGGCCCGGCCGCCGCTGGAAATGGGCTTCGTCATGGATTTGGCCGCCTACGGCGGCGACGAGCTGGCCTTGGCCTATTTGGAAATGGACGCGGCCAGCGCCCAGCAGTCGAGCTCGCCGCTGCCGGCCGACAGAGTCAAAGCTCTCATGAGCTCGGGCGTGCCGGCCGAGGACGTCAAAAAAATCGTCGCCTCGGCCCGGACCCAAGCCCAGTCCGCGCCGCTCTTCACGGCTCTCGCCGGCTCGGCCGCCGTCGCGTCCGTCGCCGCGTCCGACCAGCCCGCCGGCTCGGCCGCCGCCGCGCCCGACCAGCCCGTCGTCGCGCCCGCCGCCCCCCAGGCGCCGGCCCCGCCTCGGACGGCGGGCGGCGGCGCCTTCACGGTCGAGGACCTCATGCCGAGCCCGGCCGCCGAGGACTGGGGCGAGGCGGTCAAGGGGGCGGGGCCGTCCGCGCCGATCGTGGCGGCCGTCGAGGCGGCGCCGGCGCTCGTGGCCGCGCCGTTGGCGCCCGTCAAGCCGCCTACGGCCGCCGAGCTGCGCAAAGTGCCCCAAACTCTGGCCCCCGGACAGTCGGCCGATCCGTCCAGACCCCTGCCGGCGGCGCCCGGGCCTTATTACACGCGAGAGCCTCGAAGCCAGGGCGGACTGTGGATGGGCGTCCGCGACGAGATCAAGCCCGACGGCCATCGGGTGGAGACGCATGCGAATGGCCGCCAGGGCCTCCAGGGCCAAGAGGTTTTGAGCCGAGCCTCCGGACGCAAGGTTTACCGGCACTTCAGCGGCCGAACGGAGAGGGAAAAACCGGCGAGCCGCGGCCGAGCCGTCGACGAACAGGCCTACGACGACTGGTCCGACGACTCTTCCGACGAATGACGGCGGCTTTGGCGGCGCCGAACCGGATTGAGGGGCTGGGGCGTCAGCCGGAGCTTGGCCGCCTAAAAAAAATCGCGCCTCCAGCCGGCGGCGCCAGCTGACGTCGTCAGCTGGCGCCGCGTTCCTGCAGCTTCGGAGGCGGACGCCTCCAAAGCCCCGAGTCGCCCCTGGCCGCCGGCCGCGCGCCTCCGGGGAGAAAGCCGGCCTCCCTCAAAGGCTCTTGACTGACGCAAGCCGCCAGAGTAGCATATTTGCAATGATTCAGGCGCGGCGGCGGTCGCCTGCGGGCGGCCGAGACGGCCGCGGGCCGCTCTCCCTGCGCCCCAAGGAGTTCAGGCCGTTTATCCCTCAGGCGGGGCGTAACCCCAGCGAGCTTCTCTTTTTGGCGGTCTCGACGCGCGCCGCGTCCCTATTGCCGCTGACGGCGCTCCTTCTTGATACCTAATTCTTATTAACCAATGATCATGCTCGCCTGTAGAACCCTGCCCTTCATTCATCAAATTATTATCTGGCTCCAATAAAGATAGCATATGATGCTTTAACACTAATAAAAAACGAAGTTTCTGATACAAAACTTCAGTAATTTATCATTGCTTAAAATATGATGGATTACATACTCGTTAAAGCTGTTTATTTTTGAAAAGGCGAAATTAATCAAAAAAGTTAACCTGTTAAATAATATTTCAAAAATATTGATATAAATGTAATATCTAAAATTAGTCGGCTTAACTAATTTAAAAACTTAAAATTAAAAATCATTGTCGTGATAAGAAATAATTTTATATAATTTGATTAATTATATGTATATTTTTATAATCATTTATAATTTGATTCTTAGGTGTATTTCAGCTTCAGCATTTTAAACCCCGTGAACGGACGGTTTGAACGGTCAAACAGGCGAATGGGCGATTAAACAAATAAACGGCCGGTCCGCCGCCGGCTTGAACCTATTTATAGTTGCAGGAAGGACTTCATGCGTAAAATCGTCTTGACGGCCGCCTTGGCGGCCTGGTTGTCGTTGACGGCCGTCTTTCAGCCTCTGGCGGCGCAGAGCGTCCTCCCGGGCGAACCTATGCCGCTGCCGCGCGACAGCGGCTTGGTGGTCGAGGCCTTGGAGCTCAAGGCCGACATCGACGGCCAAAAAGCCAAAATCACGCTCAACCAGACCGTCCGCAACACGGGTCGCGGGCCTTTGGAATTTGATTTTCTGGTTCCGCTGCCCTTCGGCGGCGCCGTCTCCGGGCTGGTCGCCTCAGTCGACGGCCAGGAGCTGGTCGGTCAAATCCATGGCCGCGAGGAGGCTTTGGCCGTCTACCGGAGCATAGTCGAGCAGATGCGCGATCCGGCCCTGCTGGAATACGCCGGGCGGGATCTTTATCGGGCCAGAATTTTTCCCATTCCCCCTGGCCGCGCTTCGACCTTGACCCTCTCCGCCGAGCTGCTGGTCCCCAAAAACGACGGCCGGCTGGATTTCATCTGGCCTTTGGCGGGTCCGCTCACGCAGGGCCGGACGCCGGAGAGGCAGTCGGTCGTCGTCAATTTGCGCGGCCGAAAGATTGGCGGCGTCTACACGCCTTTGTCCGAGGCCAAAGTGACCGCGCTGAGCCCCGAGGCGGCCCGCGTCGAGCTGACGGCCGACCACGCCCCGGCCTTGCCGGCCTTTCAGCTGCATTGGCGGGAAGATTCCGGAAAAATGGGCGGACTGGTGTTGAGCCACAAGCCCGAGCAAGGCGAGGACGGCTTTTTTCTTTTTCTGGCCGAGCCAGCCTTCGCGACGGAAGTCAAGCAAATTCCCAAAAGCGTCATCTTCGTCTTGGACCGCTCGGGCTCCATGGAAGGCCACAAGTTCGCCCAGGCCAAGGGGGCTCTGGAGTTCGTGCTCGAGCGGCTTGCGCCGGAGGACAGCTTCGGCCTGGTCGATTTCAGCGGCGAGGCGAGCCTTTGGCGCCCCGAGCTGGAGGCCATGACGCCCGCCGCCAAGGCCTCGGCCGTCCAATACGTCAAAAACCTCCGCGCCGGCGGCGGCACCAACATCGGCGCCGCCTTGACCGCCGGCTTCAAGCTGGCGGCGGCCGGCCGGCCGACTTACGCGCTGCTGCTGACCGACGGCGAGCCCACCGAAGGTCTCACCGACGAGCTCCCTTTGGCCGCGGCGGCGGCCTCAGCCAACTCCCTGGGCGCGAGGGTTTTCGCCTTCGGGGTGGGCCATGGCGTCAACGCCCGCCTGCTGACCCGCTTGGCGAGCCAGGCTTCGGGCACGGCGATCTTCGTGGCGCCTGAGGCCAGCATCGAAGAGAAAGTTTCGGCCTTTTTCGCCAAGCTGGTCAACCCGGCCCTGGTTCGGCCGCAGCTGACCGCCAGCCGGACCGTCAACCGCCTCGAGCCCTCCACCCTGCCAGACGTCTTCTTCGGCGGCCAGACCGTGGTCGTGGGCCGCTATCCCCAAGGCGGCCCGACCGTCTTCACGCTCCGCGGCCAGGAGGACGGCCAGGAGGCGATCCACGCGCATCGGACGACCTTGGCCGAGGGCCCGAGCGAGGGCGGCGACTTCGTCGCCCGGCTCTGGGCCCAGCGCCGCATCGGGGCCATTTTGGAGCAAATCGATTTGCGCGGGGAAAACCCCGAACTGGTCGCCGAGCTCGTCGGCCTGTCCAAAAAGTACGGCGTCATGACGCCCTACACCAGCTTTTTGGCCCTCGAAGGCGAAGCCTTGACCGACGGCGCCGCCTTGCAGGACCGCGCCTCGCGCAATC
>JAISZC010000172.1 GCA_031269485.1 Deltaproteobacteria bacterium
CGGGGGTTTTCGGTTCGTGGGGCGCCGGCTCGTTGGGCGCCGGCTCCTGGAGCTCTTCGGGGGCCTCAGAGGCCTCGGCGCCGTCAAGGCCGGCCTCAGGCGCCAAGGCCGCCCGAGCGGCCGGCGTTTGGACCGGATCGTAGTCCAAATCGTCGAGCTCCTCGCCGACCTCGGGCCAAGTCCGAGAACTCTCCGTGGCCGCAGGCAAGTCGGGCGCGTCGAATTCGTCCGCCAAATCTTCGGCCGGCGCCAAATCTTCGGCCGGCGGCTGGTTCGGAGCGGCAAGCTCGCCGCGGCTTTCGTCCGAGCCGGCCTGAGCGGGGTCTTCGTCCTCGGCGCCGTCGGACGCCACGTCAAGCTGGGGTTCCGAAAGATCGACTTCGGCGGGACGGCCCTCGAAGGCCGATTTGAAAACCGACAAATCCGGACTCGCCTCTTGAGGCGTCTCAGCGCCGGACCAGTCGAGCGGGTCCGCCAGCTCCGCCGCCAAGGCGTCCACCCGGTCGGTGCCGGAGCGCGAATCGTCGCCGGCGGGCGCGGGCGCGAGCTCGAAATCAGGCAGTTGGCTCAACGAGGCCAAGGCTCTGGACACTTCGTCGAGGGCGCTGGAGGACGGGTCGAGACGGTCGAAACTGGAGCCCCTGATGGCCGGATGGACCGCGGAGACGGCTTGGCCGTGCCTCAGCCGGGCCAAAAAGTCGGACGCCAGGACGCTGGGCGGGGCGGGCTCGAAAGGCGCCGGGTCGTCGATCTCAGGCGGCGTGGCCGACGCGCCGGGCTCGTCCGTCTCGTCGACCCCGCCAAGTTCGACTGGCGCGTCCGGCGCGTCGAGTTCGTCGAGCTCGTCGGGGATTTGGGCCGCCGGCGACGCCTCGCCGGCGTCCGCCTCCCAAAGGGGGGCAAGCTCGGCGGCTGGGGCCGCCAGGTCGGCGTGGCTGGCCCCGAAGGCTTCGTCCGGAGGTTGCGCGGCCGGCGAGCCGACGTCCGGCTGGCCCTCCGCCGGCCGGGGGGCCGGCGGCCCCTGCGCTTCGCTCGCCAGCTCTTCGTCTTCGGTCGCCAGCGGCGCAAGAGGCGCGAGAGGCGTTTCAGCCGACGGCGAGGCCGACGGAAACTGAAGGCCCGGGGACGACGGGGCGACTGGACGTCCCAAGGCGCGGGCCAAAAAGGTGTCGCTGGAGTCCAGCAGGCTCAAATCTTCCGGACTCGGCGTCGGGGCCTCGAGGGCCAGGAAGCTGGATTCGGCCGCGGCCGAGAAGCCAGCCGGGCCAGCCGGACCGACGCCCGAGCCGGCCGGTCCCGCCAGCCGGCGGCCGGGCGGCGGCTCGTCGCGATTGGCGGTCAGAGGCGCCTCGTCTTCGTCGGCGGTGACGAAGACCTCGACTTGGCGGCCCCGCGGCGTCACCTTGACTTGGAGGGCCTCTCCGACGGCGACAATCTTGACGTCAAGCCGGCAGTCGGGCGGAGTGACTCTGACTTCGACCGTGCGGTCCTGACATGGGACCTTGACCGATACCCGCGCTATGTCGGCGTTGCTCATGAGGCAGGGACCCCGGGTGGATTGGAGGCGGCCGTCGCAAAGGTTCGCCCCTCAGTTCTCTTATCGGCCGTCCGCCGCCAGACTTGAAAAATGAAGAACGGGCGCCTGCAAGACGCCGCTTACGAAATCTCGCCCACGTCGAGGAGCTTGATGAGGTTGGTGGTGCCGCTGACCTGCAGGGGCAGCCCGCAGGTCAAAAAGACCACGTCGCCTTTTTGGGCCAGGCCGCGTCGAACCAAAAACTCGCTGGCCAGCTGCTCGACGAGCATGATCGAGTCGCAAGCCGGCGCCAGGGCCGGGATGACCCCCCACGAAAGAGTCAGCTGGCGGTAGGTGGTCTGGCTGGAGGTCATGCCGATCACGGGCGTGGACTGGCGGTAGTGGGACACCAGCCGGGCCGTGCCGCCGCCCTGGGTCACGGCCACGATGGCCTTGGCCTTCTGATCGCGCGCCAGGATGGTGACCGCCTTGGTGATGCTGGCCCCCATCTTTTCCAGGTTCGCGTCGGCCACCTCGCTGAGAAAGCTTTGGGCGTCGATGGCCGGCTCGGTCTTGCGGGCCACGCGGTCGAGCATTTGAACCGACTCGATCGGAAACTGGCCGGCGGCCGTCTCGTCGGAGAGCATGACGGCGTCGGTGCCGTCCAAGATGGCGTTGGCCACGTCGGTGACCTCGGCGCGCGTGGGCCGGGGGCTGGTGACCATGGAGGCCAGCATCTGCGTGGCCGTGATGACCAGCTTGCCGCGGCGCCTGGCGGACTGGATGAGCTCCTTTTGGATGAGGGGCACCTCCTCCAGGGCCATCTCCACGCCCAAGTCCCCGCGGGCCACCATCAGGCCGTCGGCCACGTCGAGGATCTGCTCGCGCCGAGCCAGAGCTTGGGGCTTTTCCATCTTGGCGATCAGCAAAGGCGGGCTCCCGGAGCGCTTGATCATCTCCCGGATGGGCTTGAGATCGTCCTCGTGCCTGACGAAGCTCATGGCCACGAAGTCGACCCCGGCCTCCAGCCCGCAGACCAAATCGCTTTTGTCCTTGTCGGTGAAGGCCTTGATGCGCAGGTTCGAGTCGGGGAGGTTGACTCCCTTGTGGGCGCTGATCACCCCGCCCGAGAGCACTTCGGCCGAAAGGCCGTCGGCCTCGCGGCCGAGAATCCTCAGCTCCAGCCGGCCGTCGGCCAAAAGAATCCGGCTCCCCTCGGCCACGTCCTCCAAAAGGTAGTCGTAGTTGACGGTCAGCTCGTCGGGTCCGGCCTCGCCCGAGCCCGGCCGCAGCCGCACGCGCTGGCCGGTCTCCAGGCGCCGCTCGCTGATGGCCCCGAGCCGGATCTTGGGTCCGGACAAGTCTTGGAGGATGCCGACCTCCCGGCCCTCCTGGGCGGCCAGCTGCCTCAGAAGCGCGATGACGGCCTGATGGCTCTTGTGGTCGCCGTGCGAGAAGTTGAGCCGGGCCACGTCAAGCCCGGCGCGGATCATGCCGCTCAGGATCTCCGGAGACGACGAGGCCGGTCCGATGGTGGCCACGATTTTTGTCTTGCGCGGCGCCGATGGTTCCGTCATAATTTTGCTCTGCTGCTCCTCTTGGCCCGGTCGTCGAGGCCAGGCCGGAAAAAACCGCGCGCCGGCCCCGGGGCCTTGCCGCCGCCCTCCGCGAACCTCCGGACGCGGATCGTCCGCGGCCAACCGACGCAGTTCCGGCCTAGCATATCACAAACGGAGCCGACATTTCCATGCGCAACCGCCCGCAATTCAGCCGCGCCGCCTTGGTGGGCTGGGCCCGCGACGAGGGCCCGGACCGGGTCGACTCCGACAGCCTCGAAGGGGCCCTCAGGCCCGTCCTCGACCGCCTGAGGCTGCCGGCGGGCCTGCTGGCCTCCCTGACCGGCATCCGCTCCCGTCTCTTGTACCCGGCCGGCCGGCCGGCCAACGCCGGGGCGATCCTGGCCGCCGAGCGGCTCCTGGCCGGCCTGGCGCCCTTGAAGGAGCGGCTCGACGGCCTTTATTCCACTTCCGTGGGACGCGACTTTCTGGAGCCTTCCACCGCCTCGGTCATTCAGGCCCGGCTGGGTCTGGGGCCCGAGGTCAAGAGCCTGGATCTGAGCAGCGCCTGCCTGGGCTTCATCGACGGCCTGGAAGCGGCCGCCGTCAAAATCGAAGGCGGCTTTTCCGAATACGCCCTGGTCGCCGCCGGCGAGAACAGCCGGCCCCTTTTGGAAAACACGCTCACGCGGCTGCTGGCCCCCGAGACCACCGTCAAGGACTTTTTCCGCAACTTCGCCTCGCTCACCTTGGGCAGCGGCGGAGCGGCCATGATCGTCGGGCCGGCCAGCCGGCATCCGACGGCCCCGCGGCTCAAGGCCATGGTCAGCCGCGCCGACGCGTCCGCCAACGACTTGTGCCGGGGCGACTTCACGGGCATGGAAACCGATTCGACGGCTCTGCTGGAGGCCGGCGTGGCCTTGGCCGCCGACACCTTCCAGGAAGGCGCCCGCAGCTTCGGCTGGCGAGCCGACGACTTCGATCTCGTCGTCTGCCACCAGGTCAGCGAAGTCAACACCCGACGCTTCTGCCAAGCCCTGGGCCTGAAATGGGAACGGATCGTCAAAACTTATCCCGACTTCGGCAACATGGGCCCCGTGGCCGTGCCCTTCGCCTTCGATCTGGCCTGGGAGCAGGGGCGGATCAAGCCCGGGTCCCGGGTGGCCTTGATGGGCATCGGCTCGGGGCTGTGCTGCGCCATGATGGAGGTGGAGATACCCCAGCTTTAGACCTTGGCAGACTTGACCAGACTCGCAAGGCGGCAATTTTACGCTAAAACATTCTTTAATACAATTATAAATATTAAAAATAATAATATTTGATTTTAACAACATTTAACGTTCACTTTTTGCCTTTTAAAATATCAACCGTCAAATTTAAATTTGTTGTTTTAGCTGGCCGCGTCCTTATTTGACCTTTGGAGCCTCGATGACCGCTCTGCCCGCCGACACGTCGCCCCCCCGCGGCCCGGCCGCCGCTCTGGCCGCCGCCGCCTTCGGGGGCCTGGCCCAAACTCTGGCCTGGCCTCCCTGGGGCTGGTGGCCCTTGACCTTCGTCGGACCGGCGCTGCTGTGGCTGGCCGTCCGCGGACGGCCTTTTCGCGCCGCCTTTTTTCTGGGCTGGGTCTACGGTCTGGCTTTGGGCTTGAGCGGCTTCAGCTGGCTGGCCTCGGTCATGAGCGGCTTCGGCGGCTTGGGGCCGGCCGGCGGGGCGGCGGTGCTCGTCTTGCTGGCCGCCCTCCTGGCCCTCCACCAGGGCCTGTGGGCCGGCCTCGTCGCGCCCTGGACCGCGCCCGGCTTTGGGGGCTTTTTGGCCGGACCGCTCCTGGGGGCCCTGCTTTGGACCGGCCTGGACTGGCTAAAAAATTGGCTCCTGACCGGCTTCAACTGGACCCCGCTGGCCGGCGGCCTGTCAAGCCTCCCGTTCATGCTGGGGGCCGCCGATCTCGTCGGCCTCTACGGCCTGACGCTCCCGACGGCCTTGGCCGCCTTTTGGCTCGCCGGCCTGGCCCAGCTCAAAAGCCGGCCCCGTCTGGCCCTACGCCAGGCCGTCGCGGGCCTGGCGACTTTGACTCTTTTGGCCAGCTACGGACTGGCGGCCCAACGGCGCTGGGACGTGGACTACGCGGCCCGCCCCAAGCGCTCGGCGGCGGTCCTGCAGGCCTCGGTGCCCCAGGACCGCAAATGGGACCCGCGCTTTCGCGACGAAATCTTGGCCCGCTACGAAACGCTTTTGACCTCCCTGACGGACCGCCGCCCGTGGCTGACCCTCTGGCCCGAGACGGCCGCGCCCTTCATTTACGGCCTCAACGTGGTCGAGACGGACTGGCTCGACGGCCTGGCCGCCAAAACCGGCCTGAGCTTCATGGCGGGCGTGGCCGCGGCGGAGCTGGACGACGACGGCGCGCTGCGGCTGCGCAACCGGGCCTGGCTGATGACCCCGCAAGGGCCGGGCGCCTTTTACGACAAAAGGCACTTGGTGCCTTTCGGCGAATACGTGCCCTTGGCCGACGAGCTGCCTTTTCTCAAATGGCCCTTCGTCAAGGGCCTGCTGGGCGCGGCCGGCGATTTCAGCCCCGGCCGCCGCCGGCCGCCGCCGGTTTTCGACGGCGTGGCCGTCGGGAACCTGATCTGCTTCGAGTCCATTTTTCCCTATCTGGCCCGCCAGCGGGTCCTGGACGGGGCCGCCTTCTTGGCGGTCACCACCAACGACGCCTGGTTCGGACGCTCGGCCGCCCCGGAGCAGCATTTGGCCCAAGCGGTCATGCGGGCCGTGGAAACGCGCCGGCCCTTGCTGCGGGCGGCCAACAACGGCCTGTCGGCGCTCGTCTCGCCCTCGGGGCGCCTGCTGGCCCGCACCGAGCTCGATCAGATCGGGGCCTACGTCTACGAGCTGGGCCTGTCCGACCCCGGGGTCCTGACCTTCTACGTTCGCTTCGGCTGGACCGTGGCCCCGGCCGCGGCCGCCGCCACGGTCCTGACGGCCCTGCTTCGCCTCGGCCGAGCCTTGCGGGCCCGGCGGACGACCCGGCCGGCCGGCCGCCAAAAGCCCGCCCGCCCGCCGGGCTCTGGCCGCCGCCCCCAAGGACGCTGACGAAGACAGGCCAAATCGAAGACGGGCCAAATCATCGACTTTCACCAGATTACGAGCCAAGGCCCATAAAGCCAACTTTTATGCTGAAATAATTTTTAAATTTGGTGGATGACGTGAACGACTTGCGCAACCCTCAAATTAAATGTCGCCACAAAAGGCCTCAACCTGGCCTGATTTGGCTCTGGGCCTTTTTTCTGATCTGGTCGTCGGCCTTCGCGGCCGGCCGGGCCGACGCCCAAGGGCCGGACGCTTTTTCTGGGGCGACGGACGATTTGCAAGAGCGGCGCCGGGCCGTGGCCAAATTCATGGAAGCGGCCACCGTCTGGATAGTGATATACGGGAGGGAAGATGTCGTAACCGGTTCTGGCTTCATCGTGGGCGAAGGTCTAGCCGTCACCAACGGCCATGTGGTGAACGCATTGGCCAATGGCGACATTTACGTTCTAAACAAACATTTGCCGCCAGTCAAAGCCAAAATTTTGGCCCAAGTTGACGAAATCGGCCTCATAGGCTTCTCAGGACACGACTTTGCCCTTTTGCGCTTCAGCCCGCCCCAAGGCGTCAAACTGCCGGCCCTGACGCTGAACCTCGAGGTCCGACGCATGGACCTCGTCAACGCCTGGGGCTATCCGGGCGTCTTAACCAAGCATGACGACAGCTACGTCAGACTCTTGGAGGGCGACGCCAGCCAATTGCAACCGGCGCCGGTGGTCGTCACCGAAGGCGCGGTCAACACACTGATCAAGCAGGAGCCGAGCATTACCATAATCCATTCGGCCGTCATCTCTAAAGGCAATAGCGGCGGCCCGCTGGTCAACGGACGGGGCGAAGTCGTCGGCATGAACACTTGGGTCTATCATGACCAAAACGTTGACGTCAAAATGGCCCAGTCGGCCGCCGACTTGGCCGAATTCATGGCGAAACACGGCGTTCAGCCCCAACTGGCCGCGAATCAACAGCTCAACCGCGCCCCAAGGCGCTACCAACCGCCGCCCGTAGCCGACGCGAAAAGTCGCAACGTGGGCAGCTTCACCGTCAAGGTTCCCGCTGGTTGGAGCATCACCGATTCGGATGAAAACGCCGTTTTCCTAAGCTCAGACCTTGATTTTAGCCTGATCAGCATCATTGTCGGAAAAAACCAAGGCTTAAGCGTAAAGGAAATAGCTCAAATTTACTATGATCATTTTGAAGGCTCAAAATTTGAAGATAATAATGATGGACTTTATGTTTTTAATTTTAAAGCTGACGATAGCAGCAATAAAACTGATAGTCAAGCTCTATTTGCTCAGGCCAAAAGAGATTCTTATTTAATGGTAGTTATTACTGGTGATGTTTCTAAAAATGATTTAAATTATATTTTACAAAATACTAAAGGAAATTAAAATAGTCGCCCTTGCAAAAGGGCCTATCTACCCGGAATGGCAGGATAAATCCTGTGAAATGGCCCCTCTGGACTCGCATTC
>JAISZC010000206.1 GCA_031269485.1 Deltaproteobacteria bacterium
AAGGCAAGACCGTGTTGGACCTGGCCTACGACGGGCGGATCGTCGCCCTGTTCGCCGCGTCCGACGAGATCAAGGAAGACAGCCGCCGGGCGGGCCGAGCTGCGGGCCTTTCGGAGGAAGTCTCCAAAGCGCAGGCTTTGGGCCGGCCGCAGGCGCCTGGGAGCTTTCCGTCGGCGCCGAGCGCTTGACGTCAGCTCAATTGAGCGGGCCGAGGGCGGCCGGCGTTCGGCCGCCCTCGGCCCGTCTGGTCGGGGCCGCGAACTTCAGCCCTATTTGCGCCCGGGCTTCTTGTCCGACTTCGACGCCTTTTGGCCGGACGGCGCGTTCTTGTTCGCCTCCGCGGTCTTGGTCTTGGCCGGGGGCTTCTTGCCGGGGGTGACGACCGTCGAGGCCCTCAAGGGCGGCTTGTCGGCGCCCTTGGCCGGCGCGGGCGCCTTTTTGGCGGACTTGGGCGATTTGGCGCCGGGCGTGACGGGCGCTGCAGCCTCCTTGGGCGGCTTTTTGGCCTGAACCTTTTTGTCGGCCGCCTTGTCGGGCTTTTTGGCCTGAACCTTTTTGTCGGACGCCTTGCCCGTCTTCTTGTCGTCTTTCTTGTCGGGCTTCTTGGCGGCCTGGTCCTTCTTGTCGGCCTTTTTTTCGGCCTTCTTGTCAGGAGCCGTTTTGGCCGGCGTGGCGTCCTTCCTGGCGGCCTTGGCCGCCAGCTTGGCGGCAATGGTGGCTTGGGCCGAAGCGGCCCGGGCCACGGCCACCCTGAGGGGCGAGCAGGACACGTAGTCGAAGCCCTGGCCGTGACAGAAGATCACCGAGGCGGGATCGCCGCCGTGCTCGCCGCAGATGCCGACCTTCAGCTTGCGGTCCACGCTCCGGCCCTTTTGGACGCCCAAGGTCACCAGCTGGCCTAAACCGTCCTGGTCGATGGTCACGAAGGGATCCTGAGGCCAGATTTCCTGTTCGAGATAATGGGGCAGAAAAATGCCGGAATCGTCGCGCGACAGCCCGTAGGTGGTCTGGGTGAGGTCGTTGGTGCCGAAAGAGAAGAACTGGGCGCCGGCCCGCGCCAGGCGGTCGGCGATCAGGGCGGCCCGGGGCAGTTCGATCATGGTGCCGACCAAATAATCGACCTTGGTCTTGGCCGCGGCGAAGACCTTCAGGGCGACGTCGTCGACCACGGCCTTTTGCAGCGTGAACTCCTTTTCGTGGCCGGCGAGGGGAATCATGATTTCCGGCAAGACCTTGACGCCTTCGCCGGCGGCCTTGACGGCGGCCTCCAAGATGGCCTGGGCCTGCATGGCCGTGATTTCAGGGTAGAGGATGCCAAGGCGGCAGCCGCGCAGGCCCAGCATGGGGTTTTGCTCCTGCAGGGCCGAGATGCGCGCCTTGACCCGGTCCAAGGGCAGCGAGAACTTGGCGGCCAGTTCGGCGATCTGCTCGTCGGAGTGCGGCAAAAATTCGTGGAGAGGCGGATCCAAGGTGCGGATGGTCACCGGGAGCCCGTCCATGGCCTTGAAAATGCCGTAAAAATCGTCGCGCTGCATGGGCAGCAGCTTGTCCAGCGCGACCTGGCGGCCGGTCTCGTCGTCGGCCAGGATCATGGCGCGGATGTGGTCGATGCGGTCGGATTCGAAGAACATGTGCTCCGTGCGGCACAGGCCGATGCCCTCGGCCCCGAAGTCGCGGGCCACTTGGGCGTCGTGGGGCGTGTCGGCGTTGGTGCGAACCTTCATGACCTTTTCGGCCTCGACCCAGTTCATGAAGACTTGATAATTCTCGCCGAGCTCGACCTTTGTGGTCGGCAAAGCGCCCAGGGTTATTTCGCCGGTGGTGCCGTTCAGGGAGAGCCAGTCGCCTTCTTTGACCGTCACGGTCGTCTGGCCCTTGGGCGCCGTGAAACGGCCGTTGGGCGCGTCGACGAGCACGGCCGAGGCGCCGACCACGCAGGGGCGGCCCATGCCGCGGCCCACGACCGCCGCGTGGCTGGTCATGCCCCCGCGGGAGGTGAGGATGCCCTGGGCGGCGTTCATGCCCTTGATGTCCTCGGGGCTGGTTTCCTGGCGCACCAAGATGACCTTTTGGCCTTGGGCCGCCTTGGCCACGGCGTCGGAGGCCGAAAAGACCGCCTGGCCCACGGCCGCGCCCGGCGAGGCCGGCAGGCCCTTGGCCAAGACCTGGCGATTTTTGTAGCGCTCGTCGGCCTGATCGAAGATGGGCAGCAGAAGGTGGCCGATTTGCTCGGGCTCGACTCGCAGGATGGCTTCCTGGCGGGTGATGAGCTTTTCCTTGACCAAATCCACGGCGATGTTGATGGCCGCTTGGGCGGTGCGTTTGCCGTTGCGGCACTGCAGCATCCAGAGCTTGCCCTCTTGGATGGTGAATTCGATGTCCTGCATGTCGCGGTAGTGCTTTTCCAGCTTCCGGCGCACCTCGTCGAGCTCCCGGTAGAGCTTGGGCATCTCGTCGGCCAGCGCGGTCGTCGCGCCTTCGGGCAGCGGCCTGGCCCGGTTGATGGGGTTGGGGGTGCGCACGCCGGCCACCACGTCCTCGCCCTGCGCGTTGACCAAATATTCGCCGTAAAAATAATTGTCGCCCGTCGAGGGGTCGCGCGAGAAGGCCACGCCTGTGGCCGAGTCGTCGCCCTTGTTGCCGAAGACCATGGCCTGGACGTTGACGGCCGTGCCCCAGCTCTCCGGATAGCCGTGGAGGCGGCGATAGGTCTTGGCCCGCTCGATCATCCAGGAGTCGAAGACGGCGGCGACGGCCCCCCAGAGCTGATCCTGGGGGTCTTCAGGAAAAGGCCGGCCGAGCGTCTTGCGGACGAGCTCCTTGAAGGCGGCGGTCAGCTCCTTGAGGTCCTCGGCGCTGAGCTCGGTGTCGAGCCGGCATTTTTTGGACTTTTTGTAGTCGTCCAGAAGCTGGCCGAAGGGCTCGACCTTGTTTTTCTCGTCCTTGACGTCCTTGTTGTAGGCGGCCTTGACGTCCATGACCACGTCGCCGTACATGGCCACAAAGCGGCGGTAGGAGTCGTAGACGAAGCGGGGGTTGCCGGTTTGGGCGATCAGCCCGGCGGCGGTCTGATCATTGAGGCCGATGTTGAGCACCGTGTCCATCATGCCTGGCATCGAGACGCGGGCGCCGGAGCGGCAGGAGACCAGCAGGGGGTTTTGGGCCGAGCCGAACTTGGCCCCCATGTGCTTTTCCACCCCGGCCAGGGCCTGGTTGACTTCCTTTTTGAGGGACGGCGGCAGTTTTTTTCCGCCGCGGTAATAGGCGTCGCACACTTCGGTGGTGATGGTGAAGCCGGCGGGCACCGGCAGGCCGAGCTTGGCCATCTCGGCCAAATTGGCGCCCTTGCCGCCCAGCAGGTTCCTCAGGCCGCCGTGTCCGTCGGTTTTGGGGCCGCCGAAAGAGTAGACCATTTTTGATGCCATGCATGAACCCCCGTTCAAATGATTTGTTTGCGAGCCGACTGAGGGCTGCGCGGCGAGGTCCGGACTCGCGTCAGTTTGGACCGTTCAAAAGAGGGCGCTCCGTCGCGGCGCCTTTCTTTGGACCCGTTCGAGCGACGGGGCGGTGATTTTTCGGCATGTGATTCTTATATCAAAAAACCGGTTCGGCGGCAACGATAAAGGGGCCGGCCGCAGGAATTTATGTTGGCCGTCGACGAAGAAAGGCGGCCTGGGGCCAACACGTCCGGCCGCCTCGATCGCGCCGCCGCCCGCCGCCGCCGCGCGGCGCCGTCGGTTCTGGCCGGAGATCCGCCGCCGGCCTCGCCTTGACGGCCGGCCATTGGCCTGTCGCGCGCTTGAGGGCTTCGCTTCAGCGACTCAGGACGGCGCCTTTTTGGATTCTGAACTGGCGGCGGCGCTCCCTTTTCAAGAGGGCCAGATTTTCGCCAAACCTCTTCAAGCTCAGCGACGACAAGACTTTGGCGCAGGAGCTTGGCGGCGTCAAGCCGGGCTTGAAAGCCGCCGCCGAGTTGCCGCCAAGCGTCGTTGGTCTTTGACGTCACCATTTTTCAGGCTGAGCGGGCGAGATGGGAAGGGGAGCTGGGCGCCGCATGCCAAGCCTGGCGAGGATTTTTTCGGCTCCTGGGCTGAAGCTCCCTTGAAAGCTGACTTGAAAGCTCGCTTGGCGGGCCCCCTAGCCGGCCGCCGCCTCGGCGGAGGCGAGCGCGCCTCAAGCCTCTGGCGGCCTGGCGGCGAGACCGGCGAGGCGTCAGCGCCGCCGGGGGCCGCCTGACCTCAGTCGCCCCCCTGGGCGGCGCGCGCCGGAAAGCTTGAAAAGACGCGCCCTCGGCGCCGTCCGCAAAAGCCGGCGGCGAAGATTCCCTGGTCCTGGCGTCAGGTTTCGAAGCTTTCAGGCGGCGCTCAAGGGCTGCCAGGTCGCCGGCTCAAAGCGCGAGGCGGCCGGCTTGAGGGTTTACAGCTCGATTTTGGTGCCCAGCAGTTTGAGGAAGTCGGCCAGCCAAGCCGGGTGCGCCGGCCAAGCCGGAGCGGTGAC
>JAISZC010000034.1 GCA_031269485.1 Deltaproteobacteria bacterium
GGCGAAAACGCCCAGGCCGCCCCGGCCGCCGGCTTCATGACCGGCGGCGGCGGACCCAGGAGGCTGTGAGGTGGCCGAGCAGGTCGTCGCCGTCAAGGCTTTGCGAAAATCCTACCTCACCGGCGCCGGCGCCGTCGAGGTGCTTCACGGGGTGGACTTCGAGCTGGACGCCGGGGAGTTCACGGCCGTCATGGGCCCTTCAGGCTCGGGCAAGTCCACCTTCATGAACATCTTGGGCTGCCTGGACGCCCCGACGAGCGGCGAAGTCCGGTTGATGGGCCAAAACGTGGCCGGCCTGAGCCCTGACCAGCTGGCCCGCCGTCGCAACCGCGATCTGGGCTTCGTCTTTCAAGGCTTCAACCTTCTGCCGCGGGCCGATCTGCTGGAAAACGTGGCTCTCCCGCTCCTCTACGCGGGCGCGCCGGCCGCCGAACGCCGGCGACGGGCTCTGGAGCTGCTCGAGCAAGTCGGCCTGGCCCCTTGGGCCCGCAGCCGACCCAACCAGATCTCCGGCGGCCAGCAGCAAAGAGCGGCCATCGCCCGCGCCTTGGCCGCCAAGCCTCGACTGGTGCTGGCCGACGAACCCACCGGCAACCTCGACAGCCAGACTTCCGACGAGATCATGAAGCTTTTTTCCGAGCTCAACGATCAGGGCCTGACGTTGGTGCTGGTCACCCACGAGCCGGATGTGGCCGCCTGCGCCAAACGGCTGGCCCGTTTCCGCGACGGCCTTTTGGTCGAGGACGCGCCGGTGGCCCGGCGTCGGAGGCTATGATGTTTTGGGCCATGCTCTTGGAGGCTTTCAGGGCCATCGGCGCCAACCGGCTGCGTTCGTGCCTGACCATGCTGGGCATGGTCATCGGCGTGGCCGCCGTGGTGCTCATGCTGGCCGTCGGCGAAGGGGCCAGGGTCACGGTCAAAAAGCAGGTCGACGCGCTGGGCACCAACATCTTCATCGTGCTGGCCGGCTTTCAAAACACCTCCGGCGTCCGCTCCGGCTCCGGCAGCCGCCACACCCTCAACGCCACCGACGCTCAGGCCCTGGCCGAACTGCCGGGAGTCACAGGCGCCTCGCCCGTGGTCAACAGCTACATCCAGCTGGTGGCCGGCGGCCGCAACTGGAACACCATGGTCATGGGCGTCAACGAGCAGTACTCCCAAGTCCGCTCCTGGGAGACGGCCAGCGGTCGGCCCATGGACGCCCTCGACGTCCAGTCGGCCTCCCGCTCGGTCTGGCTGGGCCAAACCACGGCCCGCGAGCTCTTCGGCGCCGAAGATCCGGTGGGCCGAACCCTGCGGCTGGGCGCCGCGCCCTTCACCGTCGAAGGCGTGCTGGCCGTCAAGGGCCAAAGCCTCGACGGCCGCGACCAGGACGACACGGCCCTGACGCCCTACACCTCCTCGCAGCGTTACCTGTCCGGGAGCCCTTTTCGAGGCATGGTGCGCATGATCATGCTGCAGGCCGAATCGGCGGAAATCATGCCCGCGCTGGAGGAGGACATCAGGGCCCTATTGCGGGAGCGCCACCGCCTCGTGGACCCTTCTCAGGACGACGATTTTTTCCTCAACAACCTTTCGGCGGTCATGGCTTCGGCGGAAGCCACCGCCGCGGCCATGACCCTTTTGCTGGGCGCCATCGCCTCGGTCTCGCTGGCCGTCGGCGGCATCGGCATCATGAACATCATGCTGGTCTCCGTCACCGAACGCACCCGCGAAATCGGCGTCCGCCTGGCCATCGGGGCCCGCCGCCGGGACATTTTGACCCAGTTCGTGCTCGAGGCCATGCTGGTGTCGCTGACAGGCGGCCTGCTGGGACTGCTGCTGGGAGCGGGCGGGGCCTGGCTGGTGGCGGCCGTCTGGCGCACCAGCACCGTGGTCGCCCCTTCGTCGCTGCTGCTGTCCTTCACCGTCTCGGCCGGCATCGGACTATTTTTCGGCTTTTATCCGGCCTGGAAGGCCGCCCGTCAAAACCCCATCGAAGCTTTGCGTTTTCAGTGAGCCTGAGGGGCAAGGAAGCCGAACTCAAACAATAAAAACCGCCGGGCCCAAAGGCTGGGCGCGGCGGCTTTAAGCGACGGCGGGCGCCGTCGGCCGCCCCGCAAGGGGGGCCGACGGCCGGGCTTGAGGATCGGCCGGAGAGCCGGAGCTTAGAACAGGCCCTTGACCTTGCCGGTTTCGACGTCGACGTCCACCCGGCGGTAGGCCGGGTCAGAGGCCGTGCCGGGCATCAGGGTGATGGCGCCGGCGACGGGGACCACAAAGCCGGCCCCCGCGTAGATGAGCACGTCGCGGACGAACAGCCTCCAATCCTTGGGCACGCCCTTGATGGTGGGATCGGCCGACAGCGACAAGTGCGTCTTGACCATGCACAGGCCGAGGTTCTTGGTGGCCGGATCTTGCTCGAAGGCGTTGATCTTCTTGAGGGCGTCTGGGCTGTAGTCAACGCCGTCGGCCCCGTAGACCTCCTTGGCGATGATTTCGACGCGCTCCTTCAGAGGCTGGCTGAGCTCGTAGAGGAACTTGAAATTGGGCTTGTCGTCGCAGGCGTCCTTGACCGCGTCGGCCAGTTCCAGAGCGCCTTCGCCGCCCTTGAGCCAGTGCTCGGAGACGGCCACGCGGGCGCCGGCGTCCTCGCAGGCCTTGCGGATGGCCGCGATCTCTTCTTTGGTGTCAAGCACGAAGGAGTTGATGCAGACCACGGGGCTGATGCCGGACTTCTTGACGACGCCGACATGGTGCAGCAGGTTGGCGCAGCCCTTGATGACCTGGTCGACGTTGGGGGTCTTGTACTCTTCGGGCAGCGGCTTGCCGGGAGCGGGGATGGGCGCGCCGCCGTGGCACTTCAGAGCCCGGACGGTGGCCACGATGACGGCCGCGTTGGGGATCAGGCCGGAGTAGCGGCACTTGAGGTTCCAGAATTTCTCAAAGCCGATGTCGGCGGCGAAGCCCGACTCGGTGACGTGATAGTCGGCCAGCTTCAGAGCCAGGCGGTCGGCCACGATGGAGCTCTGGCCGATGGCGATGTTGGCGAAGGGGCCGGCGTGCACGAAGCAGGGCTGACCTTCGAGGGTCTGGAGCAGGTTGGGGTTGAGGGCCTCGACCATCCAGGCGGTCATGGCGCCGGCCACGTCGAGATCGGAGGTCGTGACGGGGTTGCCCTTCTTGTCGTAGGCCACCACGATGCGGCCCAGCCGGGCCCGGAGGTCCTTGAGGTCGGAGGCCACGGCCAGGATGGCCATGATCTCGGAGCTGACGGCGATGCCGAACTTGGACTCCATCAGGTAGCCGTCCTGCTTGCCGCCAAGGCCGATGATGATCTTGCGCAGACACTGGGCCGCGAAGTCCATGATGAAGCCGTACTCGACCCTGGTCGGATCGACGTCGATCCGCTTGAGTCCCCTCTTGGTCAAAGTGGCGTCGTCATAGTTGCGCTCGTGCTGCATGCGCGAGTTCAGGGCCACCATCGCCAAGTTGTGGGAGTTCATGATGGCGTTGATGTCGCCTGTCAAGCCAAGGGAGAACGGGGTCAAGGGGACGCACTGGCTCATGCCGCCGCCGGCCGCGGAACCCTTGATGTTCATGGTCGGTCCGCCGGAGGGCTGCCTGATGGCCGCGGTCACGTTGACGCCGCGCTTGCCCAAGCCCTGCACCAAGCCCATGGTCGTGGTCGACTTGCCTTCGCCCAAGGGGGTCGGTGTAATGGCGGTGACGTCGATGTACTTGCCGTCGGGCTTGTCTTTGAGCCTGTTGAGGGCCTTGGTGTAGTCGATCTTGGCGATATAGTGACCGTACGGAAGAACTTCGTCATCCGTCAGACCCATTTTGGCCGCGACATCCTTAATTTTGAGCAGCTCTTTTTCGGCCGCTTCGGCGATTTCATAGTCTTTGGCGCCCTTTGCGGTCCAGTTCTGCCAATTTAAAGCCATAAGAAAGATTCCTCCATAATTTTGGAATGCTTGTAGCCGCGCCGGCCAGGGTTCCTCAGCGGCCGACACGTTGTGGCCTAAGTTGCGGCCTAAGGCGTAACGAGGCGCGGACTGCGCCCCATGCGCCGACTGCGTCGGAAACCGCCACCAGTCTAGGCCGAAGGCGATCTCCCCAAAAAAGAAAAACTGCGCGAGCCAGAGGGCAAGAGACAGGCTGCAGGCCGCGGCTTCCGCCGACCGAGCGGCTTCTGGCGAGGCGGCGGGCAGGCGGGGCTAATCCGGTGATTCTGGTCGAACAAGACAGGCCACGCGGGCCAAGCGGTCCGACGTCAGGCGCGAGCTCATCTTCGGCGGGTGAAGAATGAACTGATGATAGCAACCCGGCCACGGCTTGTCAATAATTTTTTTCTCGGCCGAGGCCCTCAAGTCATCTAGATCACTTGGGTTGAGGGCTTTTTCCTAACAAACGTTAGTCGACGGCCGGACGTCCGCGCCGCCGATTGGGCGCCATCGCCAGCCCAGATTGGACGTGAACGCCGGACGGTGCTCGGCGTCCTGGCCGCCAGATCGACCGGGACCGTTTCGGCCGGCCAAGGCCTCATGAGCGGTCAAAGCAAAAATTTTTATTGATTATAGAGAATTAAGGGAGGATATAGAGGCGGGCGTTTCCGGCCCAATCGTCGATTGCGTTCGCAGGCCGGGCTGTCAAAAATGGCCGCGGGCAAAGGAGGCGGCCGCCCGCTGCTGCTGCTGCTGCTGCTGCTCCGCCGCCGGAATAGGGCGGAACTAGGATTTTATAGTCGGCGAGCAGGTCAAGATCTACAACTTTAGTCAATTCATAAACTACTGAGCTACAAAGAGCATCATTATCCATTGATCATAAAATTAATGAAACATTTTTAGAATATTTTTAAGATATATGCGTTAAATCAGATGATTAACTATCGTATAGAGGTATTTTTAAATGAATTATTATGTGTTTTGACAAAAATTATTTGTCATCTTCTTTCAATCTGGCTACGATTGGGCGATTTTGAAATTTATTCAATCAGGTTGTAATTGTTTTTACTGCATAATTATCAGCATCAAAGCAAACGCAAATCACATAGTTTATTTATAGAATCTGTCAGCTATTTTCTTAATATTTAGAAGACTAAAGCTATTAATGGAGTCAAAAATAGTATTAGACTTTGATCTCACATGTAATTTTCAACTATTTTAATACTTATTTTAGTATTACCAGTTACGCAATCTATTAGACGCTATCCTCTCTCGCCTGCCTTAAAATATTCTTTAAAACCTCTAAAATATTTTTTTAGTATTCTCAATATTTTTTTACGGGCCTAAGGGTCAAAGAGGCTCTGATCGAGCTTGACCCAGCCGACCGACGCTTCGGATAGCTCGGCCAGGCCCAATCTGACGCACGGGATGGCTTGGCCTATAATGTCGCTATTAGCTTCTTCGGTCCAGTTGTTGCCTGTCGACAACCTTTTTATCAATCAAGGAGTCTTTTTGCCAATATTTGCATAACCCGACACCGACCGTCCTAGGCTTAGGCCACCAAATCGAAGCCGACGTCCTGGCCGGCCGCTAACATCCCGCCGCAGCGGGCAGCCAGGCCGCAGCGGGCAACCAGGCCACAGCGGGCAGCCAGGCCACAGCGGGCAGCCAGGCCACAGCCAAACCTTTATCAATATTATTTCGTATATAGCTAAATTTTTAGAAAATTTAGCATTATTTTTTAAATAAATAACTACTATCGCCTTCAGAAGTCTTTATCACTTGATATTTTTACAGAATTTTTTGAAAAGTCATAATTACTACTTTCTATTAACATTGATATGAGTCACTCTAGGAAAGGCTAAAAAATGTAAAAACGCCCCTTTTTTTAAGTTGACGAGCAAGCTCGGGCCGAGCCGCCAGACGGTTCGCGCAGCTCAGGCGGCGGCGCGTTCCGCGGAATTTGTCCGCGGAGCTGACCGCGCCTTTTGGCGTCCGCGGACGGACGGCGAAAAGGACGAAAAGCGCGAGCCGCTGAACCAAAAAAAACCTGAGGACAGGTCATGCCGTTCCTCAGGCATCAAAAAAACTGGCGCCACGGCCGAGACTCAGACGAAGCGGACGATGTCTTCCAACGGCTTGCGGTCCTTGTTGCGCACCTTCGGCGTGGCCGGATAGCCCACGGCCACCACGAGAAAGTAGCGCTGATCGGCCGGCAGATCAAGCAGTTCGCTCAGCTTGGGCCGATCGAAGAGTCCGACCATGCAGGCGCCCAAGCCCAGCGACTCGGCCTCCAAACACAGCGACAAGGCGGCGCCGCCCAGATCGCCCTTGGCGTGGGTCTGGCTGTCGACCAGCGCGGCCAACTTGGACATGAGCTTGGCGTGGTCTTCAAGGATCACGACGAAGGCCTTGGCCTTGCTCAAGTTGGCGTTGATGCCCAGCTGATTGGTGCACTTGGCGACTTCCGTCACAAGTTCGGGCTTTTCAACCACGACGAATTTCCAAGGCTGGGAATTGCAGGCTGACGGGGCCAGCCGGGCCGCCTCGACGCACTTGACGAGCTTTTCATGCTCCACGGGCAAATCTGAAAAAACCCGGCAACTTTGCCTTCTGGCGGCCAATTCCAGAAAGTCGGCCATCTGGAGCTCCTTTTCCGCCGCCCAAAGGCGGCTTTCTGAAAGCCTCCGCGCAGCCTCGAAGAGGCCTTATTTCTTGCCGTCCTTCTTGGCCGGCTCGGGCGCGGCGGCTGGCGCCTCGGCTTCAAGCTTTATGCCCTTGGGCACGGCCACCGCGGCCACCGGCAAATCGACCGTCTTGACCAAAGTCAAGCTGGCGGGCAACTTGACCTGCGACAGATGCAGGGTCTGGCCCAGGGCCAATGAAGTCACGTCAGCCTCTATCTGGGCCGGAATTGCCTCCGGCAATCCACTTACGGTCATCTCCCGCTCGGCTTGCTGAATCTGGCCGCCCTTTTCGACGCCCACGGCCTTGCCGACCAGAGTCAGCGGCACCTTGACGGAGATGGGCTTGCCGGGCTCAATCCGCAAAAAGTCGACGTGCAGCATCCGGCGGCTGACGGGATCCACCTGGCGCTCCTTAAGCATGACCGGATAGGCGCCGCCGCCTTCGACGTCAAGCGTGAACAGCGAGCGGTTGCCCTCGGCGGTCAGACAGGCCGTTCTGAACTCGGCGTAGTCCAGGGTCAGACTCTGGGCTCCTGCCAGACCAGGACCGTACAAGACGGCGGGCAAGAGGCCGGCGGCCCTCAGACGTCCGGCGTGGTTGCTGCTGCGGACCTCGCGGGGCTTGGCTTTCAGAGTGGTGCTGAGACCCATTTGAATCCTCCAAATGACGATCGGCCGCGCCGCTTGAGCTGGCCGGGCCGGCCGAAAAATCCCGAAAAAAAAGCGTCCCGAGCTTTGGCGGTCGAAATAGGCCGCCGAGCGATGGTCAAGCATTATATGTTAGCACAGATTGGCGCGTCCGCCAAGATCATTTTTCTTGGCTTCTTGGCCTTTCACGGCCGGCAGGCGAAAGAAAAGCGGCCAGCCTCCCCGACTGGCGCAGGGGGACGCCGGCCACCTCGGAAATCTCGGGCTTGCGGCCTTTGACGCGGCCGCCCTTGGGCGGCCGGGCCTCAGACGAACAGCGAACTGATGGAATCTTCCTGATGTATGCGCCGAATGGCCTCGCCCAAAAGGGAAGCCACCGACAAAACCTTGATCTTGGCGACGTCACGGCCCTGGCCGCTGAGGGGGATGGAATTGGTGACCACGACCTGGCTCAAGGCCGAAGCGTTGATCTTCTCGAGCGCGTCCCCGGACAACACAGGGTGCGTGGCGCAGGCCGACACGTCCTTGGCGCCCAGTTCCATGATGAAGTTGGCGGCCTGAGTCAGGGTGCCGGCGGTGTCGACCATGTCGTCGATGATCAAAGCGCGGCGGTCCTTGACGTCGCCGATGATGTTGAGGACCTTGGCGACGTTGGGGGCTTCCCGGCGCTTGTCGACGATGGCCAGCGGCGCCGACAGGCGCTTGGCCAGGTAGCGGGTGCGCTCGACTCCGCCGGCGTCGGGCGAGACCAAAATGACGTCTTCCCCGCCGTCCTTCATGTAGGTTTCCTTGAGGTAGTTCAGCAGCACCGGGGCGGCGAAGAGATGGTCCACCGGTATGTCGAAGAAGCCTTGAATCTGCCCTGCGTGCAAATCCATGGCCAAAACGCGGGTGGTCCCGGCGGCGGTCAGCAGGTCGGCCACCAGTTTGGCCGAAATGGGCACCCGCGGCGCGGCCTTGCGATCTTGGCGGGCGTAGCCGTAATAAGGGATGACGGCCGTGATGCGCCGAGCCGAAGCCCGTTTGAGGGCGTCGATGATCAGCAGCAGTTCCATGAGGTTGTCGTTGACCGGCGCGCAAGTGGATTGGATGACGAAGGTGTCGCGTCCGCGGACGTTTTCGCCCAGCTCGATCAAAATCTCGCCGTCGGAAAAACGGCGCACCTGCGCCAGACCCAAGGGCTGCCACAGAGTTTCGCATATTTCAGTGGCCAAAGCCACGTTTGAATTGCCAGCGATGACAACTATGTCGTTAGGCATGATTTAATCCCTTGACAGC
>JAISZC010000068.1 GCA_031269485.1 Deltaproteobacteria bacterium
CCTCCAAGCCGCAGAAGAGCCTCCAAGCCGCAGAAGAGCCCGCCAAGCCGCACAGACCGCCAAGCCGCAGAGCCTCCGAGCCGCAGAAGAGCCTCCAAGCCGCAGAAGAGCCGCCAAGCCGCGGAAGAGCCTCCAAGCCGCGGAAGAGCCTCCAAGCCGCAGAAGAGCCTCCAAGCCGCCCCGGCCGTGGCCCGCCGACTGCCGACCGACCGCCGGCCGCCCGACCGGCGCCGCCGCCCTTGACAAGCCCGCGAACGGAGCTTAATTTTCTCATGACGACGTTTGAAAAAAAACGGACGAGGAGCGGCTTTCAAAATGAGATACGACAAATTCACCATCAAAAGCCAGGAGGCTTTGGCCGAGACCGAAACTTTGGCCGAACGCAAGGGCCATCAGGAGCTCGGACCTCTGCATCTGGCGCTGTGCCTTCTGCAGCAGCCTGACGGGCTGACGCGCCCCATATTCGCCAAGGCCGGCGTGCCGGTCGCCTTGGCGGCGGGCGACTTGGAGGCCGCGCTCGACAAGCTGCCCAAGGTGGCCGGGACCGGAGTGGCCGTCTACCTGGGCCCGGAGCTGAAAAAAGTTCTCGATCTGGCGACGGGCGAAGCTGACAAGATGCGGGACGAATACGTCTCGACCGAGCATCTGCTGCTGGGCCTGGCGGATCACAAAAACGATCCGGCGGCCAAGATCTTGGCCGCGCGCGGCCTCAGCCGCGAGGTGATCCTCAAGGCTCTCAAGGAGCTCAGAGGCCAAACCCGGGTCACCGACCAAAATCCGGAGGACAAGTTCCAGGCCCTCCAAAAGTTCACCAGAGATTTGACCGACGAGGCCCGCCGCCAAAAGCTCGACCCCGTCATCGGCCGCGACGAGGAAATTCGCCGGATCATGCAGGTGCTGTCGCGCCGCACGAAAAACAATCCCGTGCTGATCGGCGATCCAGGGGTCGGCAAGACGGCCATCGTCGAGGGCTTGGCCCGCCGGATAGTTTCCGGCGACGTGCCCGACTCGTTGCGCGGCAAGCGGGTGCTGTCGCTCGACCTCGGCGCGCTGATCGCCGGCGCCAAGTTTCGCGGGGAATTCGAGGAGCGGCTCAAGTCGGTCATCAAGGAGGTCGAGGCCTCGGCGGGCGAGATTGTCCTGTTCATCGACGAGATGCACACGTTGGTGGGGGCCGGCAAGTCCGAGGGCAGCCTCGACGCGGGCAACATGCTGAAGCCGCCGTTGGCGCGCGGCGAGCTCAGGTGCGTGGGGGCCACCACCATCGGCGAGTATCGGAAAAACATCGAAAAGGATCCGGCCCTGGAGCGCCGTTTCGCGCCGGTGCTCGTCGAGGAGCCCTCGGTGGAGGACACGGTCAGCATCCTGCGGGGCCTGCGGGAGCGCTACGAGGTCCATCACAAGGTGGGCGTCACCGACGGGGCCTTGGTGACCGCGGCCGCGCTCTCGCACCGGTACATCTCGGACCGCTTCCTGCCTGACAAGGCCATTGACCTCATCGACGAGGCCGCCAGCCGGCTGCGGCTGGAAATCGACAGCTTGCCGGCCGACCTCGACGAGGTCCGGCGTCGGGTCCTGACGCTGTCGATCGAGCGGGAGGCGCTGCGCAAGGAGCACGACCAAGGGGCGCGGGATCGGCTCGGCAAGCTCGAGGCCGAGCTCGAGCAGATCAACCGCAAGGAGCGGGAGCTGACCAAGCGCTGGGAGTCCGACAAGGAGATCGTCCACCGCATGGGCGCGCTGAAGGAAGAAATCGAGGCCGCCCGCTCGGCCATGGCCAAGGCTCAGATCGAAGGCAATTTGGGCTTGGCCGCCGAGCTTCAATACGGGCGGCTGCCGGGCCTGGAAAGCGAGCTTGACCGTCTGGCCCAGGACGCCGGCCAGCGCCTCATCAAAGAGGAGGTCGGCCCCGACGACGTGGCCTTGATTGTCGCGAGGTGGACCGGCATTCCCGTCGGGCGGCTTCTGGAGGGCGAGCGCGACAAGCTCGTCCGCATGGAGGAGCGTCTGGCCCGGCGGGTGGTGGGACAGGACGAGGCCATCAAGGCCGTCTCGCGGGCCGTGCGCCGGGCCCGCTCGGGCTTGGCCGATCCCGGCCGGCCCGTCGGCTCCTTCATTTTCATGGGCCCGACCGGCGTGGGCAAGACCGAGCTGGCCAGGGCCCTGGCGGAGTTTCTCTTCGACGACGAGACGGCCCTGATCCGGCTCGACATGAGCGAGTACATGGAAAAGCACGCCGTGGCCCGGCTCGTCGGCGCCCCTCCGGGCTACGTGGGCTACGAGGAGGGCGGACAGCTGACCGAGGCCGCGCGCCGCAAGCCTTACTGCGTGGTGCTGTTCGACGAGATCGAAAAAGCCCACCCGGACGTGTTCAACGCCCTGCTGCAAATCCTCGAGGACGGCCGGCTGACCGACGGCCAGGGGCGGACCGCGGATTTCCGAAACGCCGTGGTGATCATGACCTCCAACATCGGCTCGCAGCACATCGTCGAGGGCGGCCGCTCGGCCGAAGAAATCTCCCGTCTGGTCTCGGAGGCCCTCCGGGCCCATTTCCGGCCGGAGTTCCTCAACCGCGTAGACGATCTCATCACGTTCCATACGCTGAGCCAGGAGCACCTGGCCCGCATCGTCGAGCTCCAAATCGGCCTTTTGTCCGGCCGGCTGGCCGAACGCAAGCTGACCATCTCGCTGACGGCGGCGGCCAAGGACTTTCTGACCAAAGTCGGCTGCGATCCGGTCTACGGCGCCCGGCCCCTGAAGCGGGCCGTCCAAGCCGAGCTGATGGACCCGCTGGCCATGATGCTCCTCTCCGGCGAAATAATCGACGGACAGGCCTTGACCGTCGACCTCGCCCCCTCGGGCGACTCCCTGTCCATCACGGCCGCCGACGGGCCGTCCAAAGCGCTGGTCGAGGCCTGACGGCCTCCAGGAACAAAGCCACATGGCCGACCGCTCCGACTTGACGGCCGACGCCTCCGACTTGGCGGCCGACCCCTCCGACTTGATAGCCGCCCCGGCCACCGCGCCCGGGGCCGGGGCGCTGAGCGTCATCAGGCTCTCCGGACCCTCGGCGCTGGCGGCCGCCGCCAAGATGTTCGTCGGCCCCGATCTGGCCGCCCGACCTCGCGCCCTGGTCCTGGGCCGGGTGATCGACCCGCGGGACGGCCGTTTCATCGACCAGGCCCTGGCCGTCTATTTTCCCGGCCCGGCCTCCTTCACCGGCGAAGATTCCGTCGAGATCCAAGGCCACGGCGGCTCGGCCGTCCCGCGGCTGACCCTGGAGGCGGCGCGGGCCGCCGGCGCCCGCCTGGCCCGCCCCGGCGAGTTCACCCAGCGGGCCTTCCTCAACGGCCGGCTGTCGCTTGACCAGGCCGAGGCCGTGGCCGAGCTCGTCGCCGCCCAAAGCGAGGCCGAAGCCGCCTTGGCCGCCCGGCACCTCCAAGGGGCCCTGTCGGCCCGTTTGGCGCCCTTCCGCGGACGCCTGCTGGCCGCCTTGGCCGACCTGACCGCCATCTTGGACTTTGAGGAAGATTGGACCGCCGCCGACGCCCGGCGGCTGGCCGAGACCTTGACCGCCTTGTCGGCCGAGCTGCGCCCCCTCATCGAGCTGCGCCGCCGCGGCCGCATCTTCCGCGACGGCCTGCGCCTGACGCTGGCCGGCCCGCCCAACGCCGGCAAATCCAGCCTCTTCAACGCCCTGCTGGGCCGGGACCGGGCCCTGGTCAGCCCCCAGCCCGGCACGACCAGAGATTACTTGGAAGCCGCCGTCAACTGGTCCGGCCTGCGGGTGGAGCTGGTGGACACGGCCGGCCTGCGGGCGGACGGCGCCGACGAGTTGGAAACCCGCGGCCAGGCCCTGACCAGACGAGAGCTCGAGCAGGCCGACGCGGCGCTGTGGCTTCAGGATTTGACGGCCGACGACCGGCCCGAGCCGCCCGACGTCCCGGGCCTGGTGCCGGTTTGGAGCAAGCTCGACCTTTGCCGAGGCGAGCCGCCGCCGGGCTTGGCCGTTTCGGCCCTCACCGGCGAAGGGCTCGAGGAGCTGCGGGCGGCCGTCTTGGCGACCGTCGGCGCGAACCCCGACCAGGTCCCGGAAGCGGCCCCCAACCTCCGCCAGCAAAAGGCCTTGGAAGACTGCCTCGCCGGCCTGGCAGCGGCCGCGGCGGCCCTGGGCGAAGGCCGCCCTCCCGAGATCGTCGGGCTCGAGCTGACCGGAGCGCTGTCGTCTTTGGATTTGGTGACCGGCCGCACCATGACCGAAGACCTGCTGGCCGAGGTTTTCAGCCGCTTCTGCTTGGGCAAATGAACGCGCTTCAAGGCCAACGGCGCCGGAAGGTCGGGAACTTCGAGGCGGCGCCTGCGCCAACTCCCCTTCAGGCCGCCGGCCGCGCCCTTCGAAGCCTTCCAGACCCGGAGGACCTGCGGTTTTCTCTTGACGCCGGCCGCCGTCTGGTGTATAAAAACTTTCCAGCAGCGGGGTTTCAAGCTGTTTGGAGAACTTGGGCAAACAAGCCCATGGGACGCCAAGAGCAAGCGCCGAGGTAGCTCAGTCGGTAGAGCAGAGGACTGAAAATCCTCGTGTCGGCGGTCCGATTCCGTCCCTCGGCACCAGCTTTAGCAACGGCGTTTTTTGGGTCCCTTGTTCCTTGGAAATCATTAGTTCCACAGAACCTAAGCCGATCCCTCCTCCGACTTCAGCCAGAGGAGGAATCGGCTTCGAAATTTCCCCCCCCCCGGAGGGCCCGAATTTTTTCCAGTCCGAGGCCGCGAAGCCAGCGAAAAGCCTTGCATTCAGTTTCTGCTTGTGCTAGGCTGAGGCCATGCTGGCGCTCGTCGACAACAGCAATTGCGGTTGCCAAACCGGCCAAACATGCGCTCTGGACGCCCAAGTGCCGGAGGTCGGTCCGGCAATATTAGCGCTGAAATTATAAAAAATATATGAACGTTCTGAACATATTAAAAACGTAGATATCGCTTTGATTAACGAAAGGATATAAATTTAATAATTAGACTGCTAATTACAGCCTAAATTCAGTCAATTTGCTGGATATCGACGTTTTGTTTAGAATAAGACACTAAAATTGCAAAATAAAAAAATTAAATAGCAGGTAAAGTTATTAAACAATGTAGAATTATGTGAATTTCTAATTCAATGAAAGCAGATCAAGTCAATTGCCTGACAAAAAAAGCGCCAGATCGTATTTTACAACAAGTTTTCAAAGATTTATGCAGAACTTATACTAAATATAAGAAAAAAAAACTATCTAGGAACTTGATTAAACAAAATTTTCGCAAATCACCACGAAACGCAAAAATAAAAAATAATAATTCATTCAGTTAAAATAAAACCATCAACTTCTAAATTTTTACTTGAATATCTCGAATATTGTATAAATCTTGAGCTTTTAAGAACTTTATTATAAAAATTTAATTCATGAAAGGAGATAGCTTGTCGTATTAGTAAAATAATTGGCCTTTAATAAAATACATTTGAATATGATATGATAATATGAAAATTTTTTCATAAAATTGCCATTTAATTAAATATACATAAATTTCAAAAAATTTGTTTCGAAGAATCGTTATTTTTTTGTCGAGCCCTCGACATACCCTTTTGCACTGGCGACTAACTACGAAAACAAGAGGCTGACGGTGACTGACGCGAAAACACCAGCGGCAATGGAGCCGCAGATTTATGTCCGGCCCCACAACTGGCGCGACTTCATATGGAAAGTGATCCTGTCCTACGGCATTCTGGACTTTCTCGAGTACGCCATACCGAGCCTCTTTGCCGATAGGGACGCCGACCAAGAAGTCTCCTTCCAGCTCGACATGCCTCTGCCGCTCCTTGATTCGACAACCGACAAAGGCGAACGGAAGGTGGATCTCCTGCTGAAAATTCCGGTGAAGACCAAAACCACTATCCCGGTCGTTGTTCTGGTTGAGCAGCAACATAAGCATGACCAGGAATTTAGCCAACGTATGTACGATTCCTATATCCGTTACGATGCTAGTCATCTAAAAGTTCCAACAGTGGTTTTCGCCCTCTATACTGGCGATTTTTATGACGTGAATTACTTCTTTAAAGAGGCGTATGGCACGTCGATCAGGTTGGAATACCAATCAATTAGCATTAAAGACCTCAATTTGGATGAGTTGGAAGATGATTCTCGTCCTTTCGCACGTGTACTTCAAGCTGCATATTTAGCTTATAAAAGCGGAGATGATCCAAATAAAGCAGAGGAAAATGCTGCTGAAGTTTTTCGCTCTGTAATGAAATATAAATATACAAAAGAACAACACGACAGACTATGTATATTTATTAATGGCCTTTTCTATCTTAAAAATATTGAATTAAGTCCCCAATTTAAGGAGGAATTTAAAATGCAATTGGGTCATATTTCGCTTGAAGAATACGCGATGAAGCTCGGCCTTGAAGAAGGCCTTGAACGAGGCCTTGAACGAGGCCGTGAAGAAGGCCGTGAAGAAGGCCGTGAAGAAGGCCGTGAAGAAACTAGATTCACTATCGCCAAGAATATGCTAGCCTTCGGAATACATATTGACAATATTACGCAAATTACAG
>JAISZC010000065.1 GCA_031269485.1 Deltaproteobacteria bacterium
CCCAGACGACCAAGGCCGGCAGCAGCCACGGCGCCGGGCGCGCGGAAAAACCCAGCTTCCGGGACGCGGTCATGAGGCCTCCAAGGGCCGGGCCGCCGCGAGGTCGACGGCTCAAAAAAGTCGGGCGGGCTTGATCCTGACCGGCGCCGGGCCACGAGGGGGCTGCCAGTCCACGCGCAGCCCCGGCGGCGGCAGATCCCAAAAAGGCGACGGCCGGCCGGAAAGCCGGCGGCCGTAGAGCGTCCGCTGCCGGGCGCGGACGAGGTAGAGGCGCTCCTTGGCGCGCGTCAGGGCCACGTAAAAAAGCCTTTGCTCCTCCAAAAGCTCCTCTTCGGGCGAGCGCAGGGCCAGGCGTCGCCTGGCGGGGCCGGCCGGCCCCGACGGAGGTCCGAAAAGAGCGGCCGAGCCGGTCGGGCCTTCGGCGCCGCCCGCGCCGCTGGAGTCCGCCGAGCCTTTTGGGTCGGCCGCGCTGTCCTGGTCGCGCTCGTCAGGACAATAGGGGCACAGGCCTTCTTCAAGGCCGACGACGAAGACGACCCGAAATTCCAGCCCTTTGGCCGCATGCATGGTCAACAGGGCGATCTTGTCGGCCGTCAGATCCAGGCCGTCGGCCGAGGTCAGCTCGTCCTCGCCGGCCAGCTGCCAGGCCAGGCCCGCGGCGTCGAGGGCTTGGGCCAGCTCCTGGCCCTGGCGCCGCAGCCGAAAGAGGACGGCCACGTCGGACAAGCCCAAGCCTGGCAGGCATTCCCGGTCAAAGGCTGACGAGCCGCCGCGGCCCAAATCGGTCACGCCCAAGTGGGCCACGATCTTGCCGACCACCCAGGACGCTTCGGCGGCCGGAGTCGGGAGGCTGGCCCGCACCAGGCACGGCGAGGGCCGCGGATCGGCCGGCCGTCGGGGCGGCCCGCCGCCGGGCGGGCTGACGGCCTCGGCCGCCCGACAAACGGCGGAGGAGGATCTGAAGTTGACGGTGAGATGCAGCCGCGACAGATTGGGGCGCTCCGCGGCCAAGCGCTCGAAGGCCTCGGGCTGGGCGCCGCGGAAGCCGTAGACGCTCTGGCAAGGATCGCCGATGACCGTCAGGCCGCCGCGGGCGGCCAGGGCCAGGGCGAACTTGAGCTGAGCGGGGGAAAAATCCTGAAACTCGTCGGCCAGGACGGCCTCGAAGCCGGCTTCTTCGGCCCCGCCCAAGGCCTCCAAGATGAGGTCGTCAAAATCCCACCAACGCCTGAGCCGCAAAAGCTCTTGGTAACGCTCGAAGGCCCGCCGCCAGCCTGGCTCGGCCGCCCAAGCCGGGGCGGCCGGCTCGGCGACCAAGGAAGAAGAGCCGGAAGCGTCCGAAGAAGCCGCGGGCGGCCAGTCGACTTCCAGCCTGTTTTTGGCCAAAGAGGCCATTTGCCGAAAAAAACGCGGAGGCAGGCTGGCCGAGGCGGCGACCTCGGCCGTCAGAGCCTCAAGCTCCTCGGGCTGAGCCAGCCGAAAATCAGGCCGGCGACGGACGGCCAGCTCGAGAGCCAGGGCGTGAAGGGTGGACGTTCTGGCGCGCGCCGCCTCCGGGCCCAGGACTTGGGTCAGCCTGGCCCTGAGGGTCTCGGCCGCCTTGCGGGTGTAGGTGGTCAGCAGCAGCCTCTCGGGAGCGATCGCGCCTTCCTTGACCAGCCAAGCGGCCCGGCGCACCAGCGTCAGGGTTTTGCCCGAGCCGGGGCCGGCTACGACGGCCAAGGACTTGACCGGGGAAGTCGCCGCCCGGGCCTGCTCGTCGCTGAGGCCGGCCAGCAGGCTCGTCGGGCCGGGCCGGCGACGGACGACGGCGGCCGAGCCGCCCGACGCGCCGAGGGCGGGGCCGACCGAAGACCCGGCCAAAGGGCCGGACGGCGAGCCGGCCTTGAACTGGCCGGCCGACGGCTTGCGGCCGCGTCGGGCCGAACGAAACAGCAGGCCCTGGCCGCCGAGGGTGAGGCGCTCCTCGCGGCTGAGGACGGAAATGACGCCGAACTTGCCGTCGTAGCCGCCGGAGGCCTCGATTTGGCCCAGCCGCATCTTTTCGACGGCCCGGGCCAGGATCGGGCCGGCGAAGTCCGACAAGTCGCTCAGCGGAGTCGACAAAAGAACGCGGAATTCGTGGCCGAACTCCCCGACCAGCTTGCGGTAGCCTTCGATCACGTCCTTGGACGTCGGTCCGCGATCCAGCGTCTGACCCAAAAGCTCCGGAAGCGGCAGGATGTGCCAGTCCGGCTTTTTGAGCTCCGGAGGCGGCAGTTCGCGGTCGGCCAGCTCGAGCACCCGACTGAGGACGCCCACGGTCACCGGGCGGCCGCAGACCGGACACAGCCCGCCCAACTCCCTGGTCTGACGCGGGGTCAAGGCCGGGCCGCAGTCGGCGTGTCCGTCGAGGTGGTACTTGCCTTCTTCGGGAAAAAACTCCACCGTGCCCGCCAGGTTGGGGCCGCCGGCCAGAGCCGTCTTCAGGGCCGCGAAGGTCAGCTCTCCTTCCAGGGCGGTGGCCTCGCGGCCCAGCTTCTCGGGGCTGTGGGCGTCGGACGAGGAGACCAGGGCGTAGCGATCCAAGGCCGAAACCAGGCGATTCATGTCTGGATCGCTCGACAGGCCTGTTTCCAAGGCCCGGATATGGCCGGAGAGATCGCCGAAGCACTCCTCGAGCGAGTCAAAGCCGCTTTTGGAGCCGAAGAGCGAAAACCACGGCGTCCAAATGTGGGCCGGCACCACCTCCATGGCCGGATCGGCCGCCAGGGCGATTTCCAAAATGTTCTTCGCCGACAGGCCCAAGATGGGCCGGCCGTCGGAGGTCACGTTGCCCAGCCGGCCCAAAGTTTGGCTAAAACGCCTGGCGGCCTCCAAATTGGGGGCCACGACCACCAAATGGATCTTTCTGGTCTGACCGCCTTGCTTGTAAATGGCGCTGACCTCGCCGGTGGGCACGAAACGGACGCCGGCGGCGGCGCCCTTAAGGCCGTAGAAGCCGTCGTCGCCGGGCGCCAAGGCGGCCTCCAGCTCGTCGAGCCAGCCCGGGTGGGTCATGTCCCCGGTGCCCAGCAGATCCAGGCCCTTGTAGCCGGCCCACAGCGCGAGGTTTTCAGGAGTCAGGGCCTTGGAGGTGGCCCGGGAATGGCGGGAATGGATGTGCAGATCGGCGAAGCGCAGGCTCATGGGGCGGCTCAGTCCTCGGCGACCTGATCGGCCAGAGCCGAAAAAAGCGTCGAGCGTTCGCCGAGCCAGGCGCCGGGCCGCAGGCCCGCCGCCCGGCAGGCCTCGGAGAGCAGCTCGAAAGGCCGCGAGCCGGCCGGAACGTCGCCCGGCAGACCCACCGCGAAGGCGTAGCCGCTGAGGACGACGACCCCCTGGCCGGCGGCCACCTCGGCGTCGCCGGCAATTTCGGTCAGGCCGGAAAGCACCGCCGCCGACACCTTGGCCCGGGCCAGCTCTTCCGGACCCAGCGGCCGCCCGGCGTCCGGGGTCGTCAAAACTTTGGCGCCCAAGGTCAGAGCTCCCTGCCACAACGGCTCGGGGCGCCGGATCTCCCAGGCCCGGGCCGCCGTGCGTCCGTCGAGGCTCAGCGAGACGACCAGCAGGTGAGTCTCCTCAAGCCGGGCGGGCCGGGCGGCGGGCGCCCGCGACGGCCGGCCCTCCAGAAGGGCGGCCAACGGCTCCCGGGCCAAACCCAGCAGAAAGGCTTTTTCCTTGGGCGTCAGCCGGACCTCGGGCGTGGTCCGGCTCTGGGCCCGGGCCGCACCGGCCCACAAAGCCAGACAGACGGCCAAAACGGCCAGACAGGCCGCCGGGACGGCCGTCCGAACGGAACTGGACGGACGACGGGCCGGGCGTCCCGAGGCCGCGGACCGGCGAGACTGAGCGCTCTCAGACACTGATCAGCCGTCCTTGGCTCACTTCCAGGCAGGTCAAGGCGCCGCCGAAGACGGCCCCAGTGTCCAAACCGGCCCGGCCGGAGCAGATGTAGGGTTCCTTGAAGGGCGTATGGCCAAAAACCACCGTTTTGCCAAAATCGTAGGTGGACTCCAAAAATTCGTCGCGAATCCACAAAAAGTCGCGTTCGGTCTGCTCTCTCAACGGCACGCCGGGCCGCAAGCCGGCGTGCACGAAAATATGCGCTTCCGTCGCGCGAAAAAGCTCCAAATTGTTGTAAAATTGCAAATGAGAGACGGGGAAAGGACTGTTGCGGTTGTAGCTGCGCATGGTCCAAGCCACCCCGTTGGCCGTCAGCACCAAATCCTCTCGGCCGGCGATGAAATCCATGAACATCTGCTCATGATTGCCCTTCAGAAGGGTCACCAGCTTGGGGTGGCGCGCCTTAAGCTCCATGACCGTCTCGACCACCCCGTAGCTGTCAGGGCCCCGGTCGATGTAGTCGCCCAAAAAAACCAGCTCCTCGTGGTTTTCAGGCCGCCAGTCGATTTTTTCCAGCAGTTGAACAAGCTTGGCGCGGCAACCGTGGACGTCTCCGACGGCGAAAATGCGGCGGTCATCCATGCCAGTCCATCGCTCCTCGGCCGGCCGGCCGACTCGAAAAAAGATCGGCCGACCGGAAAGGCGACCATGCTCCCCGGGCCGACGGGCCAGGCGGTCGAGGCGGCCGAAAAAACACGGCCGCCGCGTCCGGCGGCGATTGTCAGCAAACTATATCCCAAACGGCCCGCCGATTCAACCGCGAACGCTCTTGCGTCAGCTGGAAGCCGGCCGAAAGAGGCCCAAGCGCGGCGGCCTTCAGCGTCGTCAGGCGGGGCGCCGGCCGCAGGCGAGGACGCCTGCGGCCGGTCGAATCGGTGGACGAACGGCAGACTTTATGACGAGCGGAGTCGCGGAAGAGGACAAGACGGGCGTCGCCGCCGAAGACGGTTTAAGTCGGCCGCGCCCTAAAGCAGGCTGAGGAAACGGCTTCGACATTTTTGGGTGACGGATATTGCCGCTTAAGTCAATTTCAAAGCCGGCCAAGAGGCTCGGCGGCCGCCGCCTTGGCGAAATTGCGGCCCAAATTTGTTGACGCTGCCGGAAAAAGCGGAGCATTGGGGCCTGAGGCGGCTGGCTTTGCCCGCTTGGTCGCCAGTCCAGAAAAACCCGGCGCCGCGAATTTCGGCCGACGCGGCCGGTTTGGCCAACCCGGCGGCGAAGTCAAATCCGGTCGGGGGCGCGGACTTAAGGCCGGCTTACGGGACGGTGGGGTCGTTGGCCGTGACCCTAACGGTGGAAATTCGCTCCCCGCCGTAATTGGAATAGACGTAAGTAGTGGTGTCTAACTGTTTATGATTAACAGAAAAGGTGAACGTTTCAGGCTCAGTATTAGTGCTTTTAACTAGCGTCATTGTCCCATATAAGACGTTATCATCAATTTGAAGCCCGGCTACGCTGACTAAAGCCGCGTAATTAGTCGTATAACCACTTGACATGATATGATAAGCTTCTTGAGCCAGCGCCACCGCATGGCAAGCGCTTTTGGCGGCAGTATCAAACGTGCTTTTTCTGTAACGAGCATATTGCGGGATGGCTATGGCGGCCAAGATGCCGATGATGGCCACGACAATCAGCAGCTCCACGAGGGTGAAGCCACGCTTTGCGTCTTGCTGCCTTGAATCGCTGGGCATGGAAAAACTCCACGAAAGAAAACGCTTACGTCGTTCAGCCGCGGCCAACTCGGAGACCCGAATAAGCGTTTAAGCAAAAACCCGGCCAAGGGGGCGCCGGGCTCTCCGGGCGGCCGGCGCCGCCTGGCGCTCAGCGGACACGGCCTGGTCCGAAGACAGGGCAGGACTCGCGCAGCAGTGACCACCTTACCGACATTTAATCTTAAGCGTCGAATTTTGAGGCCAACGAACTTTTTAACTATGATTTTTAAATTGTCTTATTTCTTATATATTGTTTCAAACAATATATTTTTCAAAATAAGATAAATTGACCACACAAAACTTTCTCTAGTTGAGCTTTGGTGATCAAAAAAATAATTGTTTCTAAGGTCATCCACTACAAGCAACACACTCTCAAATCTAATGCATTTTATGTAGCCGCTATTGCAGTCTCATTTTGGCGAGGTTTATGTAGTCATTTACATAATTTAAGACTTTTATTCTGTTAAAATAAGTCATAATTGATAAAATAGATCTAATTTTTTTGTTTGGTAGGCGGTGAGGGATTCGAACCCCCGACATCCGGCGTGTAAAGCCGATACTCTAGCCACTGAGTTAACCGCCCGAATAAATATATTAATTGCAATCACTTTATTTATATTATGATTATAATTAATTTTATTATAGCAATATTTTAAAAATATTATTTTACTCTATGGACTTTTAACTTTTTCCGTTTCTTTTAGCTGAAGCAGCCACCCGCCGAAGAGGCCGGGGAGGGCCTTCGCTCCGCAGCCTCCGCAGGAATCCTCTGACTTTAGTCAAGGTCAATTTCAGCGGCAACGCTTGACGAAACTGGCGTGGCCGGCCATCTTTTGGCCGACCCCTTATCAGATTATTAAAGCTTAAATATCCGCAAAGCGCAAAATATTTGGGCCATTTGCAACCTAAAGAAATTATTGATGAAAATTTTCGCCTTTGCCCGGGTTCGCGAGTTTTCTTGATTATGACGCCTGACGGTCGCCAGGGTCAATCGTGGGCCGTCGGTTCTTCAACGCCGCGCTCGTCGGCCGGCTGACGCGTCTCCAGGCCGTCCTGGCCGCTTCGGGTCCAAGCCGGTCGCGCCGCGACGAACCCTGAGACGACGGACCCCAAACGCAAAAGCCCCGGCGTAGCCAGGGCTTTTGCGGGTCTCAGACTTTTGATGACTTTCATCAAATTGTGATGGTGGAGCTGAGGGGGCTCGAACCCCTGACCTCATGACTGCCAGTCATGCGCTCTCCCAAACTGAGCTACAGCCCCTCACGTCAAAGCCTCGAACTTACATCTTTCGAGGAAATTGCAATATAATGCCAATGGGCCGGCCTGTCAATCTTTTTTTTCGCCCCGTCGGACCGCGGCCGACTGGGCCGCCGGCCTTGAGGCTGAACATCATGCCGGTCTTTTTGCGCCTTTTCGTCGCCTTGGCCGTGCCGCCGGAAGCGGCCCAAGCCGCCCGGGCGGCCGCCGGCGGAAAGCCGTCTTCCGCCGCCGCGCACCTGACGCTCAAATTTCTGGGCCGGACCGAAAGGTCCTTGGCGCCGGCCGTGGCCCAAGCCTTGAGCCGCGTCCAATCGCCGCCCTTGGACTTGACCGTGCAGGGCTTGGGCTGCTTTAAAAAGCCTGGCGGCGTCGTCGTCTGGGCCGGCCTGGCCCCCTCGCCGCCCTTGACGGCCTTGCGCGCCGCCGTCGAGGCGGCCTTGTCCCCTCTGAGCCCGGGCCGCCCGTTCGAGAGGCGCCCGTTCGAGCCCCATGTGACCCTGGCCCGGCTTAAGGGCGAGGCCGGGACCAGAGCCGCGGAAAAGCTCAAGTCCTTGACGGCTCTCCCGCTGGGCTCGTTTCGCGTCGACCATTTCGGTCTGTACGCCAGCGAGCTGACTCCCGACGGGGCCGTCCATCGGCTGATCGACAGCTGGAAGTTGGGTTGAGGGCCCTTGATCTCGATGAGCGGCATATTGGCCTTCCGCCGGCGTCGCGCCGAGGCTCGCCTGGACGGCGAACAAAAAAAAGCCAAAAATCCTCGGGGATCTTTGGCCTTCAGTCCTGGCTGATCGGCGCGGCGGCGCGGAGCGGCGCCGCCGTCGTCAGGCAACCATAACCCACTTCCGAGCCCAAGGCAAGAGCCGAAAAAACGTCGGCCTCGGGCGGCCGGACTAAAAGACGCCCAAGCCCTGCCTTAAGATGACCGGCTCGTCGTCAATGAGCGAGACGATGGTCGAAGGCTGGCCGGGCACCGGCCCCCCATCGACCACCAAATCGACGTTGCCTTTGAGCATTTCCTCGATTTCCTGCGGATTGACGGGCGCCGGGCCGTCGAGAAGCCGCGCCGAGGTGTTGATCAGCGGCCGGCCCAAGGCCTGGACCAGGCCGACGGCCACCGCGTGCTTGGGCACTCTGATGCCGACCTCCGAACGCTTGGACATCATGGTCTTGGGCACCAGCTTGGAGCCCGGCAGCACCACGGTGAAGGGGCCCGGCAGCAGGCGCCGCACCGTCCGATAGGCGAAGTTGGAGACGAGGGCGTACTCGGCGATGTGGGTCAAGTCGGCGCAGACGATGCTGAAAGGACTTTTGGGGTTGCGCTGCTTGAGCCGGTAGATGGCCTCGATGGCCTTTTTTTGGGACAGATCGCAGCCCAGGCCGTATTGCGTGTCGGTGGGATAGGCGATGACGCCCCCGTCACGCAGCACGGCCGCCACGCGTTCCAACAGCCGACCCTGGGGGTTGTCTGGATTGATGGATATAATCATTGATAGGGGCGCGCTCCTTTGCGATCAGTCTTATTCCTTGGAGGCCAACACGCGGTTGCGTCCGGCGTTCTTGGCCTCGTAGAGGGCTCTGTCGGCCCGGCCGAGCAAGTCGGACGCCTCGTCGCCAGGCCGGTAGACGCTGACGCCGCAGCTGATGGTCACCGGAACGTTTTCGCCCCTGATGGTGATTTGCGTCTCCTGAATCTTTTTGCGGATTTTGTCCGCCAGCTTTAAGACGGCGGTCAAGTCGGCGCCAGGACATAAGAGCAGGAACTCTTCGCCTCCGAAGCGGCAGGCGGAGTAATTGTCGCCCGCGAACGACTTGAGGATCTTGGCGCACAAAATCAGCACGCGATCGCCTATGGCGTGGCCCCAAGTGTCGTTGATGTTCTTAAAGCGATCGAGATCGAACAAAGCCACGCTGAGATAATCGTTAGGGGCCAGCTCGGCCAAAGCCGTCGTGAAGCGTTGGCTTAGCCAGCGACGGTTGTAGAGCTGGGTCAGCTCGTCGATGTTGGCCAAACGCGTCTGATCCGCCAACTCGGCGGTCAAGGCGGCGATGACCTTGTTGGAGTCTTCTATTTTTTCGGCCAGATCCGACTGATTGTCCAAAGCGGTCTTGGTTTCGCACAAGAGGCTGTCCACCAATTCCCTTATTTCCGTGGCCTCCATCTCGCCTCTCTGCATCTGATCGGCCGATTCGGACAGCACCTGATGGAAATGACCGGTGGCGTGGAGGCTGTAGTCCAAATTCTTTTCCAGAGTTTGGGAGATGAAGCCGATGCGCTCGCCCATTTTGGTGATGGCGGCGGCCTTGGCCTCGTCCATGTCATAAAAGGCGCTGTAAAGCCGGCGGCTGACGCTGGGCGTGAAGAGCGACTCGTACTGAAGGGCTTCGTTGAGTTGGCGGTTAAGCTCAGGGTTGGTGGCTAAAAAATAGTCGTAAAAAAGGCGATAATTTTCCGGAATTAAAGGTATGCGTCGTCTGGCCAAAAAAGGCAGCAGCTTTTTGGCCAAGTCGTAGGAGATGTCCATCAACTCGTTGAAACGGCTGACGTCGTCTATGGATTCTTTGTGGGACTGGAAATTTGCTTCCACGTTGCTCGACCATTTTTAAGCCAGAAATATCGCCCAAGACTTCAGCTCGAACGTCGACTCCGGACGACGCCCTCGACCGCAAAAAAACCGTCGGCCGAAGCCTGGCCCGTGAGGAGCCCCTGGACATGGCCTGTCGGCGCGGCGTCTGGCGAGCGCCGGCGGCGCAAGTCAAACGCAGCTCCAGTTCGGTCCTGCAGGCGAAAAAACCCCGGCTCGCCCTTCGCGCGAGGCGGCCGAGCTCCCGCAACTTGGCGAGACGCCACACGCAACGCCCTGAGGCCGCTGGCCTCGCCGCCTCGCTGAAGGCAAACTGTCGGAAGTCATTTTGCCGACGTGTCTTGCGGTGAATTTTACATTAGCGAAAAACCAAAGTCCAGAGTTTTCCAAGCTTGCGTGACTGCTTTCGACGCCTCAGGCCATCGGCGGCCGGGCGTCCGCCCAGTCTCCGCCCCCTCCGCTCGTCGGCGACGCTTTTCGCTCCTCCGCGTCGAGATATAGAGCTCCCCCAAAGCTCCCGACCTGGCCCAGACCTGGCCCAGACCTGGCTTCCGAGCGAGCCTCTCAGCGGGGGGTTTCATTTGAGAGCTTTTTCTCTCATTTGAGAGTTGACCGGCTGAAGGCCGTCCTTCGAGAGAGGCGAGGCGGGAGGCCAGCCGACTGATAAACTGCCGCTTGGTGGAATCAAGCGATCAAGCGTAAAAAAGGCTAAATCGGCGCCGCGACGGCGTCCCCAGGCCGTCGTCGATCCTCTGAAAAACCGAAAAAAACAAGGCTTCGACGCCTTTTTAAATTTGCGCGACGGATGGTCCCAGCCGCAGGGTCCCAGCCGCAGGGCCCCAGCCGCGAAACCCTCATGAAAAGCCGCCGAGCTCGACTCCCCAAAGGGCGTCGCTCAAGGCCTCAAACCGGGGGAAGACCAACGGCAAAATGGCGACGGACCCGAGAGCAGACAACCGGAAGACGGCGCGGAGACAACCTCGCCAGGCGGCGGATCCTCGGCGCCGCCCCAAATCCCAAAGGACGGCCCGACGACCGTCGAAAAAGCTCATTGGCCGACGGACGCCGAACCGCCGCCGATCGCCAGGCGCTGGCCGCAACGTTCGCGCGCGCCGAGTCGGCCAGGCGCCTAACGGCTCACGCTCACGGGCAGCCGCAAATCCCCGCGCGTCAGCAGGAACTCCAAGGCTCTGCCGCCGTCTGAGCGCCGACGGGCGTGGCGACGGGCGACGCCGAGGAGCGAGAGCCTCTTCTTTTTTGGCGAAAACAAGGCCTCGGCGCGTTCGCCGAGATCAACGAGAGATCGAGGAGAGATCGAAGAGAGATCGAGGAGATCAACGAGATCCGAGATTGACGAGGCGGGGGGTTCGTCACGGCCAACTGGCGTCCAGGGGCTGCGGCCCTGAGAGCGCATCTGCGGCGGAACCGGAAAAATGAGGTTGACTGGGCGGCGATCATCGAAATGGCAAGACGAGGCGGGCCGTTGGCCGGCCGCGGCCTCGTCTGAATTCAACCTGTCGCCCGGGCTGGCCATCTCGCGCAATTGTTGGGCGCGGCTCCGCCGGGCAATGCGCGGCGGCCGTCCGTCGGGCGCGACGCCGGCGCTCGACGCCGAACGGACGCGACGGACGGGCCGACTGGCTGACGGCCCGGACGACGAGCGGTCAGAGCCAGCCTATTGCTTGAGCTGCCCGCACTTGCCGTCGTCGATGACCGAACCGCTGCAAAAGTCCAGGCCCCTGATCTCGCGATCAAAGTCGTCAAGACTCGTGAACTGCCGGTAGACGCTGGCGAAGCGCACGTAGGCCACCGGATCGACGCGTTTGAGAAAATCCGCGACCCTTTCGCCGATCTCGGTGGTGTGGATTTCGTTGAGGCCAGTTTCCTGCAGGTGCCGCTCCAAGCTTTCTATGAAGGCTTCGATGTCGGCCACCGGCACCGGCCTCTTCTGCGTGGCCACAAAAATGCCTTTGCTCAGCTTCTCGCGGCTGTACGCCTCCCGGCGTCCGTCGCGCTTGATGAGCATGGGCGCCTGCTCTTCGATTTTCTCATACGTCGTGAAGCGGCGCCCGCAGCTCATGCACCCCCGCCGACGACGGATGGTGGTCATGTCCCGAACCAGGCGCGAGTCCATGACCCTGTTGTTGTGCTTGCCGCAGAATGGACATTTCATGCTGGCTCCCCCTGACAAAGGCTGAACTGAAGACCATTATTCCTGATTTTCTAAATCAGACCCCTACAAAAATAATTATACCTCAATTATGCCGGCAAGCAAAATCTTTTTTTTTTAATCCGGCCGGCGCCAGACAGACAACCTCACTGTTTCACAGTGCGTCCCAGGCGCGGCAAGAGGGCCAATTTTATTTTCAGAAAAAAAATCAATTATTTCAGCTAGTTACCTGAAAACCACGGCCCAGGCCGCGCCCGCTGGTCGCGCTCAGGCCGTCTCGCCATCCCTCTTTCCGGCCGGCTTTTTTTCGGCGGCCGTCCGGCGGCCGCCCGGCGGCGACTCGACCGGCGCTCCGCCCGGCTCGAGCCAGCTGACCTGATCGGGGCCGTCCCCGGTCGGCGACGCGGCGGCCGTTTGACGGCGGAGCGGCGGCGGTCTTTTCCCGCGCAAGCTCTTGATGTCGCGGGGCGACCGTGCCATAATCAGCGGGTCGACGCCGCAGACGGCTTGATACGCGCGCGCGTCCGGACGGCCGCGCCGCCGGCTGGCCGCCGGCGCCAAGTTTTGGACGGCAAGAGGTCCGCGCTTTATGGCCAATCTTCGCGCGGCTTTTGGTCCGGGCTTTCCCCGGCGAGAGGTTTTGATGAGCAAGTGGACCGCCAAGCAGACGGGATACATGAAGGAAGCTTTGAGGCTAGCCCGGCAAGGTTGGGGCCTGGTTTCCCCAAATCCCATGGTCGGCGCGGTGCTGGTCAAGCGCGGACGCGTCTTGGCCAAAAATTGGCACTCCGGACCAGGCCAGCTGCACGCCGAGGCCGCGGTCCTGGCCGAGGCCGGACGCAAGGCGGCCGGCGCCGAGCTCTACGTCAACCTTGAGCCCTGCGCCCACCACGGCCGCACCGGCCCCTGCGTGGAGGCCATCATTGAGGCCAAGGTGGCCAAGGTCTTCTACTCCGTGCCCGACCCCCACGCCGTGGCCGCCGGCGGCGCCAGGCTCCTGGAGGACGCCGGCGTGGAGGTCGACCGCGGGCTTTTGGCCGACGAGGCTTGGGAGCTCAATCAGTTTTTCTTCAAATGGGCGACCACCGGCGTCCCGTTCGTCATCCTCAAAACCGCCGCCAGCCTCGACGGCAAGATCGCCACCAGCTCCGGCGACTCGCGCTGGATCAGCTCCAAGGCGGCCCGCAACTTCGGGCACCATATCCGGGCCGGCGTCGACGCGATCCTCATCGGCCGCAACACGGCCTGCAAAGACGATCCCGAACTTTCGGCCCGACCCTGGGGCCGTCGCAAAATGCACCGCCAGCCCCGGCGCGTGGTGCTCGATCCCGCGCTAAAGCTGCCCTTCGACCTCAAGCTCTTCGATCCCGCCCTGGGCGGCCCGACCACCGTGGTCTGCGCCCCGGAGGCCCCGACCGCCGCCAAAGAGGAGCTGCGCCGCCTCGGACACGTCGTCATGGAGGCGCCCAAGCTGCCTTCCGGCTTTTTGTCGTTGTCGACCGTCGTCAACGAGCTGGGCCAATCAGGCTGCCAGAGCGTGCTGATCGAGCCCGGGGCCACCTTGGCCTCCTCGGCCCTTTTGGAGGAGCCGGTGGTCGATCTGGTCCACATCTTTTTGGCCCCCATGTTCTTGGGCGGCCGAGACGCGCCAGGCCTGCTGGGCGGACCGGGCTTGGCCGCCCTGAACTTGGCGCGCGCGGCCGAAATCCTCAAAATCGGCCGCAAGGGGCCCGACGTCCACATCATGGTCCGGCCCAACGGGGCCTTCAAGCCCTCCGACGACGCCCGCTCGCCCTGGCAACCCGAACCGCCTGCCGCGGCGCAGTAAATGTTCACCGGACTGACGCTGGGCCAAGGCCGCATCGTCGCCCGCCGCTTGGGCCGCCAAGAGGCCGAGCTCGTCGTCGAGCCCGACTTCGACTGGGACGAGCCGCTGATCGTGGGCGAAAGCATATCGGTCTCCGGCGTCTGCCTGACGGCGACTCGCCTCCAGGGCCCTCGGGCCTTCGCGGCCTACGTCTCGGCCGAAAGCCTCAAGCTGACGACCTTGGGCGAGCAGGACCTCGTCAACCTCGAACGCGCCCTGAAGCTTTCCGATCGCCTGGGCGGCCACCTGGTCAGCGGCCACGTCGACGGCCTGGCCCGCCTCAAAAACGCCGCTCCAGCCGGCCAAAGCCTCAAATGCGCTTTTTCCTGTCCGCCGGAGCTGAGCCCCTACCTCGCGCCCAAGGGCTCCGTGGCCCTGGACGGCGTGAGCCTGACGATCAACGAGGCGGGGCGGGATTTCTTCACCGTCAACCTCATTCCCCACACCGGTCTGGTCACCACGTTGTCCACCAAAAAGCCCGGCCAAGCGGTCAACCTGGAAACGGACGTCCTGTGCCGCTACGTCCAAAGGCTCCTGTCCGCCGACCGCCGCGCCCGGCCGCCAGACCAGCCGGCCGGCCAGCTGTCTTTCGCGGGACTCATGGCCCAAGGCTTTTGAGGACCTTTTTGGCCGCCCCTTCCGGCGGCCGGCCGCGCGACCGATTCTTTGCTCTTTGCTCTTTGCTCCCGGTTCCTGCCTTTTCCCATTTTTTTTCGCTGTCCCATTTGTTTCGCTGTTTTTTTTCGCCAACCTTGTTCTGTTCTTTCACCCTCCTTGAGTCCTAATTTTTGATTTTATCTTAACCTTGAGGAGTTGACCATGGCTGATTTAAGCAAATCTCAATCTGCTTCGTCCGAACAGCCCTCAACTTCCCCTTCTCCAGTTATAGTTCCTCACTTCGATGACGACGACATTAAAGCAAATAAATTAGTTGCAGCTTTAGCTTATTTGGGAATATTATTTATCATTCCACTTCTTGTAGCCCCAAATTCAAAATTCGCTCGCGCACATACTAATCAAGGCATATTATTATATATAAGTTATCTATTAGCGTCATTAATTTTCATGTTTCTTTATATGCTGCCGTTAATAAATATTTTAGCTTCGGTCTTTGGATTTTTATTCTTTATTGTTTTATTTATAATCAATATTCGACAAATTATTTTAGTTTTAACTAGTAAATATAAGCCCATCCCCATAATAGGCAACATACCAATATTAAGTAATCTTTAGTCAATACATACCATTAAAGCGTTCTAAAATTTTTTTAATGACCATAATATATGATAAAAATATATTAATACTGCCATTTCAGACTTTTCAAGCTGACCTATAGTTTTATTGGCTCGCCGGGGCCCAACAAAGCCGACCCGGCCGCGCCGACCGCCGGCCGTTCCAGCGAAAGGCTCACGGCCGCCGGCGCCCGCCCCAAAAGACCATCAGGCTGATTGGGCAGACCAATCCGCCTGAAGACGACCAAAGAGGAAAAAGCTGCGAAAAATGGCGCCTCCAGGGCGGCGAGAAGTTTTTTTTGATCTGGCGATCTGTGATGGTGTCTTGCAGCATGTTTGGACGCGAACGGTCGGCCGGCAGGACCCTGCCTGTCCCTGGCGCAGCTCTCGTTAATCTAAGCAAGCAATTCTTGTTCTGTTTTTTCATCATCCCTGAGTCCTATTTTTTGATTTTATCTTAACTTTGAGGAGTTAACCATGCCTGATTTAAGTAAATCTCAATCTACTTCGTCCGAACAGCCCTTAACTTCCCCTTCCACAGCTATAGTTCCTCTCTTCGATGATAACGACATTGAAACCAATAAATTCTTAGCAGCCTTGGCTTATTTGGGAATATTATTTCTCATTCCCCTTTTTGCAGCCCCAAATTCAAAATTTGCTCGCGCACATACTAATCAGGGCATATTATTATTTATAAGCTATATATTTGTGTCATTAGTTTTCGGATTTTTTTCTATACTACCGTTAATAAATATTTTAGCTTTGGTCATCGGATCTTTATTCTTTATTGTTTTATTTATAATCACTATTCGACAAATCATATTAGCTTTAACTAGCAAATATAAGCCCATCCCCATAATAGGCAAATTAGCAGTATTAAAGTAAATTTAACCAATATATGCCATTAAGGCGTTCTAAAAATATTTTAATGACCGTAATATCTGATAAAAGCACATTAATGCCGCTATTTCAGAGTTTTCAAGCTGATCTATAGTTTTATTGGCTTGCCGGGGCCCAACAAAGCCGACCCGGCCGCGCCGAACGCCGGCCGTTCCAGCGAAAGGCTCACGGCCGCCGACGCCCGCCCCAAAAGACAATCAGGCGGATTGGGCTGACCAATCCGCCTGAAGACGACCGTCGAGAAAGAGGAAAGAGCTGCGAAAAATGGCGCCTCCAGGGCGGCGAGAAGTTTTTTTTGATCTGGCGATCTGTTTGGGATGGCGTTTTGCAGCATGTTTGGACACGAACGGTCGTCCGGCAGGACCCTGCCTGTCCCTGGCGCAGCTCTCGTCAATCTAAGCTAGCAATTATCGTGCCATTTTTTTTCGCCGAGCCGCTCAGGACAACTCCCCAATTTTATTGCTTTTTGTCCGCCAGCCGACCCTCCGGCCCCAGCGACCGGCCGGTAAATTTCGCCTGCCGCCCGTCAATTTAACGCCTGTCTGACCGGCTGCCCGGCCACTTGCGGCGGCCCAACGGCCTGACCAACTGACCAGCCAACTGACCGCCCAACGGCCTGACCCCAGTCTGCGACGGGTTCGATTGGATCGAACCCGTCGCCAGCCGCGGCCTGTGTGACATGGGCAAGGTTGGAAGAACGCTCGAGGCGTTCTGGGCAGAAGGCAAGCGCTTAGAGGCGGCGGGCCGTGACGGCAGAAGGTGTAGACGGCGCGGCGGGGTCCTTGGAGGCTTTGAGCCGCCGGGCGGCGCAGGCCCCGACTTGGTTAGCACGTTTCGTGCCAACGAGCGCCGCCGGACGCGGGACCCGCTCCTTGGAGCTTAAAGCCCGCGACTGCGCCGTTTGATCTTTTTGGCGCCAAGCTGGACGCCAAGGTCGGCCCAACCTCGCCTAAGAAAGAAGCCCGGAATGGTTTTCAGGCCGGCCTTTTTTCAACATTTTCGTTTTTTCCGCGCAAGCTCCGCCGCCGCCCGACCGCCCCCTCAGAAGAGCTCGGCCTTTTTTCAGACCAAAAAATAACCTTGGCCGACTTAACTATCTGAAATTAATACATTAATTTTTCGATTACATTCTTGCAATTGAGAATCAATAGTAGTATAGTTCGATCCAGGCGACCGACGGATTATCGGCAGAGCAGCCTCCCCCTGTTAACTGAAGATCCTCTTGCGTCGCCCACACCGGGACTGGACCGGAGCGCGGAAAAACCTGGCTTTCCGCCTCCGGTCCATTTTTTTCTCCGCCTCGCCGCCCTTGTCTGGCGACCGGCCGTCGTCGGCCCCGCCTGCAAGCCTCCAGCAAGCCGAAGGTCTCTGGGCGCTCGGCGCCGGGCTTCAGCCGAGCGCCGGAGATTGAAGGATTTTCGGCGAAGAGTTTTTTCGAACGATCTCCGAAGAGCCTTTCAAGCCGCGCGCTCCCAAAACCCGGCCTGGGGCGGACCCGCGGCGCTTGGCTCGAAAAAACAAAAGCTCGTCAATTGTCGAGACTACGTTGAACCCAGCTTGACCGGCTCAATAAAAGACCCGGCGACGCTCCTTTTTTTTGAGGCGTCGGCCTGGCCGGCTTTTCGGACAGCCTCGCGCTGGCCCTTTTTCTCGCCGGACCCGACCGGCGCCGAGCTGCTTTATTGGCCCTGCGGACGAAAAATAATTGGGCTGTCCAGCTAAAGGCCCTAAATTGCTCAGAAAAATTTTTTAGATCCCTATTGCAATTTAGATTCAATAGCAGTAAACTCTTAACAGCCGACACGCCGGATTGACGGCCATGCAGCCTCCCACCTGCCGAACGAAAATCCAGCCAGTGTCGACCACACCGGGACTGGGCCGGAGCGCGGAAAAACCTGGCTTTCCGCCTCCGGCCCTTTTTTTCCTGAGCCTCCTCCACGCCGTCGCCCAGAGCGCCCCCAGGTCCGTCTCTCAACTGCTGCCTGCCTGCCTGCCTGCTCCCGCACTTTCGCTCGCCGCCGCCGCAAATTTTCGCCACACATAATCCTCCAGGCTTGACATTCGAGCGCTTATATCCTAATATTTCTCTAAATGGTCCAAAAGACCAGATTTATCTCTTTTTGCGCTCTTCTAGCCGCCTTGGACGCGGCTGTTCGCCGACGCCGAGCCAGCCGTTCGTCGCCGTCCCGCGGCCGACCCCAGGCGCAAAATGGCTGACGCGGCGACAGGCGACCGAGGCTGACCCGCTTTTCGGCGTTTTCCTTGCTTGAACCAGACGCCTTATTAAGATATATTGCAGCGAGGCCATCGCGGCCACCCTTGAGCGGCCGACGCGGCCGGAGTTTCGGCGACGGGCGCCGTCGTCGGAGGCTTTTTTGACCGCTTCGGCGGACCTCCGACGAAAACGGCCGCTTCTTTGGTCCCTTAAGCGCCCAGTTGAGGCCTTCGAAAAAGGCCCAAGAACTGAAGCGGCCGTCGAGCCTGACCCTTGGAGGCCATGATGCTCTGCCCAAAGTGCGGCTACAACAGCTTCGAGTACAATCTCGCCTGCCCCAAGTGCCGGAAGGATCTCACGTCCTTACGCCGCCAGCTTTCTCTGACCGTCCCTAAGCCGGGGGCGATCAACTTCTTCTCCGCCTTAGGCGACGGCGACGCCCCGAGCAACTTTGACTCGGCCGACGGCGACTTGGACGAGTTCGAGCCACCGGACCACGCCGCCCCCATAGGCCCCTCGGCCCTCGGCCCCGGTCCGCTCAGCCCGCCCCCCTTGGGGCCTGGGCCCGCCGTTCCGCCGCCGTCGATGAGCAAGCCCCCCGACCTCTTCAAGACCGCGCCGCCGCCCATGCCTGCTCCGCCGTCGATGCCTGCTCCGCCGTCGATGCCGCAGGCTCCGCCTCCTCCGCCGATGCCGCAGGCTCCGCCTCCTCCGCCGAGGCCGCAGGCTCCGCCGTCTCCGCCCAAGGCGGACCCTTTTGCCGCTCCGCCGTCCCGGCCGCCGGCGCAAACCGTCACGCCGCCTTCGGGTCCGCCGCCCCGGCCGACGGCCGCGCCGCTTGACCTGGACGTCCCGGAAATTTTTCTGGAGCCTGATCTCGAGGAGCCCGCCACGGTCGAAGAGACCAACATCGACATTGACGTGCTGGATGACGACCTCGCCGACCTCGCCGAGGACGACACCCGTCGCCCCGCGCCGCCGCCGCCGCCTCGGCCGGCGCCGCCCGAAACGCCTCCGCTGGATTTGGATTTGACGGCGGAGGCCGACGACTCGCTCATCACCGAAATCCAGGGCGTGCTGTCGGCCACCGGCGATCTCGGCGGCGGCCCGGCCGCGGCGGGCCAGCCCTTCCCGGGGGCGGCCGAAACCTTCATGGTGCCGCCGGCCTCCCTCGAGGAGGCCTCGCCCATCGACCTCGACGACGACAAGCTCGATTTGGACTCCCAAGACGTCAACCTCGACGGCTTGGACGATTTGGACGACTTATGAGCCGCCAGACTGGACTTGACGCCCCCCGCGCGCTCCGGCCAAGCCGGCGAGCCGGCTCATGAACCTGGCCGCCCTGAGGGCCTCGCAAAATCCGGCCGACCGCCTGGTCTTGGCCTTGGACGTGCCCGACCGCCGTCGGGCGCTGGAGCTGGCCGGCCGACTGGCCGGCCGAGCGGGCTGGCTCAAGGTGGGGCTCGAGCTCTTCGCCGCCGAGGGCCTCAGCCTGCTCGACGAGCTCAAGACCGCCGCCCCGTCGGCGGGCCTTTTTTTGGATCTCAAGCTCCACGACATCCCGGCCACCGTGGGCCGGGCCCTCGCGGCGCTTCTGAGCTCGACGGCCGGCGGCCCGGCCGGCGCCCGCCCGACGATCGAGCTGGTCACCGTCCACGCCCAAGGGGGCCCGGAGATGATGGCGGCCGCGGCGGCCGCGGCCGGCGAGACGATCGTGCTGGGAGTGACGGTCCTCACCAGCCTGGCGCCCGAGCGCCTCGACGAGCTGACCGAAGAATGCCGACGCCCTGGCCGCTACGTCGTCAAGTTGGCCCAACGGGCCTTGGCGGCCGGCTGCCGCGGCCTGGTGGCCTCCCCCCTGGAGGCGGCGGACCTGCGCGACCGCTTCGGCCCCGACTTTCTGCTGGTCACGCCCGGCATCCGCCCCGGCGGGCGCCGGACGGCCGGCGACGATCAAAAACGCGCCGCGGACGTCGGCGACGCCCTGGCGGCCGGCGCGGACTTGCTGGTCGTCGGGCGCCCCCTCAGAGACGCCCCCGACCCCGCCGAGGCGGCCGACCGCCTGTTGGCCGAAATAGCCCGGCATCTCTAGGAGCTTTTCGTCTTGCCCGTCGATCCCAGTCTGCTGCTGGGCCTGGAACGTCCGGCCCGTTATCTGGGCCAGGAGCCCGGCGCCCGGCCCAACCGCCGTCCCGACGCCCGCGGGCGTCTGCTGTCGGTGGCCCTGGCCTTTCCCGACGTCTACGAAATCGCCCACAGCCACCTGGGCCACAAAATCCTCTACCACATGCTCAACTCCACGCCCGGCTTCACGGCCGAGCGGGTCTACGCCCCGTGGACGGACTACGAGGAGCGCCTGCGGAGCTCCGGCTCGCCCCTCCGGAGCCTGGAAAGCGGCGCGCCCCTGGCCTCCTTCGACATGGTGGGCTTTTCCCTTCAATACGAGCTGGCCGCCACCAACATCCTCAACATGCTTGAGCTGGCCGGCCTGCCGCCCTCGGCCGCCGACCGCCCGGAAGGCGCCCCGCTGATCGCGGCCGGCGGCCCCGGGGCCTCCAACCCCGAGCCCCTGGCCCAGTTTTTCGATCTTTTCTTTTTGGGGGACGCCGAGGCCTCCTTTCTGGCCGACTTGGAAATCGTCAAAGCCTGGCGCGCCGAGCGGGCCCCCCGCCGCGAGCTCTGGGCCCGCCTCGCCGGCCGCCCCGGCGTGTACGTCCCCAGCCTGTTTCGCCCCGTCGCCCCGGGCCAGGCTCTCCTCGAACCCCTCGGCCCGACCGCCCGGGTCGTCCGCGCCGTGGCCCCCAGCCTCCGCGGGGCCCCTTTTCCGGTCTGCCAAATCACCCCCTTCATCAAGCCCGTCCACGACCGGGTGGTGGTGGAGATCGGCCGCGGCTGCTCCCGAGGCTGCCGCTTATGCCAGGCCGGCTACATCTACCGGCCGGTGCGGGAGCGCTCGGCCGACGAGGCGCTGCGTCTGACCGACCTCAACTTGGCCGCCACCGGCCAAGACGGGGCGGCCTTCCTGTCGCTGTCGGCCGGCGACCACACGGAAATCGACCGGCTGGTCAAAGGCTTCATGGACCGCCACGCCCCAGGCTCGGTGGCCCTGTCGCTGCCCTCGCTGCGGGTTAGGAGCCTGTCGGGGACCCTGGCGGAGCAAATCAAGCGGGTCAGAAAAACCGGCTTCACCCTGGCCCCGGAGGCGGGCACCGACCGCCTGCGGGCCGTGATCAACAAGGATTTGACCGAGGACGACGTCTTCGTCGCGGCCGAAACGGCCTTCCGGCTGGGCTGGCGGACTCTGAAGCTCTACTTCATGGTCGGGCTGCCCACCGAGACGGACGAGGATTTGGCGGCCATCGGCCGGCTGGCCCGCCGCCTCAAAAACCTGGGCCGGGCCAAGCTCAACTTGGGGGTGGCCCATTTCACGCCCAAGGCCCACACCCCCTTTCAATGGCATCCCGGGTCCGAGACGGCCGCCGTCGAACGGCGTCTGGCCGCGGTCCGGCAAGGGGCCCGCGTGCCAGGGCTGACGGTCAAATACAACGACCCCGGGGCCTCCTTCGTCGAGGCCCTGCTGTCGCGCGGCGACCGCCGGCTGGGGCCGCTGCTGCTGGAGGTCCGCCGTCGCGGCGGCCGCTTCGAGGCCTGGAACGACTTTTTTTCGCTCGATCGCTGGCTGGACTCCCTCAAAGCGCTCCATTTGGACCCGCAGGAGCTGCTGCGGGCCAGAGGGCCCGACGAGACGCTGCCGTGGGATCACCTGCACTGCGGCCCCACGAAGGCTTTTCTTCTCAAGGAGCTGGGCCGGGCCCAGGCGGCCGAGCCCACGCCCGACTGCCGCTGGGCCGGCTGTCAGGGCTGCGGGGCCTGCCACGACGGGGCGGCCGTCGAGCTGGCCGCCGGCCCCGAGCCGAAGACGGCCTTGGAGGTCGGCCAGGAGAAAGGGACGGAGGGCACGGCGGCCGGGGTTGGAGTTGGGGCCCGAGTTGAGGCCGCGGCGGAGGCCCGAGTTGAGGCTGGAGCTGAGGCTGGGGCTGGAGCTGGGGCTGGGGCTGGGGCTGGAGCTGAGGCTGGCGAAGGATTGGCTGCGGAACGCCTTCCCGCCGACGCCCAAGACGCCAGGGCCGACCTTGAGGCCAGTCCGGCCAAAGCGTTGAGAGCCGAACCCAGGCCCGAGCCGGCTGGCGAGGCCGCGCGGCCGGTCGCGGCCAAGGCCCCGCCAGGGAACGAACTCGAGGCCGCCTACCGTGGCGAGCCTTTTGCCGGCTTGACGGGCGGCTCGCCGAGCGGCTTGACGGCTGAAAGGCCTGCGGCCGCAACGGCGGCCGAGACGGTCGAGAAATTTGATGCGACGGCCAAGACCGATTCGAGGCCTAATTCGGCCGCCGGCCCGACGCCGCGGCCTCAGCCCGGCCCGGCAAGCTGGCAGCCAGGCCGGCCCGGGCAGCCGAGCCAGCCTGGCCAGCCGGCGCAGGCTGGCCGCCCGCCCGCCAAGCCCGCGCGAGGCGGACGGGGCCGCGTTCCGGCGGTCGTCCAGGCCCCGCTGGAGTTTCGCTACCTGGCCCGCTTCGCCAAGGAAGGAGCGCTGGCCCTTTTGGGGCATTTGGAGCTGGTGGAAGTCTTCAAACGGTCCTTCCGGCGGGCCGGCCTCCAGCTGGCCATGAGCCAAGGCTTTCACCCTCAGCCGAAATTGTCCTTTCTGACGGCCCTGCCGCTGGGCGTCCCCAGCCTCGACGAGCGCCTCTTGTTCAGCCTGTCGCGCCCCCTCGACGCGGCGCGGCTCGCGGCCCTAATGGAGCTGCCTGAAGGCTTGACCATAATGGCGGCCAAGCTCCTGCCTCCCAATTCCCCCAAACCCCGCGCCCAGGCCGGGCTGTGGCGGGTCCAAACCGCCGATCCGGTCTTCCTCGGCCCGCCGCTTCACCCCACGGCTCACTTGCGATATACTGACTCCAAGGCCGGTCCCAAGGACTTCGCCTTGGCCGACTTTGTCCTGAACGCCGAGGCGGTCGACCCCCGACAAGCCCGTCTGACAGTGCGCATCGGCGAGACGGGCACGCCCAAGCCGCTGGCCGCGGCCCGCCTGCTGTGGGGCCTGGACCCCGAGCACCCGGCCTCGCTTCTGAAGCTGGCCACCATTTTGGACCGCGATCCGCTGGGCTGAGACCAGGCGCCGGGCCTCCGGCCGCGACGCCAAAAACTGGCTGGCGCGCTTGCTTGCTTGCTTGTCGGCTGAGCCGGCGAGCCGCCCTGGCGCCGAGGGCTGGAGACTTTTTTCGCCCTGGGGCCCCAGAGGTTCGGCGTCGAGTTGGCGCGTCCAACAACAACCAAGAAGTCATCAATCAACCAATATATTAATTTGCTTTTAAAAGTGCACAACATTTAAATCATCTCTAAAAATATATTTTATATAATATGATATAAATATGATATAAAGCAAAAATTAATAGACAGAATTCGTCTGAAATTCAGTGGCCGAAGGCCTCCAGCGTCGTCGCCAGGCGAGCGACGCTCCCTTCTTTTTCAAGCCATGGGGCGGCGCGCGAAAAAAAGAAGGCCGGACGTCTGTGGGACGGCCGAACATGTGACGAAAGGTCGACGTCGGGCGGTCTATAAGATTCTTTTTTAAAACTATTTTAAGCCTCGCTAAATCGGCCATTAGAAATAAAATAACGACCAGATAGACATGAAAACATTTAAGGCAACCGCTTTTACGTCCGGCAAAACTAGATAAAACTGCAAAACCGACTTTTCGCCGCGATGGTCAAAAACCTTGACAAGGAGCAAAATAATCGTCTTTTTTGGCCATGATCTGAATTTGGAAAAAAAGTACAAATTTATCGCCTTGCTTTAAGGCCTGCCTCAACCTGAAAAACCAAGGCAAAAGAGGTCAACGATCGAAACCGTCGTCGCCAGAGTCCTCTAAGGCGCCTCTCCGGGGCAAGCTTTTGTCGCGGCGGCCAGGAGACGCGAAACTCGCCGATGCGCGGGCGCTCGCCGAGCGTCGCCGGGCGTCCCAAGCTCCGGAGCGGCGGCCTGGACGTGGAGTGATATGTCCTCAGAACTCCTCATCAACTACCGCCCTTACGAGACCAGAGTGGCCTTGACGGAAAACGGCGAGCTGGTCGAGTTCCACTTGGAGCGAGGCGCTCGCGGCGCCGGGCTTTTGGGCAACATTTACCAAGGCCGGGTGGTCAGAGTTTTGCCGGGGCTGCAGGCCGCCTTCGTGGACATAGGCTTGGAGAAGGCCGCCTTTTTGTATGTCGACGACGTGGCCGAATGCGACAAGGAGTTTTCCCGGCTGGTGGGGCAGGAAGACGCGGCGGCCGACGGACGCGGCTTGGGCGAGCTCGACGACGGGCCCGACGAGGGCCTCGGCGACGAGGAGCGCCCCGAGGCCGTCATGGCGACGCCCGCCGAGCCGGCCCAACGCTCGGCCCAGCCCATCGAGTCGCTGCTCGCCGAGGGCCAGCAGCTCTTGGTCCAGGTGTCCAAGGAGCCCATCGGACAAAAAGGGGCCCGAGTCACCACCCACCTGTCCATCCCCGGCCGCCGGCTGGTTTTCATGACCAACGTCGCCCACCTGGGCGTCAGCCGCCGCATCGAGGACGAGGAGGAGCGACGCCGCCTCCGGGACATTCTCGAGTCGTTGCCCTTCGGGCGGGGCTTCATCGCCCGGACGGCGGCCGAGGGGGCCACGGACTACGAAATCAAGGCCGAGGCCAGCTTTCTGGTGCAGCTGTGGCAAAAAATCCGCGAAGAGGCCGAGTCCGTCCGCGGCCCGGCTCTGATCCACCAGGAGCTCGACGCCACCCTCAAGGCCGTGCGCGATCTTTTCACCGATCAAGTCGACCTGCTGATCGTCGACGACGCCGGCCAACTAAAAAAAATCCGAGATTTTCTCAAAGCCTTCTCGCCCGAGCAGACCCCGGACGTGTCTCTTTACGAGGGTCAAACGCCGCTCTTCGACGCCTGCAACGTGGAGACCGACCTGGCTCGGGCTCTCAACAAGAAGGTGTGGCTCAAAAGCGGCGGGTACGTGGTCTTCGACTCCACCGAGGCCCTGACGGTCATCGACGTCAACACCGGACGCTACGTGGGCCGCCGCAATTTGGAGGAAACCATCCTCAAGACCAATCTGGAGGCGGTGCGCGAAATCGCCTATCAGCTCAGGCTCAGAAACATCGGCGGGCTCATCGTCGTCGATTTCATCGACATGGAAAAGGAGTGCAGCCGGGACCGGGTCTTTCAGGCGCTCAAAGAGAGCCTGAGGCGCGACAAAGGCAAAACCAAGGTGCTGCCCATGAGCGATTTGGGCCTCATCGAAATGACCCGCAAACGCACCCGCGAAAACATCGACCGGTTCCTGCGCCAGCCCTGCTTTTATTGCCAAGGCCAGGGCTTTCTGCTCTCGCCGGTGTCCATCTGTCACCAGGCCTTTCGGGAGCTCGAGCTGGCCGCCGGCGACTACCCCGGCGAGCCCTTGACCTTGACCGTCCATCCTTCCCTCAAGGACCTCATCCTCGACGAGACCCGGACGGCTTTGGAGGATTTGGAAAAAAGGCTCCACCGGCCCGTGACCATCAGGGCCGACGAGACGCTGCATGCGGAAGCTTATTTTATCGAGGTCAATTCGGCGGCCGAGCGCCGCTCGCGCAGGGCCTGAACGCTCCGCCGAGCCGAGCTCCGGCCCGTCGCCACCCGCCGCTGACCCGAGCGGCCAGCCGAACGCGGCCGGTTGGCGATCGCGCGGCTTATTTTGGCTTCGACGCCTTGCCGAAGCCTGCGCTTTTACCTTTTTCGCCGCCGGAGAGGCCTTTCTGGTCTCTTTGGACCGCCAGACCACCTGGCGGCGGATATGTTTGCCGACGAGCTTGGTCGTTGCCCTGACCGCCAGTTAGCGGCCCTGGACGACGCCTCTTCTCCGATGATTCTCTGGAGCGAGCATGAGCGGATCCTTTGAACACGTCAGTTTTGAGTTAATCAAGCTCAATCTGCGCCGCAGCGTTTTTGTGCAAAACCACGAGCACGCCCGTCCCGCCCCCGGAGAAGTCATCGCCATGGGCCTGAGCCTCAAAAACGGCGGAGAATTTCTGCCCGACGGCATGTCGGCCGACTTCCTGCAAAGTTTCCGCACTCATGGCGGACCCCAGCTCCCTTTCATGCTGGAAGCGGAATTCACGGCCACTTTCTCCATGTCGCGGCCGGTGCCGGAAAGCGATCAGGAAAACTACATCCACCGCATCTTTCCCCAAGTCATTTTCCCCTACACTCGGGAGTATGTGGCCGAAACCACCAGGCGCGGCGGCTTTCCGCCTCTTCTGATCAACATGAACCTTTTTCCCGATGGTCGCGGCCGCAGCGCCGGAACCGCCGAGGCAAGCCGCGGCGGCTCCAAGCTGCTCCACTAAATTGCGCCCGGAGGACGCCAGTCGCCCCTCGGACGTTTTCCGCGCCGGCCGACGGGCCCGTTTTTTCGCGTTCGCGCCGGCCGACGCCGCCTCTTTGCCGGAAACGCGCCGGCCGCCCTTTTTTCCCTCCGCCGCTCGGCCGACCCGGCGTTTAACCTTTGGCGGCCAGGGCCTTAACTGACAAGGCGGCGAACAGGCCGTACTCTGTACCGTTTCAAAACAATATCTTGCTAATACCACATATATTCTTAAAATTATTAGAATAATATCACGCTACTTGTGGTTTTTCGCCGACCAGAATGGCTGATAGCTAGACATAGAAAATTTTACCTCTTAATTTTTTTAGTCTACTTACTTTTTTTATCATGATTTATCCCGATCAATCTAATCGGTTAACGTAAATTTATACGCTCCTTACTTGTGGATCCTTGTCAAATTTTAGCTTATTCGCGCTGATTTGGGCGGATGATAGCGATAAAATATTTACCTCTGAATCAATGACTTGATATAGTAGCCTTATAGGCCCATATTAGCTCTCCATTAAAAAATTGACGAGGGCTAACTATACGAAAAAATTAAATTCAGGGTTGAGCCCCTAATAAATTGTAACCTAGACTAGTTTAACCATTAATGCCTTGATCAAACTATTTTTCATTCATAAAATGTTAAAGATGAACGGAAAGATAAATTAAAAGTTGGCTGAAACACAAGTTTTTTCGATCGGTTCAAGTTCAGGAAAATCCAGCGCTCAAAAGGACTGTTCGCCGCCAGAGCCCCAAGCGGCCCAAGCCCGACGACGTCTCCAGCATTGAGGACAGGCCATGGGCCAAAAACCCCCCTATTCGCTCAAAGAGCCCACACTGCGCCAAGGCCTTCGCCACCATTTGGCGTGCGGGCCGGCTGCAGCCGCGCCAGCCAAGCTCAAGCCGCAAAATTGCCGCAAATTCAGCCCCGAAGACTCGGCGGCCTTTTTCAGTCAAAAAAGGCTCAGCCAAAAACGGCTCAGTCCAAAGAGGCGGAGCGGAGGCGACGGTTCCGGGCTGTTGGACCTCAAGCGCGACGGACGCGCCGAGAGAGCCGTCTTGGGCTTCGACGAGCCGGAAAAATTTTTTGGCCGGCGTTTTTCGAAAAATCTTCGCGTCCGACGCTTGGCCGGCGAAATAACGCGACGCGCGAGCTTTCCGACGCTGACGGGCCAAAAAGGCCTTTTTCCCGACGGCCGGCTTAAGGACGAAACGTTCTTTGCGGCCGCCTCCCGGCTCGACAATTGAAGCCGTCAGCTAGCCGACCGGCCCTTTCGTCGTCGCCCGACAACGTCCCGCCGGCCCTGCGGCTTTATAGGCTTCTAGGCGGGCTGGCCGCGGGCCCGGCCCTGGCGTGGCCGGTCCTCCGGGGCCGCTTCGGCGGCCGCTGGCGCGACCGCTTGGGCCGGACCCTGTGCGGCGGCGGCCGGCCGCTGTGGGTGCACGGGTCCTCGGTGGGCGAGGTCCAAAGCGCTCTGGCTGTCCTGGCCGCCTTGCGGACCGCGGGCTACGACGGACCGCTGGTCTTGTCGGCGGCCACGCCGGCCGGACTGGAAACGGCCCAAAAGCGCCTGGCCGAACTGGCCCCGCCGATCCAACTCATGGCCCCGCCGCTGGATTTTTGGGGGGCTCCGGCCAACTGCCTCGATCGCCTCAACCCCCGGGGCCTGGCGCTCGTCGAAACCGAGCTGTGGCCCGAGCTCATCTTTCAGTGCGCCAGGCGTTCGATACCCGTCATGACCGTCGCCGGGCGCCTCAGCGAGCGGTCCTTTAGGCGTTTGAGCCGTTTTCGCCGCCACTTGGCCCCGTTGTTGAGCTCCTTGGCCCTGTTTGCGGCCATCGGCCCCGACGACGCCGAAAGGTTCGCCCAGTTGAGCGGCCGCCCCGAACGGACCAGGGTGTTGGGCTCGCCCAAGTTCGACGCGCTCATGGCCCAGGCCGCGGCGGAGCTTGCCGAGCTCAACGAGCCAGGCGAGCCGCACGGGCCGCACGCGTTCCGCCAGGCCGACGAGCCGCGCCAAGACGAGCCCAACCCCGCCGGGCCGAGCTTTTCCGGGCCAGTTGCGGCCGAAACGACGCTGGACGCGGCCGCCGAGCCGGAGGCTGGGCCTTTGTTGAAAATTACGGCCGGCTCGACCCACCCGGGCGAAGAGGAGCTGATCTTGGCCGCCTGCCGCCGGCTGGCGCCGGGCAGCTTCAGGCTCGTCTTGGCCCCTCGGCACCTGGGCCGAGTCCCGGACGTGCTGACTCTGGCCGAGCGTCTGGGCTTCCAGGTCGCGAGGCTGTCCGAGGCGCCGGCGCAGACTCGAGCTGAAGTGGCGGTCGTCGACCGCCTGGGCCTGTTGGCCCGGCTTTACAAAGATTCCGACCTGGCCGTGGTGGGCGGCAGCTTTCCGTCCGGGTCCGGTCACAACCCCCTGGAGCCGGCGGCCTACGGTCGCCCCGTCATTTTCGGTCCGCACATGTCAAGCTTTGCGGCGCAGGCCGACCGGCTCGTCGACCTCGGCGCGGCTCGCCGCGTCGGACCGGGCGAGCTGGCCGAAGCTTTGGCCGCCTTCGCGGCCGACCCCGAACCGGCCCGCCAAGGCGGTCGCCGCGGCCAGGCTTGGCTGGCCGCTCAAAAGCCCGTGGCGCCCGCGCTGGCCAGGGCCGTTTTGGAGGTCCTGGCCAGCCGATGACGTCGTCGAACCCAAAATCCGCCTTGGAGATCTGCTCGGCGTCAACTTTGGCGACCCGCTCGTCGCAGCCGCGGCCAGCCGGCCCGTGGCGGTCGGTCCGTGGCCGGTGGCCGGCCGGCGGGCTGGATCAAGGGCCGGATCAAGGGCTGGATCAAGGGCTAGGCCAAGGGCTAGGCCAAAAGCTGAAAAAAAGGCTGGACCGCCGGCTGGGACCAAAGCTGGGAACGAAACTGGGAACGGGGCTGGGAGCAGGGCTTCCCCGGGGGCCGGGCCTGAGACTTCGCCAAAACCTCCGGCTTCTCTCGAGGCCGCGCTGGCGCTGGCTTTTAGGCCGGAAATGGCCTTTCCCTATCGACGGGCTTTTGGCAAAACTTTTGGAAAGGCTGTTCCAGGGGCGGCCTGCCTGGGGGCGTCCCCAAGGGCGAGGATTCCTGCCGGCGAGGCTCGCGGCCCTGACCGCCTGCTTGGCCGCGGCTCTCGTCTGGGGCGCCGCTCCGGCTTCGGCCTACGTCTCTTCGGCCGTCTTGGGCGGCTGGCCGGGCGTCTGCGAGGACGATCAATGCCACGACGACGGAACGCCCCGAGCCGATCTGGCCCCGCCCGAGGCGGCGCGCCGCATCCTGCAGCACCAGCTGCGCTCGCCCACCTGCTCGACCGATCTCGTGCACGTGACCGTCGAATATCCGCAAAACACCGGGCACCCAAAATTGGACGACAAATTGGCCAAAAAGGCCGCCGCCCTCTTCGCGTCGGCCAAACGTCAGGCCATGGTGCTGACGTGCAACGATTTTTACGGCTGCGAGGGACATTGCCTGCCGGTGGGCTTCGAGACGCGTTATTGGCTCCATCAATCGTCGCCTAACTTTTTGTCCGTCTTCGAGGTCGAGCGTTTCTTCGGCAATTTTCGCCGCAACCGTCATGTCCGAGGCACGGTCGCCTACCGTTTTTACAATTACAGCCTCCAAACTGGAGATTTGCTGACCGTGAAGGATCTTTTCGCCGCCAAGTCCGCCGTCCCCCGCTTTTGGGAAAAAGTCGACCAGGCCCTGACCGCCGCCGGCAACTGCCCCTCGGACCGTCTGACCGTCGGCGGCCGGCGGCCCAGCCGCCAGGCCCTCAACCCCAACGACCTGCTGCTGACCCGCTTCGGGGCCACCCTGGCCCTGTGGAGCCGCGGCGGCGACGGCTGCCTCTCCCAGGCCGTGGATCTGAGCGTCGAGGAGCTCCTCGACGCCGGGTTCTCCCCCGCCCTGTGGGGCCGCTGAGCGCATGCCAGGGGTCAGGATTTCCGGAGGAACCTTCAAAGGCCTCCACCTGGGCTGTCCGGCCGGACGAGGCACCCGCCCCACGGCCGCTGTGGTCCGGGAGGCCATTTTCTCCATCCTGGGCGAGCAGACGGTCGGATCCGTCGTCCTGGACCTGTTCGCCGGGTCCGGGGCCTTGGGCCTGGAGGCCTTGTCGCGAGGGGCCCAGGAGGCGCTGCTGTGCGACCGGGCCCCCTTCGCGTTGGCCGCGCTGCGCCGCAACGTTCTGCGCCTGCCCCTCGACGAGCAGCCCAAAGTCCGCGTCCTGAGGGTCGCCTGGCCCGGCGGCTGGGGAGCGCTTTTGCCTTTGGGGCCTTTTTCGCTTTGCCTTCTGGATCCGCCCTACGACAAGCCCGAGCTGGCGATGGACTTTCTGCTGCAGTCCCCTCGCAACGGCCTGGCCGCCCCAGGGGCGGCGGCCGTCTGGGAGCAGGCCCCGGCCACCTTGGAGCGGTGGAACCCGCAAGATTTTCGGCCTTGGCAGCTGAGGCTGACCAGGCGCTGGGGGGATCGGGCGGCGGCTTTCTTGGATCTGCCCGCTTCTGGAAAAAAATAGGTTCTTCTGACGGATGCGCTCTCAGGGTTGGAACAGTTCTCTTGACATCTATCCATACCTATGCAATAATATCCATTATGGGTACTATTGTTGCCATAGGCGAAGCTGCAAAAGCATTGGGTGTTTCCATTACTACGCTTC
>JAISZC010000127.1 GCA_031269485.1 Deltaproteobacteria bacterium
TTCGTCTCCTGCGCGGCGGGCGGGGCGGAGCCTTGGGGACGGTCCGGCGCCCTCGAGGCGGGGCCTCGAGCCGAGGCTTCGCAGTGGCGGCTGGCGTTTGGGAGCGGCCGGCCGTGGTCCGGCGGGCCGATCGGCGCGCTGATCAGTCTGGCCCGAACGAGTCTGGCCCCGAATGAGCTGGCCCCGAAAAATGGCGCTTCAATTCTGGCGGTCTGTTCGGCGCTTCCAGCTCTTGAGGTCCGGCGCTCGAGACGGGGACGCTCGGCCCGAGCCGCGGCCAGGCGCGTCAGGCCACGTTGAGCCACGCCCTGACGTGTCCGGCCACGCCCTGACGCGCCCGACCGCGCCGGCCAGGCGCGTCAGGGCACGTTGAGCCAGGCGCCGGCCGGCGCCTGATCGGTCAGCACGTGCGGATTGAGGTCCCGGAAGGTGCGGTAGTCCAGCCCCAGCTCCTGGGCCGTGGTCCTCAGGCTCGCGGGCGCCGCGAGCTGGCGGCGCTTGGCGGCCAGAACCGGCCAGAAATGCTGGGCGCGGTAGCCGTAGGCCGCCGGATTCGAGTAAAGGACTTTGCCGGCCAAGATGAGGCTGACGGACTTTTCGAGCGTTTCCGGCACGAAGAGCTTGAAAAAGTCCTTTTCGCCGCCGGCCTCGGTCTGCGCGGCCGTCAACGCGCCCTCGTCGATGAAGGCCGCGGCGGCCAGCGTCCACGAGCCGTGCTTTATTTTCAGGGCGGCCAGGCGGGCGGCGGCCGCGGCCGAGGAGGCCGTCGGATCGAGGCGCTCGTCGATTTCCTTGTCGACGCGCAGGCCGGCGGCCAGGGCCTCGGCGGGCGTCAGACGCCACAGGCCCCGGCGCTGGCCGGAGGCGTGCAAGGGATCCAGATTGGCCGCGGCCATCGGCAGAAACTGGAAGTCGGCCGGGACCCCCGCGGCCTTCAGGGCCTGGCCGATGACCGGCAGGTGCCGCTCCGAGCGTCGGAGAGTCAGCCAGACCCGGGACTTGGCCTCGGAGAGCAAAAGCAGCTCCTGATCGACGCTTTCATGCACCTCCACGCGGCCCAGCGGCACGGGCTCCCCGCAAAAATCCAGCGAGCCCAAGTTCAGCGCCTGAGCCAGAGCCAAGGCCGGGACGGTCAGCGGCGCCAAGGCCGACGCGAGCCCCAGCGCGGCGAGCCCCAACGCGGCGAGCCAAAGCCGGGCCGGGCGAAAGGTCCGGCGAAGCGTCGTGGCCGTCATTGGTCGGCGCCTCCGGCGGCCGCGGGCCGAGGCCCGGTCGTCGCCCCCTGGTCGTGTCCGGGCGCGGCCGCTTGGCCGGGCGCCGGCCCGATCTTGGGCCGGTCGGGCAGCAGGCTCGCGACGTACTCGGCCACCGCCGGGTTGGGGTTGTGGACCGACCAGTCGACCACGTCGCGTCCGGCGTGATCCTTGGCCTTGGGGTCGGCGCCGGCGACGACCAGGGCCTTGACCGCCAGAATCTGCGGATTGAGGCCCGCGGCCAGCATCAGGGCCGTGCGCCCGGCGTTGTCGCGGGCCAGCGGGTCGGCTCCCTCAATGATGAGGGTGCGGACGATTTCCGGATTGGGGTTGCCGGCGGCGGCCATCAACGGGGTCATGCCGGTGGATTCGGCCTGGTTGACGTCGTAGCCCAGTATCAGCAGCCTCAGAAGCGTCTGCGGATTGGGGCTGCGCAGCGCCGCGGAAAACAAGGGCGTCGCGCCGGAGGGGCCCTTGATGACGGTTTCCAGGCCCGCCGCCTGCAAGGCGTTGAGGACGACCACCAGCATTTCGGTGTCGGGATTGGTCGCCGCGGAGAAAAGAGGCGTTTCGCCGTCCTTGTCGCGGGCCTCGAGATCGGCCCCCGCGGCGGCCAGCGCCGCCACGGCGTCGGGGTTGAAGCCGTTGGCGGCCGCCAAATGCAGGGCCGTCTGCGCGCGGTTGTCGACGCTCTTCGTCGAGGCGCCCAGCGCCAGAAGACGCTTGACGTTTTTGGTGGGGCCGAATTGAGCCGCGTGCATCAGCGGCGTCAGGCCGCCGGAGTCCTTGGCCTCCAGCGCGGCGCCGCCCTCGACCAGCGCGTCGATGACCTCGGGGCTGTTGTTGACGGCGGCTTGGACGAGGGCCGTGCCGCCATTGAAGTTTTGGAGGGTCGGCGGGACGCCGGCCTTGATGAGGGCCGCGATCATCGCCGGGTTGGGATTTTCGTTGGCCGCGAACATCAGCGCGTCGAGCCCGTAGTTTTTTTCCACGGCCAGCGGGTCGGCGCCGAGCTCGACGAGCGCGGCCGCCACGGCCGGATCAGGGTTGCTCCGGGCGGCCGCCATCAGGCCCGTCACGCCGCGCTCGTCGGCGAAGCTGACGTCGGCCCAGTCCGCGGCCGCGGCCTTGATTTCGTCGACTCCGCCCTTGGCGCAGAGCTCGAGCCAGCGCTCGCCGACGGTCAAAGTCGTCGGCTCGGCCGCCGTCGGGGCCGCCTCGCCGGGGGCGCCGGCTTGGCCCGGGGCTTGGCCGGCGACCGGCGCGCCGGCTTGGGCCGGAGCTTGGCCGGAGGCTTGGGCCGGGGCTTGAGCGGCGGCTTGAGCCGGAGCTTGAGCGGAGGCTTGGTCGGCGGCTTGGGCCGGAGCTTGAGCGGCGGCTTGGGCCGGAGCTTGATCGGCGGCTTGGGCCGGAGCTTGAGCGGCGGCTTGGGCCGGAGCCTGGTCGGCGGCTTGGGTCAAGTTCGCGCCGCCGGCCGCCAGAACGGCGGCCGCGGCCAGCAGGGTCAAAACGACGAGCGTCTTTTTCATCAGGCGTAATCCATTTGGTTGGGCGGTT
>JAISZC010000129.1 GCA_031269485.1 Deltaproteobacteria bacterium
GCGGCGCGGCCTTCGGGCTGGTCTTCAGGGCGGTCTTCGGGGCGTCGAGGCGTCGCGGGGCCGCCCGCCGAGCCGCTGGCGCCTTCCGGCAAGCGGCCCTGGGCGGCCGCGCCGACCGAGTTGACGGAGAGGCCCAAGCGGTCCGAGCCAGCCACGCCAGCCAAATCGGCCGGCTCGGCCGAAGAACCGGCCAAGCCGTCCGGCGAGCGGCCCGCCGGCCACGGTCCGGGCCTCACGGGATCAAGCCTTCGCCGCGGGCCTGCCGGCCGCTGGAGGCGATCAGGCGGCGGCCCAAAAAGCGAAATTCCAGGCCGCCGCCGGAGGCGCAGTGGGCCAAGCAGTCGCCGCAGCCCAGGCATTCGGCCGGCTGAACCTGGACCCTGCGCGGACTTTTTTCCAAAAAGACCGCTTCGATCTCCATGGGGCAGACCCGTCGGCAGGCGGCGCAGCCGCGGCAGACGGAGGGGTTTTTCAGCAGCTTCAAGGCGTAAAAGGGTTTGAGGAGATGCAAAATGGCCAACATGGGGCAAAAAAGACAGAAAAACCGCTCCCGCCAGAACATGCCGGCGACCATGAAGGCGGAAATGACGATCAGCGCGCCGGAGAGGCCGGCGGTGACCGGGTTGGTCAGATCGAGAGCCAGGTAGCGCGTCTCGCCGGCGAAGAGCGGCAACAAGGATTTTCCGGGGCAAATTTGGCAAAAAGGCAGATAAAAGTCAGGATGCAGGAGGCCCAGCCGGATCAGGACCGGACCGATCAGCAGCCAAGCCAGCAGGAGGTATTTTACGGACCCCAGGCCGCGCAAGGTTCGAGGGCTCAGCTGGAGGGCCCGCAGGCCCAGCTTGCGGCGCAGAAAGGTCAGCCAGTCGGAGAGCAGGCCGAAAGGGCAGACCCAGCCGCACCAGGCCTTGCCCAACGTCAGGCACAGAGCCAGAAAGACGGCCAGCCAGCCCGCGGCGCGGAGCGCTTCCGGCGACCATAGGCCGGCGAACTTGGCGCCCAGGCCTATGTAGCCTTGGAGGCCCATCAGGTAGCAGTTGCCGGCGCAGCCGCCGACGTAGGGGCAGGAGAAGCAAGGCAGCGCCGGGCCCAGCTGGAGGCCGAAACGCCCGCCGTACATCAGCGTGACGAAGGAGACGTGGCGGCTGATCAGCCGCAAGTCCGTCAAGCGCATCTGGGCGGCCTTCCGCGGCCCAAAGCCACCAATCCGAGGACCAGGACGCCCCCGAAAAGCCCCAGGCCGGCCGCGAAATTGAGGGCGGCCGCTCGGGAGCGGTGAATTTTTAGGCTGTAGACGAACTCCGCGCCGTCGGCGAGCTTGACCACGAAAACGAGCATCTTGGCGGCCACGGCGCCGGCCCGGTCGAGCTCGGGATCGCGAGGCGGAACGTAGGCGAACACGCCCTGGCCGTCGGGCTCGACCAAGGCGACCGGGGCCGCGCCGACCTCCTCCCAGACCTCCGCCAGCCCCGGCTGAGGCGGCGCGGCCTGGAGCCGAAACTCATGGCCGGCCTGGGGCCAGTAAAGCTCGCCGTCGGTGGAAAACCGCAAAAAAGGCCACGCGGCCGGTCCGGAGTCGGCGCCCCCCGACGCGGCCAGGGCGTACGGGGCCGGCGTCGTCAAGCCGCCTTCGTTGGTCCCGAAAAGCAAAAAGCCGGTCTGGGCCCAGCTGACGCGGCCGTCCTGCTCGACTCGGGCCGAGAGCTCGACCAGGTGGACGCCGCCGGCCTCGACGGTCAAAGGGGCTCCAGGCTCGGCTGATTTGACGAAGAAGGTCTGGGCGGTGGCGGGATCCGGCGCCTGATTGAAGCGGCCCATGGGGCTCAGCCGCCCGAAATACTCGACCGCCTGAGGCGGCGGGCAGTCGGCGGCGCCGGCCTTCAGGCGAACCTCGACGCGGGCGTCGCCCGAGGCGGTCAGGCCGCGGGGCTCGACGCTCAAGGCGCGCCACGGGCAGGCCGGCTCGTCCGGCCAAGCCGACGGCGCCGCGCCCAAAACGGCGCCCAAGACGGCGAGCGCGCCCAAGGCCCAAGCCGGACCGGCCAGCCGACGGTCCGAAAAAACGGACGACTGGCGGGCCAAGCGGCGGCCGAACTCGGCGGCGACCGACATCATTCGCTCCCAAGACCGGACGCCGGAAACGCAAAAAGCGCCTCCGGTCCAAAGGCGGACCGGGGCGCCCTGTTGCCCCGTGGCCGTGCCCCCAGGCTTGCTCCCCAAGCCTTGATGAGGGGTCGATGTCCAGGCAGGTCTTCTGGCTCGTCCTCTCCGCCGCGGCCTTCCCGGCCCTCAAGGGCCAGTGGCGTCAAAGGCGACGGAGCGCCGGCCCGAAGGCCGGCCTGGGACTTACAGCGATGGGCTCGCTCCTGTTTTGAACAGGATTCCCTCTTGGTTCCCCCGCGGGGAACGCCTGGCGCGACTTCGCGGAGGTCCGCGCCAGCCGCCCGGCTCAACTGAGCGTGGCGAGAGCTGACGATTGACGGACCTGCGACAGGCAATAAGGTAGCACATCTCGACGTCGCGCTCAAGGGCTCCCGACCAGCTTCACCATTGGCCTTTTCGGCGTTCCGCCGGACAACCAATTTCCTCGGTCGGCGTCGTCCGATCGGACGGGAAGTCATGAGATGGCCTCAGGGTTGGCGACCCGGCGAGTTCGTCGGTTCGGCCAGCCAGGCCGCCAGGCCGCCAAGTCGCCAGGCCGCCAAGTCGCCAGGCCGCCAAGCCGCCAGGCCGCCAAGCCAGCCAGACCGCCAAGTCGCCAGGCCAGCCAGACCGCCAAGCCGCCAAGCCGCCAGACCGCCAAGTCGCCAGGCCGCCAAGCCGCCAGGCCGCCAAGCCGCCAGGCCGCCAGGCCGTCAAGCCGCCAGGCCGCCAGGCCGCCAAGTCGCCAGGCCGCCAGACCGCCAGGCCGCCAAGCCGCCAGGCCGCCAAGCCAGCCAGACCGCCAAGTCGCCAGGCCAGCCAGACCG
>JAISZC010000146.1 GCA_031269485.1 Deltaproteobacteria bacterium
ACCGGGTTGTGGGGGCTGCAAAGCAGCAGCATTTTGGCTTTTTCGGCGACGATCTTCTTTTCCAAATCGTCGAAGTCGATCATGTACCGGTCGAGGCCGCGAATCAGAGGATTGCGCACCAGCCGGCGCCGGTTGTCGGTCACGCAATGCGAAAAAGGGTAGTAGACCGGCGTTTGGATGATCACCGCGTCGCCAGGCTCGGTGAAGGCCCGCACGGCCATGGCCAGGGCGTAGACCACGCCCGGGACCTTGACGAGGTGCTCGGGCGCCGGCCGCCAGCCCAGACGGCGGTCGAACCAGTCGGCCACCGTTCGGGCGTAGTCCTCCTTGACCTCGGTGTAGCCGTAGACGCCGTGCCGGGACGCCCGGACGAGCGCGTCAACGACCTCGTCCGGGGCGCGGAAGTCCAGGTCGGCCACCCACAGCGGCGCCAGCCCTTCGGGCTTGCCGCGCTCCTTGGCGAAGTCGTGCTTGAGGCAGTTGGTGCCGCGGCGGGGGATAATTTCGTCGAAATCGTACGGCATGGCTGAGCCTTCGTCGTCGGCCGGCGTCGAGGCGTCGGTCGGGGCGGCCTGGCCGTCTGGGGCGGTCCTGGCCGGGCTGGGGGAGGTTGGGGAGGCTTTAGGGCGGCTCGGAAGGCTTCGGGGCCTTTCCGGCGTCTGGGCCATCGGAGGCCGGCCCGCAGCCGGCGCCTTCGGGGGTCTTCGGGGGCTTCAGCCCAGGGCTTGGGCCAGATCGGCCAGAATGTCGTCGAGATCTTCCAACCCCAACGAGAGCCTCAGGAGCCGGTCGTTGATGCCCAAGGACTCCCGGATCGCCTCGGGGACGTCGGAGTGGGTCTGCAGCAGGGGATAGGTGATCAGCGTTTCGGCCCCGCCAAGACTCTCGGCGTACAGGATCATCTCGACACGTTCGAGGACGGCCTTGGCCGTTTCTTCGGAGTCGACCTCGAAGGCGAGCATGGACCCGAAGCCGCTGGCTTGGCTCAGGGAGATCTCCCGGTCGAGGCTGGGCAGGCCAGGATAGCGGACCTTGACGACCTTGGGGTGGCCCTGGAGAAATTCGGCCGCGGCCTGGGCGCTGCGCTGGGATTTTTCCATGCGGATCTGAAGCGTCTTGAGGCCGCGGATGATCAAAAAGCTGTCGAAGGGCGACAGGCCGGAGCCCACGGTCTTGGTCACGAAGCGCAGCCGTTCGGCCAGCTCGTGGTCGGAGACGACGATCAGCCCGGCCAAGGTGTCGTTGTGCCCGCCCAAGTACTTGGTGCCGCTGTGGACGACCAGGTCGGCGCCCAGCTCCAACGGCCTTTGACAGCAGGGGGTCAGAAAGGTGTTGTCCACGATGAGCATGACCTCCGGCCCGACGGCGGCCCGGATGGCTCTTATGTCGGTTATCTTCATCATCGGATTGGAGGGGGTTTCGATGAAGACGGCCTTGGTCTTGGGCCTGAGGGCTTTTTGAAAAGCTTGGGGATCGCGGCCGTCGAGGTAGTCCACCGCCAGCCCCGAGCGGCGGGCTTGGGCCGCCAGCAGCCTCACTGTGCCGCCATAAAGATCGTCGTTGCACAGCAGGTGGTCGCCGGGCTCGAAGAGCTCCATGAGCGCGTCGATGGCCGCCATGCCGCTGCAGAAGGCCAGCCCTTCGGCGCCGCCTTCCAGGGCGGCGATTTGGCCTTCGAGGGCTTCCCGGGTGGGGTTTTGGACCCGGGCGTAGTCGTAGCCGGTGCTGCGGCCCACGCCCGGGTGGGCGAAGGTCGCCGACTGGTAGATGGGCACGGCCAGAGCGCCGGTGCGGTTGTTTTTGTCCTTGGCCCCATGGACGCAGATGGACGCGAGCTTCATGAGCAAAGCCTCCTGGAGGCGGTCGGCGCGCGGGCCGCCCGCTGGCGGGCAAAGGGACAATATACCAACATTTGGCCTGAAAAAAAAGATTGACGTCCGGCCCCGAGGGCTTTAAACTATCCGCGAGTCGGCCGCAGGCGGAAGGGTTCCTTGGCCGGCCCCGCCAAGGCGGCCGCCGGCTCGGCGCGGGCGCGTCAGGCCGCGCCCAAAAAAAATCGCTGTTTCCAAGCTGATCAGTTTTCGCTGAAGGCCGAGGACATCTGCAGGGTGTTCTTGGCTTTTTTCTTTTATAACGTCCTAATATTCTGAGAGGTGACTCGTGTCGAAAATCGCCGAAAGCTTGACCGACCTGATCGGCAACACTCCGCTGCTGCGCCTCAATCGCTACGGTCGCGATCGCGGCGTTTTGGGCAGCTTGGTGGCTAAGCTGGAATATTACAATCCCTTGGGGAGCGTCAAGGACCGCATCGCCTTGGCCATGATCGAGGACGCCGAAAAGAAGGGCTTGATCAACAAGGACACCACCATCATCGAGCCCACCAGCGGCAACACCGGCATCGGCCTGGCCTTCGTGGCCGCGGCCAAGGGCTACAAAATCATCCTGGTCATGCCCGAGACCATGAGCCTGGAGCGCCGCAAGCTGCTCTACGCCTTGGGCGCCGAACTGCGCCTCACCCCCGGCTCCGAAGGCATGAAGGGCGCCATCCGCCTCGCCGAGGAGCTCAACGCCGAGCTGGCCAACTCCTTCGTGCCCCAGCAGTTCAACAATCCGGCCAACCCCGAGGTCCACCGGCTGACCACGGCCAAGGAAATCCTCGCCGACACCGACGGCAAGGTCGACGTGCTGGTCGGCGGCGTCGGCACCGGCGGCACCATCTCCGGGGCCGGCGAGGAGATCAAAAAGACCAACCCCAACCTCAAGGTCGTGGCCGTCGAGCCCTTCGATTCCTCGGTGCTGTCGGGCGAAAAGCCCGGCCCCCATCAGATCCAAGGCATCGGCGCCGGCTTCGTGCCGCAGGTTTTCAACCGCGAGGTGATCGACGAAATCTTCCGGGTCAAGACCCCCGACGCCTTCGAGGCCGCCCGCGAAGTGGGCGTCAAGGAAGGGCTGCTGGTGGGCATCTCCTCGGGCGCCGCGCTCCATGCGGCCACCGAGGTGGCCAAGCGCCCCGAAAGCAAGGACAAGGTGGTCGTGGTCATCCTGCCCGACACCGGCGAGCGCTACCTCTCCACGCAGCTCTTCTCCAAGGAGTGAGCCCGCGACAGCCGAAAGATTCAACGAACCGCAGGCCGGTCGGGGCGACCCGATCGGCCTGCGGTTCGTCTGGGTTGAGAAAAAATTTGGGCCGGAGGCGGTTGTTAGCGCCGGCTAGGCGTCAAAAGGCT
>JAISZC010000153.1 GCA_031269485.1 Deltaproteobacteria bacterium
GGCCCGCGCCGCCTCGTCCAAAAAGTCGGCCGGCCGCCGAAAGCGCCCTCGTCGCTCGCGCGCCTTGTCCATGACCGCCGTCAAGGCCTCCTCCGAGCCGCGCCAGGAGCGCTGGAGACCTTGGCCCATCTCGTCGGCGCCGCAGATGACGGGGGACTGGGCCGTCTCGTCCCACGTCTTTTCCGCCGCCCGCCGGGCCTGGCTGCGGTCGGCGGCCTGCATGGCCGCCGCGAGGCTCTCGGCCCCGGCGACGACCGCCTCCTGCAAGGCCGCCAGATCGCGGTGCAGGTATTGGGTCTGGTAGCCGGCGGCGGCCTTGATCGCCGACTGCAGAGGCGCCGCTATGCCGTCGATGACGCGGCGGGCGGCGGCGTTGACGATGCTGGAGATGGACCCGCAGTCGCACCAGGCCCGCGCCTGAGACGGACGCAGCAGGGCCGCGGCCTGGATCAGCGCCAAGGCCGCGACAGCCGCCAGGAGCGGGGCCGCCGGACGAAGGGCTTGGGCCCGACGCGAGGCCGGACGGACGGCTGGCGCCGGGGGCGATGAGCGGAACGAAAAAAGCGAGCTGAAAGACATAAATACCTCCGTGACGGCCCCGCCGTGACGGGAAAAAAGTTCAAAAGATGAAATAGTCAAGAAAAACTAAAAAACGGCCAAGACTAAATGACTAAAAAAACTAAAAGATTAAAAAAATAGCTGAAAAAATAAAATATTAAAATACTAAAAGGCTAAAAAACTAGGAAGCCCAAAGCCAAAACGAAGGCCTGGACACTCGGCCGCGGCGTCAGGCTCGAAGCGGCCGCCAAGGCGCCATTGGCGGCCCTGGCCCGCAGGCTCTCCAGACCAGGCCGGCCGGACCGCCTGCCCTGCCCTGCCCTGCCCTGCCCTGCCCTGCTTTGCTTTGCTTTGCTTTGCTTTGCCAGGCGGCCTTGCTTGGCGGCCTTGGCTCGTCGAGCGTCGCCGTCCGGGCGACCCTGAGCCGTTCGGTTTACAATGGATTGTCGGCCCGTCAACCTGAGCGTAATTTCGCCGCGGGCTTCCAGCGCGCCGACGCTTGGCCGCGTCTCAATTGCTTGGCCGCGCCTCAAGCCGGCGAGCAGTCCAAAAAACCCTTCTCGTCACCCTTTGGCCAACGCCCAGGCCAACGCCCAGGCCGGAGCGCCGCAGCCTCAAAAAGCCCCTAAGCGACGGTCTTCTGGTCGACCAGGGCGCGAATTGGGGCCGAACCGCCAAGCTCAGGCGGCTCTTTGGCTCGGCCGCCCCCGGCCTTCCTGGCTGGCCGCCCCTGGCCAGCCCGGCCGGCCAGGAACCAGCCCTCTCAACCCGTCCCCTCCTCCTGGCGCCGCCAGCCCGTCGCCGGCCGGTCGTCAATCCACCTGGCCGTCTCGGCGGTCAGCTCGGAGAGCGCGTCGAGCTTTTTTTCGAAAGGCCCTCCGCGCTCGCGGGCCTGACGGCGTCGTTCGGCCTCGACCTTCAGCCCCGTCGGCCAGCGCTCGGCCAGCGCCGAGAGGGTCCGCTCCACCCCGTAGGCCTGGTAGAGGGCGTTGCGGACGGTCATGTCCTCGGTGGTGGTGGAAAAGGCCCACAGCAGCGCGGGGCTGACGGTGTTGACCAGCAGCTGCCGGGCCGGGCCGTCGGCGGTCTTGAAGAGGGCCACCAGTCCGGCCCCTTCGGGGCCGGGGCGGCCGAGCCGCTCGAGGGCGGCCTGGAGGGAGCGGTTGAGGCCGAAGACTTCGGCGATCTCGGCGCGGCCCTTGTCGGTGCCGGCGCCCAGCAGAAAGACGGCCGTGGCGAGCTCCAGGATCACCGGCGGGACGTCGGCCCAGGACTGGGAGTAGAGGCCGATGGAGAGGTTCCATTTGCGGGACTCGCGCGCGGACGTCTCGAGGTCGGTCAGCAGCTGCCGGGCCACGGCCGACTGGCCGGCCACCCGGTGGAGCTCGTCGTAGCACAGCCTTTTGGGGTCCTGGCGGATCTCCTCGATGAGCTTGAGGTGGTGCCCGCGGTAGGGCTCGGGCATGAGGGCCGCGTCGGCGGGCGTCAGAAAGAAGCGGGCGCCGACCAGGTGCCGGGCCAGCATGTACATCACCGCCGTTTGGCGGTCGCCGGCGGCGCCGCCGCCCCGGACGGCGACCTCGTCGAGATCGAGGCTGACGACGCGGGCGTCGCCGAGGGAGAGCTTGGTGGGGAGGGCCAGGAAGCGATAGGCGGCGACGGCCTCGGCGAGGGCGCGCCAGACGTGGTCGAGGACGGGCTGGCCGTCGGCCTGGAAGTTGTAGGCGGCGCGCAGGCCCGGGTGCTGGCGGACCTGGCCGGCGACGTCGGTCAAGGTCGGCATGGCCAGACGCTGGGCCTCCAGGGCCTGATGGGTCAGCCCGCGGTCGAAGAAGAAGTCCGTCAGCTCCCACCAGCTGGTGGCCTCGTCGGGCTGGAGGCCCTCCGAGAGGGCCCGGTCCCACAGCTCGGGGGCGGCGTTGGCGGAGGCCAGGCGAGGCCGGTCGGCCAGCTCGCGGTAGGCGGCCAGGACGGCGAGCCGGGCGACGCCGTCCACGCCCGGGGGCGGGGCGGCGCGGTCCAGGGGCGTGGCCAGCAGGCACAGGAAGTTGACCAGAAACGACAGCTGGGCCGGGAGAGGCTCGCGGCAGCCCAGGGGCGTGTCGAAGGGGTTGAAGGCCTCCGTGGGGGTCAGGCGCAGACGGTGGTGGACGGCCTGATGGGCCAGCTCCGGAGGGAGCGCGGCCTTGAGCAGCTCGACGAGCCCCGAGGAGCTGGGCCCGACGTCGATGACGGAGACCCACGGCAGGCGCGTCAGGCCGGGCTGGAGGCAGAAGGCCAAATTGAAGGCGTTGAGGAGCACCGACTTGCCGCCGCCCATGGGCGCCAGGCCGACGTCGATCCAGGCCGGCTGCCGCGAGGAGTTGGGGGCGAAGGGCATGGGCTTGCCCTCCGGGGTGCGCAGCACCAGAGGTCCGGCGCGCCACGGCGAGGCCGGCCGCAGCGGCAGAAACGACCAGGCCGCCTCCAGCGGGGCGGCGGCCCGCGGGGCCGGGCCGCCGTGGGGCATCAGGCCCGGCAGGGCCGCGCAGACGCCCATTAGGGGGTCGCCCACGCTCTCCTGGACGTCGGCCTGGCCCCAGCCGGAGACCAGGCGGGCCAGGCGGCCGGCCTGGAGCCGCAGGGCCCGGGCGGCGGCGGGCAGATCGGGGTGGTCGTC
>JAISZC010000194.1 GCA_031269485.1 Deltaproteobacteria bacterium
CAGGACTAAGTGAGGATAAAATTTTGTTGTTGTCGCAACAAGCGTGAATCTGCTATGATCAGCAAGTTATCTGTTATGATTTTATTCTTCTGAAATGTCATGTAGACAGTAGAAAAAAATAGTGAGTTTTTAATTTTATCTCAGCTAATATCTGAATTCTTGTTTAATTATAATATTCTTCAATGGTGCGAGCACTCAGATATATTTTCATAAAAAATAGATTAAAATATAGTAAATTCATAATATTGAGGCTTGATTTAAAATGCAACCGAAACCCTATTCGCTTGAAGCATACGCGATGAAGCTCGGCCGTGAAGAAGGCTTTGAAGACGGCTTTGAAGACGGCTTTAAAGAAGGCTTTAGAGAAGGATTAAAAGAAGAATTTGAAGAAGGCTGTGAAAAAGGCTTTAGAGAAGTATTTAAACAAGAATTTAAACACGGCTTTAAACTAGAATTTGAACAAGGCTTTAAACAAGGCTTTATACAAGGCCGTGAAGGAACTAGATTCATTATCGCCAAGAATTTGCTGGCCATCGGAATACATATTGATAAGATTACGCAAGTTACAGGACTAAGTAAGGATAAAATTTTGTTGTTGTCGCGGAAGGTGTGAATCTGCTATGATCAGTAAGTTATCTGTTATGATTTTATTCTTCTGAAATTTCATGTAGATTGATGACAGACCAAAGAGGAAGCACGCATTGATGTTGCACCATCTTTATTTAATATTTTATGATAAATATTTTAGACATTAGAAAAAAAATAATGAGTTATTAATTTTATATCAGCTAATCTCTGAATTCTTGCTTAATTATGGTGCGAGCACTCAGATATATTTTCATAAAAATAGATTAAAATATAGTAAATTCATAATTTTGAGGCTTAGTATAAAATGTAGCCGAATTATGTTTCGCTTGAAGAATACGCGTTGGCGTTAGGCCGCGAAGAAGGCTTTGAAGAAGGCTGCGAAGAAACTAGATTCACTATCGCCAAGAATATGCTGGCCATCGAAATACATATTGACAAGATTACGCAAGCTACAGGGCTAAGTGAGGATAAAATTTTGTTGTTGTCGCGGCAGAAGTGAATCTGCTATGATCAGTAAGTTATCTGCCATGATTTTATCCTTCTGAAATTTAGAGAAAAGCATGTTTTTATGTTATACCATCTTTATTTAATATTTTTAGTATAAAGCTAAACGAAAAGTTAGTTAAATACATATTAAATTAGGAAATCCTCGTCGAGATTTTTGGCCTAAGGTCTCTGCTGCGCTCAGCCAGACCTGCGGTGGCGGCGGAAGACCTCCAGGCGCGGAACATGTCGGCCTCGGCCAGCGGGACCAGGGAAACCCCAGGCCGAAACGTCCGGGCCAAGTCGGACTTGAGCAAGGCCATCTTGGACCAGGGCCGGTTTATGTTTCGCCAGTTTCTCCAGCGCAAGCTCGAAGCGCGAGGCGGGCAACTGGCGCCCGTGCCGCCTCAGGATGCAAGCATGTCCCGTCTGTGGCCAGCGGGCAAGGAAAATCGGCTTTTGCAGGCTGAACTTTGTGGCCAGCCCCGCGGTTTTGAGGAAAGCGCCTCTCTGGTCGGGGCCCTGAACGGTCTAGCGGCCGGGCAGTTGGCCTGTGGAGAATTGAGGCGCCAGGGCCGATGAAGCAGCAACCCGCCGAAGAGGCCGGAAAGGGCCTTCGCTCCGCAGCCTCCGTAGGAATCCTCTGACTTTAGTCAGGGGAGGAAGTCAATTTCTTCCGCTTGATCGCTCTCCACCCGGAGACGGCTCCCGCTTTAGGCCGTCATCCAGGTTCGAGAAGTTTTTTGCTCTTAAAAAATTTCACCCCCAAACCTTCCTGACTTTTCACGCAAGACGCCGGCGCCGGAACGGTCTCGTCCAATGCAGAACGGTTCGTCTCTAGCCCCGCCAAGCTCGCTCCTTTTTCAACATTCCTAGCAACCAACTCAAAGCGCCGCGGACCTCGGACGGCTTGGCCCAACTTCAGGCCGTCGCCTGGGGTCGGGGGTTTTTTATGCTTGACAGCTGGCCCCCAAACCTGCCGGAGCGCCAGCAAACCTCCGGGCCAGCGCTTAAAAAGATAGTCAAAAATTTAAATTCAATCTAAAGTTAAAATAGATAATTTAAATCTATTATTAATCAATATAATGAATAAATTAATATATTTTCGCCTATTAATAGTCAAATATCAGATAAAATGGAGATAATTATTGCCAATTCGATTTTTACCAGCTAAAGCAATGGTTTGATTATTAGGTCTTAAGACATTTTAAGCAGCATATGCTCATTTTAAAAATATTAATTTATATATATATCAAATATTATAATATAATTTATAAAAAATATTAATATTATCACTTTATATAGATTATTATATGAAATATATTCTATATTAAAATTTATATAATTTCTAATAATCAATTTAAATGTTATATTAAGTTCATTATATTCTACATTATCTATTTTATGTGGATCAAAGTCGACTAATGTTGCATTATTATTGGATGCAGCAACAAACACAAAGTTATCAGCGAGTTATATTTTGTATAACGACGTAAAACATCAATTTTAATCAAAAAGTACATCTATAATATCTAATATTAATCTAATTAATAGTTTTAAATCTATATTTATAATTTTTATTTGCTACATAGTTGCCATATATATAAAATATTTCATATTATAATTCAAATAAATTAGTTTTATGGTTATTATTTTTTGTTTTGCAAGATAGACTTAATCAATAATATATTCTATAATATCGATTAATATCTCACTGTTAAGCCTAACAAGTAATTGTAAGTCTTAAAAGCATATTACATCAAAGATTTAGTTCTTTATGAAGATTTTTATGCTCTAAAAATGTGTCAATAGATATTTATAGCAGCTTACAAACAGTATAGCTATGAGCTGGCCTATTTTTTATATGACAGATTTAATACTCGTAACGTTATTATTTTTGCGCATTATAACTTGTTTAACGCTAAATTTAAAAAATAAAGAGGCGACGAGGTGCCGGCCAGATTGCGGGCGAGCCAGGTCTCAGGCCTAGGTCTCAGGCCAAGGGTCCGGCCGGGCCTCCTCAGGCCCTTCAGGCCTGCCGGGCGCCGGCGAAGCGGCGTCCGAAGACGCTTTCCAGCCGCTTGGCCGCCTTGTCGAAAAGAGCCAGCTCCTGCTCCAGGGAAGATCCGACCCGGGCCCGCACCAAAAAGCCGAGCTCGTCGCCCCGGAGAGCCAGCTCGAAGCCTTCCACGGCCCCTTGCCGCCGGGCCTCGAGGAGCTCGGCCAGCCACAGGCACAGCCCCAGCTGGGGCCAATGGGCGTGCCGCCCTTTGGCGGCCGATTCGACGGCCGCGATCATTTCGGGAAACGAGTCTTTTTTCAGGCGCTTGGGCCCGCGGTGATTGAGGACCAGATAGGCCACGAGCTCGAGCTCGTCTTCGTCGAAGCCTAAGAGAGAGGAATTCCGGACCAGATACCAGCCGTGGATCTGGTGCCCGTCGTAGGACAGAAACTTGCCCGCGTCGTGGAGCAGGCCGCCGTAGCGCAGCAGCTCCCTTTCGGCGGGGTTGTCGGTCAGCAGGCCCTGGGCGACGAAGGCGTCGCGGATCTTCGTCGCGGCCTCGGCGACCGCCTCGGCGTGCTCCTCGTCGAAGAGGCACCGGCGGCCGAGACGCCGGACGCCGTCTTCGCGGGGCGAGCCCTTGCCCGACGGCCGGCCGCCGCAGGCCTCCGCGAACTCCTGGACCAGGCCGTGCTTGAGGCCGAACTCCACCGCCTGCAGCTCCTCGACGCCCAGCTCCTCGAGCAAGGCGTCGACCACGGCGCAGCCGGCCACGATCATGGGCGCCTTGTCGCGATCGAGCCCGGGCGTCTTGCGCCGCTCCGCGAGGCTTAGGGAAGAAAGAAACAAGCCCAGCTCCGACAGGGCGCTGGCCGGGATCAACGCGAGCCGGGCGCGGTCGTCCGAGCCGCCCAGCTTGCTCCAAACCCGCGCCAAGTTCTCCAAGGCGCCCGAGCAGCCCCAGCAGCGCTTGAGCCGCAGCCGCCGGGCGGCCGCCGCGAAGCGCCGGGTGCGGACCTTGACGTGGTCCTTGAGCCGCTCGTAGAGCTCCTGGCCGAGGGGCGCCTCGCGCTCGAGGAGGCCGAAGCGGCCCGAGAGACGGGCGGCGCCCAAGGGGAGGGAGTCGAGCAGCGGCTCGCGGCCGCGCTCGTCGACGATGAGCTCGACGCTGCCGCCGCCGATGTCCATGATGAGCGACGGGCCGGGACCGAGGTTGAGGTTGGCGGAGACCCCGGCCCAAATGAGCCGGGCCTCCTCGAGGCCGGAGACGACCTTGAGGTCCAGCTGGAGCCCGTCGTAGACCTTCTCCAAAAATGCGTCGCGATTGACGGCCTCCCGGAGGGCCGAGGTCGCCACGGCCCGGACGTAGTCGACCTTGTGAAAGCCGGCCGTGGCCTTCATGATCTCCAAGGCCGCGTAGGCCCGGTCCATGGCCTCCGCGGCGAGCCGATCGTCGTCGTAGGAGCCCTGGCCCAGGGCGACCGGCTTCTTGTCCTGAAGCAGCACCGTCAGGCCGCCGTCGGCGGCCATTTCGGCGATGACCAGACGGACGGAGTTGGTGCCCAGATCGATCAGCGCGCCCCGCCGGCGCCCGGCGTGGCGGCCGGTCACGCGCGGCCTCCGGGCTCGTCGGGCGCCCAGTCGCCCCGGCGCGCCATCATCAGGGCCTGCGAGTCGATCGGCGGGCCCTCGGCGTCGGCTTTTTCGTAAAAACCGTCGGGACGCAGCCGCCAGGCCTTGCGGTTGTCGGCCAAATGGACCAGGAGCAGATCCTCGAGCAGGGTTTTTTTGAGCTCCTCGTCCACGATGGGAGTCAAGACCTCGATGCGGCGATCGAGATTTCTGGGCATCAAATCGGCGCTGCCGACGAACATTTCGTCCTCCCCTCCGTTGCGAAAATACAAAAACCGCGCATGCTCCAAATATCGGCCCACGATGGAGGTCACCGTCAGGCCCTCGCTGAGCCCGGGCGCGCCGGGCCGCAGGCAGCAGATGCCGCGGACCTGGAGGCGGACCTCGACGCCGGCCCGCGAGGCCCGGTAGAGGGCCAAAATGAGGTCCGGATCGGAGAGCTGGTTGACCTTGAAAATGATCAGGCCCGGCTCGCCGTCCTGGCGCCGACGGATCTCCCGCTCGATGCGGGCCAGCAGCCCGCGGCGCACTCCGCCGGGGCTGACCAGAAAGCGCTCGTATTCGTCGATGCGGGCCAGGCCGGTCATGACGTTGAAGAGCTGGACGGCGTCGCGGCCCAGGGCGGGATCGGCGGTCAGCAGGCCGCAGTCGGCGTACAATCTGGCGGTGACCGGATTGTAGTTGCCGGTGGCGATATGCAGGTAGCTCTTGAGCCCTTCGGGTTCCTGGCGGATCGCCAGACAGAGCTTGGCGTGGATCTTCATGCCCACCAGGCCGTACACCACGTTGATGCCGGCGTCCTCCAAGGCCCTCGCCCAAGTGATGTTGCGCATCTCGTCGAAACGGGCCTTGAGCTCGACCACCGCGGTGACCTGCTTGTCGGCCCGGCGGGCCTCGATGAGGCTGTCGATCAGGCTCGAGTCGTCGCCGGTCCGATAAAGGGTCTGCTTGATGGCCTTGACCTTGGGGTCGGCCGCGGCCTGGCGGACGAAGTCGATGACCGGGGCGAAGCTGTCGTAGGGGTGATAGAGAAAAACGTCGCGTTTTTTGAGCAGATCGAAAAACAGCTTGCCTTTTTTGAGCCTTTCGAGCCGGCGTCCGACGAAAGGCGCGTATCTGAGCTTGGGGATGTCCAAGCTGGCGACGCCCATGAGATTTTCGGCGCCCAGGCGACCTTTGACGACGTAGTGCTGCCAGGGCTCCAGCTCAAAGGCCTTGAGCAGCAATTGGACCAGGCGCCGCGGCGCGTCATGGGGCGTGTCGAGCTTGACCACCTCGCCGAAGCGGCGCTGATAAACCAGATCGCGCACGGCGCTGAGCAGATCGTCGGCCTCGTCTTCTTCGATCTCGATGTCGGTGTTGCGGGTGATGCGAAAAAGCAGCGAATCAATCACCGCGTAACCGGGAAAAAGGTCCTTGAGATGATGGATGATCAAAATCTCCAGCGGCAGGATCTTGACGCCGGCCGAAGAGAACTTGGGCCGCAGGGTCTGGCTGGCCAAGCTCCCGTGCATGACCGGCAGGCAGATGAACCGCGGCAGATTGTCGGGCAGCTTGAGCCGGGCGTGATAGGTTTTCCCGGCCGCGTCGCCGAGCTCGATGAACAAGTTGAGGCTCTCGCCCGATATTTGGGGAAAGGGCCGGCCTTTGTCCAGAGCCTGGGGCGTGAGGATGGGAAAAACCTCTTTTTGAAAAAAATCCGTGACTTCAGTTTTCTCCTTGGCGCTCAAATTTTGATACGTCACAAACTTGAGCCCGTGCTTGGACAGCGCGGGGTTGATGGTCCGCCGCCAAAGAACGGCCGCCTCGTTGAGCAGCTCCACGACTCGGCGCCGCACCTTGATCAGCTGCTCGGTGGCGCTCAGTCCGTCAGGCGAGGCTTGGCCCACCCCGAGCTTGCGCTGCCTGGTCAGGCCGGCCACGCGAACCATGAAAAACTCTTCGAGGTTGTTGTGAAAAATCGAAAAAAACTTGACTCTTTCCAGCAAGGGGTTGGCCGGGTCGGCCGCTTCTGCGAGCAGCTTGCGGTCAAACTCCAGCCAGTTCAGCTCCCGGTTGAAAAAAAGCTCGGAGCGGTCCCAGTCCTCCCAAGCCTTCTGGCCCTCGACGTTTTTTTTAATCTTGCCCGACATTGCGCTATCCTTCAAGCCGTTATGCCTCGACGGTCGTCCGGCGACGACGGGCTCCGCGTCCGTGGCGGACGCCCAGGCGGGCCGCAATGGCCCTGGCTTCGATGATACAACAGAAGCGCCGCGAAGGGAGAGTCAAATAGTTGTCAAGTCAGAAAAAAGAGCCGCCACACTGGGCGGGGGCCGACCGGGGCCAAGGAAGGCGAGAAGGGAGAGCGGAAAGCTGAGAGGGGGGCCGGCCAGTTCAGCCCGCCCCAGAGATTAGGCGGGCGCCTTGAAGCCGATTCCGAATGACGGCCACCCGGCCGACCGTTTAGGCGGCCACGCCAGCCGGCCAGCCGGCCAGCCAGCCAGCCAGCCAGCCAGCCAACCAACCAACCAACCAACCAACCAACCAGCCGGCCAGCCAGCCAGCCAGCCAACCAGCCAGCCAACCAACCAGCCAGCCAGCCAGCCAGCCAGCCAACCAACCAACCAACCAACCGGCCAGCCAGCCAGCCAGCCAGCCAGCCAGCCGCTCCGCCGGGGGCGAAGGAGCTGTTGGCCCGTAGTTTTTCGAGACCCCCGCGTCAAGCCAACGGTCAGCTCCTGACGGTCCGGCGCCGAAGCCGCCCGAACGCGGGGCCGGGTCCGCCGAGGAACGCGGCGCCGGGCGGCCCCCTGCGCCGCCTCAGGCGTTCGAGCTCAAAAGCCCAGCTGCGAGAGAAAGACGTCTTGGAACTTGGGATCGAAGGCCAGTTCGATGACCTCCACCCGGCGGGCCAGCTTTTCGATCTCCGCATGCGAGGAGCGGTCCAAAAGCAGCCGCGCCGCGCCGGCCAAGGAGGAGTTGCCCACGAACGTCACCGGCCCTCGGTAGGCCTTGGGCAGCAGGCCGATGCCCAGCAGGCTCTCGGGCCTCAGATGGTAGCCGAAGGAGCCGGCGACCACCACCTCGTCGAGGTCGTCCAGAGTCAGCTCCAGGCGCTCCAAAAGCATCTGCATGGCCGCGGCGATGGCCCCTTTGGCCAGCTGGACCTGGCGGACGTCCTTTTGCTCGAGGCTGACTTTTTCGGACAGGCGGCAGCGTCCGTCGACCACCAGCTCGGGCGCGTCCGGGGAGGCCTTGAGGCGGCCGGTGCGATCGATGACGCCGGCCTTGACCAGCTCCGAGCACACGTCGACCAGTCCGCTGCCGCACACGCCCACGGGCTCTCCGCCGCCGATGACGGTGAACTCGGGCCGTCGGCCGTCGACCAGCCGGAAGCTGTCCATCGCCCCGGACACGGCCCGCATGCCGCAGGAGATGTTCATGCCCTCCAAGGCCGGTCCGGCCGCGCAGGAGGCCCCGGCCAGACGGCCGTCGCGGGAGACGACGATCTCGCCGTTGGTGCCGACGTCGATGAAGACGACCGTCCCGGGCCGTTCGGCCAAATTGACGGCCAAAAGGCCGCTGGCGATGTCCCCGCCCACGTAGGCCGAGATGGAGGGCGGGGTCAAGACTTTGGCCCACGGGGCCAAGCCGAGCCTGGGGGCCAGCCGGGAGAGGTCGAGCATGCCGGTGAAAATCGGCCTATAGGGCGCCTGCGCCAAGCTTTTGGGGTTGACGCCGGCCAACAGGTGCAGCATGGTGGCGTTGCCGCTGATCGTCGCCGCGCCCACTCGGGCGGCCCGCTCGGGGCCCAGGGCCGCCAGAAGCAGATCCCGGAGGCCTTGAAGAGCCAGATCCTGCAAGACGCGCAAATTGTCCGGCCCTTCGGCCGCGTACGTGATGCGGCTGATCACGTCGCCGCCGGCCGTGGTCTGCGGGTTGAGGGCCGTCTCGAAGGCGACCGCGCCGCGGTTGTCGAGGTCCAGCACCGCCAAGGCCAAGCCGGTGGTGCCCAGATCGAAGGCCGCGGCCAAGGTCTCCGCGGGCCCTTGGCCGGCGGGCCAGGCGGCCAGGAGCTCGTCGCGCCAAACCAGCAGATCGCCGGCCTGGCGTTCGGCCTCCAGGTCGGCCAGAGCCTCCAAGGCCGACGGAGAAACGGAAAAAAGGTCCAGCGCGTCCAGGACGGACTTTTGGTCCTTGCGATCCCGCTCCGGCAGCTCCAGGCGCCTCAAGGCCGGATCGACCCGATAAGGAGCGCTCCAGCCCAAGCCCTTGACCGCGCTGAACACCGACTGGCCGGCCAAGATCGCCTCGGCCCGGCCGCGGACTCGGGCCAGGCAGGCCAAACGCTCGCCGGGGCGCCCGGCGACGTGCTTGAGCTCGGCCGGGCCGGGCTCGTCGAGATCGCCCGTAATCTCAAGGCGGCATTTGCCGCAGCGGCCCACGCCGCCGCATGGCGCGTCAAGCCGCAGGCCCGCGCCGGCCAAGGCCTCCATCACCGTCGACCCGTCGGGGGCCTCCGCCGTCACGTCTTCGCGTCCGGCCTGCTTCACGATCAAAATCACGCCACCCTCCCAAAGCGGCGGCGCCGGCCCGCCTTCCGAGCCCGCGCCTCAAGCGGTCCGGTCCGCGGCGCTCCTGGCGGGACGCCGCGGACCGAGGTCGTCCAGCCCAAAACTTGAAACCACCTCAGCTTGCAAGCCCTCGGCCCGATGTTCGTCAGCCGGACGCCCGGCCGCCCAGGGCCCGAGTCCGACAAAACGGGCGTCGATGGCCGCCCGCCGCGATCAGCCGCCAAAACTCGGTCGGCTCGACGGCGCTTTCAGGCTCGGCGTTTGGACGTCGCCGAACCTTTTTCCTTCTTGGCGTCCTGACCAGCCTCTTTGCCGGCACGGCCGGCTTGACCCGCCTCTTTGCCAATCTCTTTGCCGGCGCGGCCGGCTTGGCCCGCCGCTTTGCCAATCTCTTTGCCGGCGCGGCCGGCTTGGCCCGCCGCTTTGCCAATCTCTTTGCCGGCGCGGCCGGCTTGGCCCGCCTCGTCGCCAACCTCTTTGTCCGTCTG
>JAISZC010000249.1 GCA_031269485.1 Deltaproteobacteria bacterium
ATTTTGGCTGTGGCCGTAAGGCTCAAAAATAGGTTGGCACAGAAATTGCATCGGATGATTGGCATAAAAATTGCATGTAGCTCTTGGCACGGAAATTGCTAGGAGGCACCGGACATTTATGCTGTGGGCTTATTAATCACCTTTGACATTTATGCTGTGGACGAAAAGCGGACATTTATGCTGTGGTGTGACACCCAAGCTCCCAATCGGGCCACGACCAAGTCTCTCAATTGAGCTCCTCAGCCCCGCTGCCATGGACCGTATGTCAAAGAAACTGGGGACGACAAACGGCGGGCCAGCCGCGGATTGACGGCATTGAAAAAAATGATTGATAACCCCGCTCCAAAGTGACATATAATTCCGTCAGATAAAAAATTAACTGAAACATCAGCAGTATTTCCACCCAAAAATTGAGTTTAATTGAAATATATACAATATTTTACTGATTAATTTTTATATATTTCATATAATGCATTTTAATTTGAAATAATAAGTTTGTAAATAAATTTACGCAAACTATTAAGCAATTGTTTTTAATATTTTTAACAATTATTGGCATTAATATAGATTAAAAATCATATTTATTGTTGTTTAAATAATTAAAAAATCATAATTATACTAATAAATTTTCAAAATATACATCTAAGCTAGAACATTTAGTCAGATTTTTAGATAATCGCTCCGGCAAAAAAGGCCTATTTACCCGGAATAGCAGGATATATTTTATGAAATAGCCAATTTTGACTAGTATTCTCGACTGATAACCTAAATCATTGTAATTATATGGATAATATCCAATCATAAATCGGCAACTGCCTGAGTATAGCCTCCATCAGCCCCGAAAACCGCCCTGAACAGGTAGTAATATGTCAGATTAACAATGCAAACTTGTTTATTTTTATATTATTATTTCGAAAATGGCATTTATCAGAGTTGTTAAGTAATTTTAATGCCAAATAATTACTATAAATTTCCATTTAAATGGTATTTACAGTAATTTTCGTGCTAATAGTTCATTTAAAATTTTTATACTAACACTATCTAGTAAATTTTATGCAAATATTTCTTAATTATAAAAAAATATTTTTTGGATAAATTTTACTTTTTATGCATTTTTATCTGATGTAATATTGTTATAGTAATTTTATACCACTAATTTAGAATTTATCAATGCTACGATGCATAAAATACCCAATTTATGAAAATTATAGGCTAATATATGCCAATTTATTGATAAAAAAATAGTTATTTTACCTAATATTCTGGTCATAAATAAATAAAATGTTTTTTAAAAATCTTAATTCTGAAGATAATCTAGTTATTTTAGCCAAAAAGATTGATTAAAATATTATATAGTAATTTTTTTATACAATTCAAGAAAAATATATAGATTATAAAACATATATTAGATTGTTTTCCAAATTATTTTTTATTATTGGAAAATTATCAAGAATTTAGTGTTTAAATTTTGCAATAAATTTATTTTATAATAGATAAAATATATAAATGGAATATTTTTAATTATATGATATATATTTTTTCAAATTAATATGAATTTATTTAATAAAATTTTAATTAAAGAAAAATAAGGGCGCATGAATCGTCGCCGAGGAGTTTTAGCCGCCGCGTTCTGGCGGTCGGCCGGGCTCAGAGACGGCGCTCCTAGATTCCGGCCCGCTCCAGAGCGCTGGCAAAATAGCTCAGGCCCGCCAAAGCTTTTTTTGCCGCTTGCCGGCCCGCCGCCGGCCCGGCCTTGACAGGGGCCGGCCGATCGCCTAAAATGGCTCCGTCAGCCGTCAGGTGTCCCTCCGGGACCAACAGGGAATCCCGTTCAAGCGGGAGCGAACCCATCGCTGTAAGTCCTGGGGCGCCGTCGCGGCGCCCTTCGCCCGAAAAGCCACTGTCCTCGCGGACGGGAAGGCGGGCCTGAAGGACGAGCCAGAAGACCTGCCTGTCGGCCTTGTTCCGAATCCTGGGGCAAAGGGTTCGTGGACGCCTGAAATTTCAAGGCCGCGGCACGAATGGGAGCCCGGATCCGTCGAGGATCCGGGTTTTTTTTTGCGGCCGGAGGGGGTTTTGTGGAGCTTCAGACCTTGCTGACCGGCCTGATGGTCGCCGTGCTGGCCTTCGCCGTCAAAACCGGGCTGGGGTGGGCCTATTTGTGGCTGGGCTGCCGGCCAGGCCGGCGGGCGGCGGCCACGCTGGGCGTTTTGGGCCTCTACGCGCTGGTCTTCGGCGGGCTGTTTTGGCTGGTCTCGCGGGTGGATCTGCTGGCCGGCGCCGGCCGGCTGGCGCCCTTGTGGCGCGGCGGCCTGGCGCTGCATTGGCTGACGGCGGGCTTGACCTTCCTGTGGGGCTTGGCCTTGCTCAAGGGCGGGTCGGGCGCCGCCGGCTGCCGGGCCGGCGGCAGCCGCGGCTGGCTGGCGTTGGCGCTGCCTTGTCCGGTGTGCCTGTCGGTGCTGGCCATGTCGGCGGCCTGTTTGGAGGCCTACTTTCCGGAAAAAGCCCTGCTCGGCCTGGGGCTCGTCTACGTCGGCTTCGCCGCGGTCGCGGCGGTCTCGGGCCTGACGTTCATCTTGGGCCGGGGGGCGAGCGGCGCCGCCGCGGGCCGTTCGGACGCGGAGCGCTCCCAGACGGAGCGTTCGAGCCTGGAGCGCTCCTTGGGCCAGGCGATGATGCTCGTGGCCGCTTATTTCATGGTTTCGGCCTTGGTGTTGCCGAATTTTGGCGAAGTCGCCCGCATCTACCGCTTGGCGGCGCACGCCTCGGCCGAGCGGCCGGGCTTGGGCGGCGGCGTCTGGGGCGTCTTGGCCGCGAGCCTGGGGCTGATCGCGGCCGGCTTTTTTTCGGGCCGCCGAGGGGCGCGCCGGTCCGCGGGACCGGCGCGACGTCCGGCCGTCAGGGGGCAAGAATGAATTTCGGAGCCTTGAGCCAGTCCGCTCTCTACCTCATTTCCTCGTCGCTGTTCTACCCGGCCCTGGCGGTCCTGCTGGTCGCCTTCGTGGGCTTGGCGGTGTCCTTCGGGGCCTTCTTGGCCGAGTGGAGCGAGCGGGCCCGCCTGGTCAAGCCGGCGGCGGCGGACTGGCCGGCCATCCTCCGGGGCCGGCGCCGTTTGGACCATTACATGGGCGCGACCTTGGCCCAGCTGCAGCAGCTCCTCGAGCGGCCCTCGGCCGCCTGGTCCGAAGTGGAGCGCCTGTGGCTGAGCGCCGGGGGCCAGGCCAGAAAAAAGCTGGACTTTCTGCGCGTGCTGGTCCGTCTGGGGCCTTCCACGGGGCTGATCGCCACCCTCATTCCCATGAGCTCGGGGCTGGCCGGCCTCAGCCAGGGCGACATGAGCCGCCTGTCGTCCGACTTGGTGGTGGCCTTCACGGCCACCGTGGTGGGTCTGGCCGTGGGGGTGACGGCCTACGTGCTGCACTCCGTCCGAGCGCGCTGGGTGGAGGCGGATTTGGAGATGCTGGAGCTCGTGCTGACGGCCCGGGCCGAGGCTCGGCTGGGGCCGCGTCCGGACTGAGGCCGAGGTTTCGAAGCGGGCCGGCCTGGGCCGGGGAGAGAAAAAAATGAGGCGAAGATCCTTGTCCGGCCGTCTGGGCGGCCGGCCGGCGCTGGCCGAGGCCGACGATCCGATGTTGGCCGTGATCAATCTCATCGACATTTTTCTGGTTTTCATCGTGGCCGTTTTGGTGAGCTTCCTGTCGGCCCTGGGCCTGAGCGAGCTTTTGTCGCCGGAAGGCCAGACCTCCGTGGTCAAGGTCTCCGAAGACGGCGAGACGACCATCATCACCAAGAAGGCCAACCGCCTGGAAGCCGTCAAAATCACCAAAAGCCAGGCCGAAGGCCGCGGCGTCCGCCTGGGCGTGGCCTATCGCCTGGAGGACGGCAGCATGGTTTATTTGCCTGACGAGCAGTGAGCCGCTGGTCGGCGGCCGGCCGCCTGGGGGACCGGACGCCTTTTTTTCGCCGAGGCCGGCAGGGCGGCCTCCTGGGGGAGCTGTCGATGCCCAACGCCTTGAACCTTTCGGCCGGCCCGCCGCGCCTGTCCAATCGGCCAATTCAGTCGCCAGGCTTTTCGCGCCTCTCGTCAGGCCGGCCGCGTCCCGGCCGCGACAGCCAGGCCCGCCAAGCATATTTCCGGCTGGCCCGGCCGGGCCGAGTCGCCGCGCGGCCCGGCCGGCGTCCGGGTCGGGCCTTTTGGGGGGCTCTCCGGCTGGCCGGTCTGGCTTGTCTGGCCCGGCTGGCCGGCTTGGCCCGTCTGACTTGTTTGGCCGGCTTGGCCGGTTTGGCCCGTCTAGCTTGCCTGACCGGTCTGGTCGGCTGGGTTTTTCTCGGGACGGCCGGGGCGGCGGCCGCCCCGGCCGAAGCCACGCCCCCGACCGAAGCCACGACCGCTCCGGCCGAAGCCATGTCGGTCGCCTTGCTGACGACCGATTCGGACAGCTTCATGATCCATCGGGCCGTCGAGGAGGTCCCCTGGCCGGCCGGCTTGGAGGTCGGGGCCTATTGCCTGCGGGATCTTTTGGACAATCCGGCCAAGGCCGAGCGTTTCGATCGCAGCCGTCTGATCTTGGTCGACGTCATGGACGACAATTTGTCGGACTACGTGCGCGAGCGCGGGCTTTTGAGCCGCAGCCGGGTGCTGGCGCTGCGCGGCTCCAAGGACGATCAGGCCCTGGCCGCCGAGGGCTTCGAGTTCCGCGAGGAGATCGCCGCCTATTACGCCCATTTGAAGCCCCTAAACGTCCAAAACATGATCCGGCGAGCCCTGGCCTTGGAGCTGGGTCCCGACGCGGCGCCGGCTTACGGTCCGCCGGAGAGCGATCCCGAGGAGGCCCTGTATCATCCCCTGGCCGAGGGCCTCTTCACGACGGCCGAAGACTACCTGGCCTGGTCCGCCGCCCGCCTGGGCCCGGCGGCCGGCCGGCCCTACGTGGGCTTGACCTTTTTTTCGACCAATCTCATGCCCGGCCAAAAGGAGGCCTTGGACCAGCTCATATTCAAGCTCGAAGAGGCCGGCCTCAACGTCTTGCCGGCGTACGGCCACGACGGGACGCTCATCGAGCGCTTCTTTCTCGACCCGGAGGGGCGGGCGCGCATCGAGGCCCTGCTGAGCTTTGGCCTGAAATTTTACATCGCCTACGACGAGCGGATCAAAGAGTCCTTGATTCGGCTCGACGTCCCGGTTTTCAACGCCATCAAGCTCTACACCCAGACCATCGAGGAATGGGTCCAAAGCCAGCAGGGCCTGGCGGCCTCGGACGTGGTTTGGAACTTGGACAATGCGGAGGTTTCCGGCGCCGTCGAGCCCATCGTGCTGATCGGCAAGGTCGAGGAGAGGCTGCCTGACGGCGCGCTGGTTTATCATGACGAGCTCATCGAGGACCGGGTCGACGACGTCGTCGCGCGGCTCAAGGCTTGGATCGGCTTGCGGGCCAAGCCCAACGGCGAGAAGAAAGTGGCCATCTTGATCTACAACAATTCCCGCGGCAAGCAGAACATCGGGGCCAGCTACCTCAACGTTTTCCGAAGCCTGGAGGCCATCTTGGCGAGCCTGCGCGAGGCGGGCTACGGGCTGCCGGCCGAGCTGGTCCTCGACGAGGCGGCCGTCAAGGATTTGGTCCTCAAGGGCGGCCGCAACGTGGGCTCCTGGGCGCCGGGCGAGCTTGACGCGCTTTTGGCCTCGGGCCTCGTCGAGGAGCTCGACGTGGAGGTTTACCAAAAATGGTTCGCCGAGCTGCCGGAAGAGTTTAGGCGAAAGGTCGTCGAGCAGTGGGGGCCGCCCGGCTCGCCCGGCCCCATGATCAAGGACGGCCGCCTCGTCATTCCCGCGATCCGGCTGGGCAATCTGGCGGTGATGCCCGAGCCGGCCAGGGGCGAGGTCGACGATCCCCTCAAGCTTTATCACGATCCGGTCCTCCAGCCCCACCATCAGTACATCGCCGCCTATTTGTGGCTCAAGCGCGGCTTCGGGGCCGACGCCATGGTCCACCTGGGCACCCACGCCACCCACGAGTGGCTGCCGGGCAAGCAGTCGGGCCTGAGCTCGTCATGTCCGCCCGAGCTTTTGGGGACCGATCTGCCAAACGTCTACCCCTACATCGTCGACGACGTGGGCGAAGGCCTCCAGGCCAAGCGTCGCGGCCGCGCCGTCGTGGTGGACCATTTGATTCCCCCGCTGACGCCGGCCGGCAATCATAAGGATCATCGGGAGCTGGCGGCGAAGCTGGCCACCTACGAGCAGGCCCGCAAGACCGACGCGCCGACGGCGCCGCGGCATTTGGCGGAGATCAAGGCTCTGGCCGCCAAGCTGGGCCTCGACGGCGGGCTGGGCGGCGAGACGCCGGCGGGGCCGGCCGAAGCGGCGGACGGCGCGGCGGACGGAACGGCGGCCGAAGCGGCGGACGGCTTGACGGACGGAACGGCGGCCGGCTTGACGGACGGCGCGATCCAGGACGCGGCGACCCTCGACGAGGACGCCGGCCTGCGGGCGCTGAGCGAGAAGCTGGAATACCTGCAAACGGCGCTCACGCCCTACGGCCTTCACGTCTTCGGGCGCTCGCCCCAAGACGACGCCCTGGACGATCTGGCCCAGGCCGTGGCCGAGGGCGGGGCGGGGGAGGACGACCGGGCGCCGCGGGCGATCCGGGCGGCCTTGGCCGCCAGCGGCCAGGCCGAGATGGAGGCCCTCTTGGCCGGCCTGGCCGGCCGTTACGTGGCGCCAGGCGAGGGCAACGATCCCGTCAGAAACCCGGCCTCCATTCCGACGGGCCGGGACTTCTTCGGCCTGTCGCCCAGCCTGATGCCCACCAGGGCCGCCTGGGAGCTGGCCCAGGACGCGGCCGAGCAGATCATCGCCAAGCATCAGGCCGAAAAAGGCCGCTTTCCCGACAAGGTCGCCGTGATTCTCTGGGCGGTGGAAAGCCTGCGCAACGAGGGCCTAAACGAGGCCACGATCTTGCGGCTCATCGGCGTCGAGCCCATCTGGAGCCCCAACGGCCGCGTGATCGGCGTCAAGCCCACGCCGGCCGCCAGGCTCGGGCGACCTCGGGTCGACGTGGTCGTGGACGCCTCGGGGCTTTACCGGGATCTTTTTCCGGACAAGATACTGCTCCTCGACAAGGCCTTCCGGCAGGCCGCCGCGCAGGACGATTTGGACAACTTCGTGCGGCGGGGCGACGAGCTCAACCGCCAGGCCTTGCTGGCCCAGGGCATGACGGAAGAGGAGGCGGGGCGCTTCTCGCGGGCCCGGATCTTTTCCGAGGCCCCTGGGGCCTACGGCAACCGCGTCTCCGAGCTCGTTTCGGCCTCCGGGCTGTGGGAGGACCGCTCGGCCATCTCCGACGTCTTCCGGACCCACACCGGCTTCGCCTACGGGGAGGATTATTGGGGGGCGCCGGCCAAGGAGGCCCTGGACGTCAACCTGGCGGAGGTCAAGACGGCCTGGCACTCCGTCTCCTCGAACCTCTACGCCCTGATGGACAACGACGACATGTACATGTTTCTGGGCGGCTTGTCGGCGGCCGTCGAGGCCCTCTCGGGCGAGGCGCCGCAGACGCTGCTGGCCGACCATCGGGACCTCGGCCGGGTGAGCATGACCCCGCTGGCGGAATTTTTGCGGCAGGAGGCCATCACCCGCTACCTCAACCCCAAGTGGATCGAGGGGATGAAGGCCCAAGGCTACGCCGGGGCCACGGAGATGTCCCACTACGTCGAGTATTTGTGGGGCTGGCAGGTCACCGCCCCCGAGTCGGTGGACCAGGAGCTGTGGGACCAGACTTACGAGGTGTACGTCGAAGACAAGCTCGGCCAGGGCTTGGCCGAATTTCTCGACGCCGAAAACCCCTGGGCCTTCCAGTCGATGTCCGGGCGGCTGCTGGAAAGCGTCCGCAAGGGCTTTTGGACGCCCTCCGAAGAGGTCCAGCGGCGGCTGGCCCGCGACTACGCCTTGAGCGTCGTCATGCGCGGCCTGGCCTGCTGCGATCACACCTGCAACAACCCGATGCTCCACCAAATGGTCATGAACATCGTCTCGCTGCCCGGCGTCATGTCACCGGAGCTGGCGGCCGAGTTCCGCATGGCCGTCGAGCGGGCCGGTCAGGCCTCCCTCGAGGAGATGGTCGGCCAAAGGGCCGAGCTGCTGCGGGACTTGGGTCAAAGCTCGCCGGCGCGGCCGACGGCCGGCGGCGGGCCCGAGGCGGCCTCGGAAGCCCAGAGCGTGCGGGGCTTCAAAATGGAAAAAGTCCAAACCGCCGACGAGGAGACCATGCTGCCGTCCTCGGGGGTGGAATGGACGGCCTCCATCTTCGTCTTGGCGGTGGTGGCCTTGCTGCTCGTCGGGCTGAGGCGTCGGCGGCGGGAGGGCGGCGGTTGAGACGGCGGTTAGGGCGCCTGGGCTTCGGCCCGGCTTTGCGGACGGACGGGCGAGCCGCGCGGCGAACCAGCTTCGTCGGCAGGCCGCGACCGGAGGAACGGAGGCGGGCGGAACGCGCCCCCAGGGCTTGGGTTCCGCGGCCTGTCGCCCTGAAAGGGCAGGGGAGGGCGCCTGCTCGAACCGCGCCGGCCGCCCGTGGAGCAGCCGCCCGAGCTCGGCGCCGCGAGCTGATTGGCGGCGCTGAAAACTGCCGGCTGAGACCAAAAGGGCCTTGAAAAAAAATGGCCGCCGTCCTGACGCGTCAGGACGGCGGCCGACGTCTGCAAAGCCCGTCAATCGGCGCGACGTCAGAGGACCACGTTCACCATGGAGGTTTTTTCGTTCAAATAGTCCACTTCGTCGTCGTTGGCGCGGCGGCCGCGCTGGTCGCCCGAGACCTTGTCCACCGGGGGGCTTTTTTCGCGATCGCCCGGCGAGGCCTTCAGAGCCGCCGAGACCAGGGGCTGTTTTTCCAAATTTTTCTTGCGGGCCAGAAAGCCGAGAAAATCGCTGCTCACCAGCATGGAGCGCCTCCTTTTTCTCCGGCGAGGGCCCGGAGAGGGTTTCGGCAATTCTTTTATCGGCTTTCCGCCGGCCGAACTTTAGAGAAATCTCCGGCTCGGCGCGAGGTTTTTTTCAAAGGCTTGGGCGCCTGTCACGAGCGCCGGCCTGAATGTCAGCCGCCAAAAAACTTTAAGCCAGCGTCACGGCAGATCGAACTGACGGCAGAGCGAACTGGTTCTCAAGCCACGAGTCGGGGGCGAGATCCGCCGTCAAAAGCAGGTTTGGGGCGAGAAAGCGGGCATAAGACAAAATCAAAAAAATCGCCGAGGCTCGGATCGGGCCGGACGATGGTCGTCAGGCTGCGGCGGCCCTGAAAGCCGCCATGCCTCCCCGGGTCCGGCGTCCATCTCGGCGGAGCTCAGGCCGGCCGGGCCTTGGCGGACGGCCAGCTCCCGGCCCTCCCGGTCGTCGTTTTCGCGTCGCCGGGCCATTCGTCGTCGCCTCGAGACGGCGCGGGCCGGCCGATGACCTGGCGCGTCGCCGCTGCGCGGCTTATTGGTCAACTTAATGATTGACAAATATGGCCATTGGGCATATCCTTCTGAAAAAGCGGACTATTTTGATTCAGATTTCGTTTTAGCGGAGGCCCCATGGTCGTCAATCTCGATGAAGTTCTCACCGTCGGCCAAGCGGCCCAGCTCTTGGGCGTCGGCCCCAAAACTTTGTCGGCCATGGTTCGCTCCGGCAAAGTCCCCGGCTTTCGCATCGGCGACCGGGGCTATTGGCGCATCAGGCGTCGCGACATCGAAGCCATCATGGATCCCCGCCGCAGCCGCCGGTCCAAGCCCAAGCCCGACATTTGAGGCCGTCGTCGGGCCTGATCGACAGTCAAGCGTCTCCAAAACCGCCCCCTCCCAACGTCGCTCGAAAAAAATCTCTCGGCGCCTCGGCCCTTGGACTTGCAGGCCCTGGCCGGGCGCCATCAGCCTCCCCCAGCCAAATTATCGCCGCGCCCGACGTCCCCCTGGCCACTGGGCCCGCCGCTTGAAAAACAGGCGCCTGTTGGGTTAAACTAATCCAAAGGCCGACAACAGGACCTCCTGGGACCAGTGGGCCACCGCCTCCGCGCGCTTTCCTTCCGCCGGCGGCCGCCCCGCCGGGCGGTCAAGACCAGGCCGCGGGCGACGCCGAGGCGTTTTTTTGGATTTTTTTGGAGATTTAATGACCTTTCAGATTTACGACACCATGACCCGCTCGCAGGTCCGACTCTCGCCGGTCAAGCCCGGCGAAGTCAGCCTCTACGCCTGCGGCCCCACCGTCTACGACGACGCCCACGTTGGGCACGCCAGAGCGGCCGTGGCTTTCGACGTTTTGGTCCGGCGTTTGGCGGCTCTGGGCCATCGGATCGTCTACGTCCGAAATTTCACCGACGTCGACGACAAAATCATCAACCGCGCCCGCGAGCAGGGCCGCGACTGGCGCGAGCTGGCCGAAAGCTGCATCCGAAGCTTCAACGAAGACCTCGACGCCCTCAACTGCCGGCGGCCCGATCACTCGCCCCGCGCCACCGAATACGTCGAGCAGATGCTCGAGGACGTCCAGGCCATCGTCGCCAAGGGCTTGGCCTACGTCTCGGGGGGCGACGTTTTTTTCGACGTCGCGGCCTTGGCGGCCTACGGCCGTCTTTCGGGCCGTCAAGCCCAGGATCAGGAGGCCGGGGCCAGGGTGGCCGTCGACGAGCGCAAGAAAAATCCGGCCGACTTCGCCCTGTGGAAGGCCGCCAAGCCCGGCGAGCCCTCCTGGCCTTCGCCATGGGGCGACGGCCGGCCCGGCTGGCACACCGAGTGCTCGACCATGAGCGCCCGGCTCCTGGGGCCGATTTTCGACATCCACGGCGGCGGGCAAGATCTCATTTTTCCTCACCATGAAAACGAGCTGGCCCAGGCGGCGGCCCTCGACCGGCCCATGGCCCGCATCTGGGCCCACAACGGCTTCGTCAACGTCAACAACGAAAAAATGTCCAAGTCGTTGGGCAATTTCTTTGCCGTCAAGGACATTTTGAAGGTTTGGCCGGCCGAGGTTTTGCGCTATTTTCTGGTTTCCAAGCATTACCGCAGCCCCATCGAGTTTTCCGAAGAGGGCCTGCGCGAGAGCGGCAAGGCTTTGGAACGCGTCTACCGGGCCTTGGCCGCCGCCGAGGAGTTTTTGGGCGGTCCAGACGACGGGCGAGTGGACGTAAGCTCGGACGCCGAATCGGTCCAGCGTTTGGTGCTCTTCGGCCAGGCCATGGACGACGACTTGAACGCTTCCCAGGCCTTGGGCCACGTCTTCGACTTGGTCCATCTGCTCAACAAGAACCTCGACGCCGGCGCGCGGACGGCGGCCGCGGCCGCCCGGCGAACCCTGGTGGCCATGGGCGAGCAGCTGGGCCTGTGGCGGCGGCGGCCGGCCGATTTTTTCGACAGCCTCAAGGCCGGCTCGGGGCCCTCCCGCGAGGACATCGAGCGGCTGGTGGCCGCTCGCAACGAGGCCCGCGCCAATAAGGACTGGCCGGAGGCCGACCGCCTGCGCCAGGAACTGACGGGGCTGGGCGTGGCGTTGGAGGACAAGGCCGGGCAGACCGTCTGGCGACGGGTCTGAGGCCTAGCCGGCCCAACCGACGGCCTCCGAAAAGTCAATCTTGCCTTAGGGCTTCCCGACCGGTCGGTCGATATTGCGTTGATTCGCGGCGCCGACCGTCCCTGGAATGTCGACCAGCCGACCGCTCTGCCTTGCGAGGACCTGGCCGGGCTGACCTTCTGGCGTTTGGTCTGGCCTCCGCCGATCAAACCGGCGGGTGCCGAAAAATGTCGGCCGTTTTTTCGGCTTCCCTACTGAACGACCGACCGACCGGTCGGTCGGCTCGGTTGATCCGCGTCGCCGACTGAACCTGGATCGCCGACCAGCTGACCGCTCTGCCTTGCGAGGACCTGGCCTGGCTGACCTTCTGGCGTCTGGTCTGGCCTCCGCCGACCCAAACCGGCGGGCGCCGAAAAATGACGGCCGTCCTTCCGGCTGCCCGACCGACCGGTCGGTCTGGCTCGGTTGATCCGCGTCGCCGACTGAACCTGGATCGCCGGCCAGCCGATCGCTCAGCCGTGCGAGGACAAGGCCGGGCAGACTGTCTGGCGACGGGTCTGGACCCACGCCGACCCAAACCGGCGGCCGCCAAAAAAGGCCAACCGTCCTTCCGGCTGCCCGACCGACCGGTCGGTCTGGCTCGGTTGTTCCGCGAAGCCGACTGAACCTGGATCGCCGGCCAGCAGAACGCTCAGCCGTGCGAGGACCAGGCCGGGCAGACCGTCTGGCGACGGGTCTGGACCCCCGCCGGCCAAAACCGGCGGCCGCCAAAAAAGGCCAACCGTCCTTCCGGCTTACCGACCGACCGGTCGGTCTGGCTCGGTTGATCCGCAAAGCCGACTGAACCTGGAACGCCGACCAGCCGACCGCTCAGGCTTGCGAGGACCAGGCCGGGCTGACCGTCTGGCGACGGGTCTGAGGCCTAGCCGGCCAAAACTGGCGGCCGCCAAAAAAGGTCAACCGTCCTTCCGGCTTTCCGACCGACCGGTCGGTCTGGCTCAGCTGACCTGCGGCGCCGACCGCCTCGTGCACGTCGATCAGCCGACCGACCCTGGAGCGTCGGCCAGCCAGCCGCCGGCCCGCAATCGTCTTATACCGCGCCGCTCAAATCCGCCCGCAAACGGCGCGACCGCTCCGCCCAATCGCCCGATCAACCCTTTTGCCGACTGGACAGGGACCGGGCGGACGCTTCTCCGGCCTTGTCATCTCGCGGCCTAATTTCTTTTTTGCCTTTAAATATTTCATGGCCTATGAAACTTATCTGTTTTATTTAGGTTATAAATTATGATTTATACTGTTACGCTAAATCCGGCTATTGATTATATAGTCAATATGCCAAGCTTAACTATCGGCAGCATTAATCGAGTTCATGAGGCGGCCATTCAGTTGGGCGGCAAGGGCGTCAACGTTTCGACCATGCTCAAAACCTTGGGCCATCAGAGCGTCGCCTTGGGCTTCACGGCCGGCCGCACCGGGGCCGCCTTGGAGGAAGGTCTCAAGGCGGCTGGTCAAAGCGTCGATTTCACGCGTCTGGCGAGCGGCTTCACCAGAATCAACGTCAAAATCAAGGCGGGCCAGGAAACGGAAATCAACGGCGCCGGACCGCTGATCGCCTCGGCCGACGTCGAGGCCTTGGCGGCCAAGCTGGAGGCTTTGGTCGACGGGGACGCGCTGGTCTTGGCGGGCGCCGCGCCGCCGGGCGCGGCGCCGGACGTCTACGCCCGGCTGTTGGCCCGGGTCCAGAACCGTCGCGTCTTGGCGGTCGTGGACGCCGCCGGCGAGCTTTTCCGCCGGACCTTGGCGCATGAGCCTTTTCTGGTCAAGCCCAATCGTTTGGAATTGGAGGAAATTTGCGGCCGCCGGCTGGCCGATGAGCCGAAAATCGTCGAAGCGGCCCGGGAGCTGCGCCAAAAGGGCGCCCGCAACGTTTTGGTCTCTTTGGCCGGCGACGGGGCGCTGTTGGTCGACCAAGACGGCCAAGCTTGGCGGATGGGCTCGGTCGCCGGGAACGTGCGCAACTCGGTGGGCGCCGGCGATTCCATGGTGGCCGGCTTTTTGGCCGGCCATCTCTCCGGCCGCGACTTCGGTCAGGCCCTCAAGCTGGGCGCCGCCGCCGGGACGGCCACCGCTTTTTCCGCCGTCATGGCCGACCAGGCGGCCGTCCTTGCAATGCTGGCGCAATTGCCCGAGCCGGTCCGGCTGGGCGCGGCGTCGGCTTGAGCGCTCAAGCCCCGCTTGGGCCCGGCTTGGCGAGACGTAGATTGTGACCTTGTCTTATAGGCCTTAATTGATATTTTTAATAAATTTTATCTTAGACTATCAATAAACCAGCCAGGATGTTGTTGAAAGGTGGCTTTTATGAAGATTACTGATTTATTGATCAAGGAAAGAGTGGCCTTGGGCGCGGAGCTCGCCGACCAGGCCGCGGTCATCGAACGCTTGACTGATTTGATGGTCGCCAGCAGCGCGGTCAGCGATCGGGAGGCGTTCGTCAAAGCCATCCACGCCCGCGAAGCCCAGTCGACGACGGCCATCGGCGACGGCCTGGCCGTTCCGCACGCCAAGTCGGCCGCCGTCGTCAAGCCGGCCTTGGCCGCCTTGACCTTGACCCGCGGCGTCGATTACGACGCGCCCGACGACGAGCCGGCCGACCTTTTTTTCATGATCGCCTCCCCGCCCGACGCCGACGCCCACATCGACGCGTTGGCCGGCCTGATGACGCTGATCGGCGAAGACAACTTCTTGTCCGACTTGCGCGCGGCGGCGTCGCCTGAGGATTTTTTGGCCGTGGTCGACCGCTACGAGGGCGCGAAATCGGCGGCCGCCGAGTCCGCCGTCTCGCCGGGCGGCTTCAGGATCCTGGCCGTCACCGCCTGCCCGACGGGCATCGCCCACACCTATCTGGCGGCCGAGGCGCTGGAAAAGGCCGGCCGGCAGCTGGGCGTCCCCATCAAGATCGAGACCAACGGCAGCGGCGGGGTCCAAAACCGTTCTGTCAGACCTATCCAAATCTAACCATCTGATTTGGTGCTGACTTTCTGCTTCATAGAGGCCGGTTTCACCTTGTGACTACCCGCAAGGCCAGAGCCTTCCTCTCCACAGACTGACACCGTGGAACTCACGGCGTATTTTTTCAGATTTATGGCGGCGTTTACATCTCGATCGTGTTGTGCGCCGCACTCTGGACAATC
>JAISZC010000013.1 GCA_031269485.1 Deltaproteobacteria bacterium
AAACTCCAGCGCCGTATGGTGCGACAACACCGAATCCGGCGTCAGCTTCGCGGCGACGAGGAACGGATCGACCGGATACGAATCCGTATCGGCTCCCGACGGGATGACGGCATACAACCCGCGGCGTACCCGAACGACGCGTCCGGCCTTCTGGTGGTACGCCAGGAGCGCCTCCTGCGTCCGCCCGCCGACTTCACCATGGGATGACAGATGTTTGGCCAACTCCTCTCCGGTGAAAACCGGGTGCTTTCGGAAAAACTCATCATGTTTCATCGTCGGTATCCTTGACTTAGTTTCACGTTACCCATAGCAATATTATGGGTTTTGAGTAAAAAAGTCAAGTGCAAAGTCTGGGCTTCTTGACGGCATCACGAGAAACCCATCTGAAATTATGGGTTTCGCGTGCGTGTGTCAAGCGCTGAACAGCCCCTCCACCGACGTTCCTTCCCCGTCTCCGGTAGATAACCCCAGGGGCGGGCTTTCCCCGCCACACGGCGCGAATGTCGCGCCCACAAGGGCAAGAAACCGAGAGGACCCCGGTGGAAACACGAAGCAACTCGACACCCGACAGCCCGGCATCCTGCGGGCTTGCGGGAAGCGCCGAGGAGTCGAGGCGCAGTCGCCCGGCGAGGTCGCCCCCGTCCGTCTATGGTCCTTCTCGGCGGCGGTCCGACGTTGGTCTCGCCCTTTCGCCGCTTCCTCCCGTTTGAGGCCTTGAGCGACGTGCCGCGGGGAGTCTGGCGCGGCGGCCTGGGGGTTTCGCGGTTGGGGCCCCAGCCGCGCAAATTTGAAACGGCGTCCGCGAGACGCCATTTTTTTTCGTTTTTTTTTCAGAAAAGCCCGGGCGGTCTGGGGGCGCCGGCGCGGCGCCGTTTTTTTTGTTTTTGCTGTTTTTGATTTTTATTTTCTAGGACTTAGGCCTGGCGAACAAACCTACGTTGTTCCATCGGCTGGCCTCCCATCTCGACTCTACCGGATGAAGCGCCTGGCCCAGGTTTACTCTCAATTGAGAGGAAAAACTCTCAAATGGCAGCTCACGTCCCGGGCAAAACTCTCAATTGAGAGGTCCGGTCGGGCGCCTGGAGGAGTCCGGCCTGGATTTTTGGAGGGCGTTCAAGAGCCCAGGCGAGCAGGAGCGAAAAGCGCAGCTGACGGGCCGAGATGGAAGAGGTCGGGCAGGGACGGATGCGTCCGGCCGCTGGAACTTTGAGGCGCTTTTTTGGGGGCTTGAACCCGACGGCGTTTGAAGGCGGCGGTCCGCCCGTCGTCGGCGACTCGACGACGGCTCTTCCAGGGTCGCCTAACCGGTGTTTAACCTGGGGGCCGTCCCCCTGATCGTGGGGCAAATAGGCCGGATTCTTGGACCGACACGGAATAATGCCTTAATAATTGATATTATGCTTAATAATTTTTCGATAACGAAAAATAATTTGATAAATAGATCTAATATATGTTGTTTAAGGTATATATTTTCTTAAACTATAGAATAACATACTATATCTTCTTTAAATTTATATTAACCAAATAAAGTTACTATTTTTAAAATTAAAATATCTAGTGCTTTTTCGAACTATTTTTCTAATTTTAATAATATATATTGAGTATTATGGCTATATTAATTAAAATTAACTTCTCTTATAAATTTGTAATTATAAATATTTCTTTTACTTTCTTGAATTGCTCTTTAATTGCTTAATTAGTCACCAATGCAAAATGATTTTCGATAGTTCGAAAAAAAAAGAAAAATAGAGGTTCTTCGAAAATTGTTTTTAAATTTATGTATATTTAATTAAATAACAGTTTTATGATAAATCTATCCTATCACCATAGCATATTCAAATGTGATTTTATTAAAAGCCAATTATTTTACTAATGCGATAGGCTATCTTCTTTCATAAATTAAGTTCTTAAAAATTCAAATAAAGGTTTAGGAGCTGGTAATTTTATTTTAACTGAATGACTTGTTATTTTTTTATTTTTCCGTTGTCGTGGTAATTTACGATAATTTAGTTTATTCAACTTCCTAGATAGCTTTTTTTATATTTTATTGCATATTTTCTTAAATTTGACACTGATGCAGAGAAAATATGATTTATTGTGTCACCAAGTTCTCCATGAAGATAATTAATGCCTAATTTAAAATCACTTTTCATATGATAAATGCATTGTTCAATAGCTAACCTTCTATTTAGAGCTTCTATTTTAGTTTTTAAATCGGCAATAGCAAGTTTTTTATCATCTTTATGAGGTATTATGACATCAAGATCAGTATATTTTTGATATCATCTATAATACATATCAATAATAAGCTTTGAAGGTTTGTAACCATCATATCTTGATGATAATAATTCTTCTATTTCTGGTATAGTTGCACTATCATGTCTATTATCTTTAATATTTGCGACACAGAGTATAATACAGTCTATTGGAGTCATTAAAATTGTAAATTTATTACTATATTCATACCTTACCCCCAATTTACCTTTTACGATGCATTTAACTTGCGGTTCATATAGGCTATATATTTTATTCTTGCTATATTTTTCTTGAGTTAAAATTTTATTAAATAAGTCAATATCAATTTGAACAAATGGATCACTTAATTGTGAAGGTTCCATTTTTGATCTTAAATCATTGATTAATCGGTTTGCAATATTTTTTTAGCGAATTTAATCCTTCTATTTTAATTTAAGCGCTATTATTTCTTTTTAGCAAACTCTGTATTTTTACGTATTGTTCGTACTTTGTTGATAAATTTATTGCGAAATTTAATCTCTAAATGCTTGTTAATTTTCCAACAACGAAAAATAATTTGGCAAACCAATCTAATATCTGTAGGGTAAGCTATATATTTTTCTTGAACTGTAGAATCGCATACTATATCCTCTTTAAATATAGTTTACCAAATAAAGCTACTGTTTCTTTTAAAATTAAATTAGCTGCTTCTTCTCCGATTCGTTTTTTGAATCTTGATAACGTAGATTGAGCACAAGGACAATTTTGCTTAAAATTAGTTTCTCATGTAAAATTTTGGCAATAAACATTTCTTTTCCATTCTTAAATTGCTCTTTGATCGCTTAATTGATATAAATATTCAATTAGTACAAATAATATCATTAAACTGACTATTTTGCCAGTCCGACCTATATTTTTAGAATAAAACGGTAAAAAAATTGCTATAATATTTTCTAAATAATCTTTTTGGCTAAATAAGTAGTTTGTCTTCAGGGTTAAGATTTTTAAAAGCACATTCTTTATTTATATCAAGAATATTTGGTAAAATAACTAATTTGTTATCAATAAGTCGAAGCATATTGGCCTCCATTTTCCCCCAATTGAGCAACTACGGCCAGTCTGACAGCTTTGGATTTTCAGATGGTGGCATCAGATTACAAAAGCCATATTACACCAGATAAAGATGTATTTAATATAAAATTTAACCCGAAAAAAATATTCTTATCTTCTAATCGAGAGATATTGGCATGAAAATTGCTAGAGAGTGTTGGCACGGAAATTACAAGTGACCTATTGTCATGTAAATTGCTTAACCGCTCTGATGAAGGCCATTTTCGAAAAAATGAGATAAAATTGAACAGGCAGACATTGTCAATCTGGCCTATTTCTACCTGTTCAGGACGGTTTTCGGGGCTGATGGAGGCCAGGCTCAGGCCGTTGCCGACCGGTGATTTGACCCTTTCCTAGTGATCACAAGAACTTAGGTTGCCAGTCGAGAATGCGAGTCCAGAGGGGCCATTTAACAGGATTTATCCTGCCAGTCCGGTTAGATAGGCCCTTTGGCCGGGGCGACTATTTATAGTCGATAGAGTTTTTTTTAGCTAAACTAGTAAGAATATTTGGTATTTCATCATTTAAAAAATATTGCTTTATTATGCTCGTTTTTGAAAATACTAAATAATTATTATATTCATTATATGTATGGCTAAAAATAATTAAATAGTTATTTAGAATAAAGTAATAGACAATTTCAGCATATTTGGTCTGATTCGCAGAAAAGCCTGGTCCGGCGGAGCTCGGTCCGGCGGCCGTCCGTCAGGGTCCCCCCAGGCGCCGCGGGCTGGCCGCGCCTGGGCGTCGCTAGGCTCAAGGCAGGCTCCGGTAGGCCGAGCCGTCCCGATAAAAGGTCAAGCTCGGCGCTGCCCCGTCCGGGCCGTTGAGGGCCGCCGTCGCCCGGCCCTCCTCGTCGGCCAGGGCCAGGCCGGCCCCCTGGGCGTCCCGCCACAGGGCCACCCGGTCGCGTCCCTGAGGATCCCGCAGCAGCAGCGTCGGCTCGCCTTCCTGGCTGAGGGCCACCACGGCGCGGACGCGGCCCTTTTGATCGGCCAGCGTGAAGGAGGGCAGGCCCTTGGCGGTCAAGGCCACCTGCACCTTGGCCGCCCCGTCGGCGTCCCGCAGCCAAATGTGCGGCTCTCCCGTCTCGCCCAAGCCCATTTCCAGCCGATATTCCCCTTCGGAGTCGAGCATCAGCAGACGCGGCTTTTCTCGGACCAAGGCCAAGGCCAGTCTGGCGCGGCCGGCGCCGTCGATGAGGCGCAGCTCGCCGGTGGTCAGGACGTCGGACCCTTGGGCCCGGGCCGCCGCGCCGGCCAAGGCGCCGTGGAGGGCGGCCCCGGCCAGGCCGGCCAGCGTTGACAGCAAGAGCCATTTGAGCTGGGGGCAGGTCATGATTATTCTCCTCGGGGCCGGTCGGCCGCGACTCGGTCTTGGCCGACATTATGTCGTTTTTGGGCGGCGGCGGCAAGCCCGCCTCGCGTCGGGGCCCGCCACATATGGGCCGGCGGGCCGGCGGCCCGGCCGGACCGCCGGCCCGCCGGGCGATCCTGCATCTAGTGCCGTTTTGGCCGCCTGTCACCTAGATGATGTGGCGTGGGCGTTTTTTTTCTTGACTCTCGTCGCCGGGGCGAGTATTTTTGAATCCAACGCGGACCTCAACATGTGGAGGCCCGGCCGGGTCGCCCGGCGAGCCGACGATTAAGGAGCCTGGACGACGATTTCGAGAAGATTTCGAGCCAGGCCCGACGGCCATGCCCCGCAAGGATTTCCTTTGAACCTCAAATATCCGTCATAATGCGCGGCGGTCCGGCCCGCCTCCCGGCGTCCGTCCTGGGCGGGCGCCGGACGTGGGGGGCGCCGCCGCGGTCCGCCAATCCGCGCCCCGCCGCAGATGTCGGCGCCGGCCCTTGAACCTAGTGTTTTGAGGGTCTTTTTTCGTCTTATTTTTTCAAAATATAATCAAAGTTGGTTTATTGTTCTCTTTTTCTTCATTTCTTTCATTTATTCTCTAAAATATATTTTTATAGCGGATGACGCCGCTTATCACCTTGATCTAAAGGAGATTCCATGGATTTTCCTCAATTGGGTTGGATAAGAAAAAGAGACGGTCGTCAAGTGATCTTTGAGCCGAGCAAGATCGCCGCCGCCCTCGCCAAGGCCGGACAGGCCAGCGGGGATTTCGACGAGGCCGTCGCCGAGGAGCTGGCCCGGCAGGTCGTCCGCCAGGCCGCGGAGCTGCCCTCGGACGAGCTCGAGGTGGAAAGAATTCAGGACCTCGTCGAAAACGTCCTGCTCGGCTCCGTCCACCGCCGCGCGGCCAAGGCCTACATCCTCTACCGCGAGCTGCGGGCCCAGGTCCGCGCCTTGACCGGCAAGGCCAACGCCGACCTCATGGACGGCTATCTCAACCGCCTGGATTGGAAAATCCGCGAAAACAGCAACATGGGCTTTTCCCTCCAGGGCTTGAACAATTACATATCCTCAGAAATAACCTCCGAATACTGGCTCAACCGGATTTACTCAAGTCCCGTGCGCGAGGCCCACCGCTCCGGAGACTTTCACATCCACGATCTCAACCAGCTCTCGGTCTACTGCGTGGGCTGGGATCTGGCCGATTTGCTCAAGGAGGGCTTCAAGGGCGTCTCCGGCAACGTCGAAAGCGCTCCGCCCAAGCATTTTCACTCCGCCTTGGGCCAGCTCGTCAACTTTTTCTACACCCTCCAAGGGGAGGCGGCCGGAGCGCAGGCCGTCTCGAACTTCGACACCCTCCTGGCCCCCTTCGTGCGGGCCGACGGCCTGGATTTCCAGGAGGTCCGGCAGGCCCTTCAGGAGTTCGTGTTCAACATCAACATCCCCACTCGGGTGGGCTTCCAGACTCCGTTCACCAACATCACCATGGATCTCGTCCCGCCGGCCTTCTACCGCGACGTGCCGGCCGTGGTGGGCGGCGTCGAGATCGACGCCTCCTACGGTCAGTTCCAGCCGGAAATTGACCTGATCAACCGGGCCTTCGCCGAGGTCATGATGGCCGGCGACAATTTGGGCCGGGTCTTCACCTTTCCCATCCCGACCTACAACATCGTCAAGGACTTCGACTGGGACAACCCCGGCCTGGAAGCGGTCTGGCGGATGACCGGCCGCTACGGCCTGCCGTATTTCTCCAACTTCGTCAACAGCGACATGTCCCCCGACGACGCCCGCTCGATGTGCTGCCGGCTGCGTCTCGACAACCGCGAGCTGCGCAAGCGCGGCGGCGGCCTGTTCGGGGCCAACCCTCTGACCGGCTCGGTGGGCGTGGTGACCCTCAACCTCCCCCGCCTGGGCCTGACGTCCCGCGACGAGGCGGAGTTCTTCGAGGGCCTCGATCGCCTCGTCGATCTGGCCCGCGAGAGCCTGACGGTCAAGCGCAAGACGTTGGAAGCCTTCACCGAAAAAGGCTTGTACCCTTACAGCAAGCATTATCTTCGCGGCGTCAAGCAGGCCTCCGGCCGCTACTGGTCCAACCACTTCTCGACCGTCGGGGTGGTCGGGGCCAACGAGGCCTGCCTGAACCTCTTCGGCCAGGACATCTCCACGCCCCGCGGCTTGAGCTTTTCCCTGAAAATTCTCCACCGCCTCCGCTCCAAGCTGGCCGCCGTCCAAAACGAGACCGGCGATTTCTACAACCTCGAGGCCACCCCGGCCGAAGGGGCCTCCTACCGGCTGGCCCGGCTGGACATGGAACGCCATCCGACGGCCGTCTTCGCCAACGGCCCGGCCGGCGGCCGTTCCTCGGCCCCGTTCTACACCAATTCCACTCATCTGCCGGTGAACCGCACCGACGATCTCTTCGAGGCCCTCGAGCTCCAGGACGAGCTCCAATGCTGCTACACCGGCGGGACGGTGCTGCACTCCTTTCTGGGCGAGACGGTGACCGACCCTGAGGCGATCAAGTCGCTGGTGCGGAAAATATCCTCCAACTTCCGGCTGCCTTATTTCACCATCACGCCCACTTTCAGCATCTGCCCGGAGCACGGCTACCTCTCCGGCGAAATCCACGAGTGCCCGACCTGCGCGGCCAACACCGACGTCTACTCCCGGGTCGTGGGCTATCTGCGCCCGGTGGCCCGCTGGAACGACGGCAAGCAGGCCGAGTTCGCCCTGCGTCGCCCCTATCGGGGCCCGGAGGCCTACGAACTGCCCGACGACGACGCGGCTCCGCCGCCCGTCCGTCCGACGGCTTCGCGGCCGTCCTTCCGCGAGGCCTATCCGGACTTCGCCGACCAGCGGCTCGCCGCCGGCGAATAGCGACGTGGCTCGCCCCCGGCAAGGAGGCCGCGCGTGCGTCTGGGCGGACTGCTGAAAACCTCGGCTTTGGACTTCCCGGGCCGCCTCAGCGCGGTGGTCTTCGCCCAGGGCTGCAACTTTCGCTGCCCCTACTGCCACAACCCCGACTTGGTCCCGGCGTCCGGACGGCTGGAGGACCTCGAGGCGGTCATGGCTTTTCTGCGCCGCCGCCGGGGCCTGCTCGACGGAGTGGTCGTCAGCGGCGGCGAGCCCACCTTGCAGCCCGGCCTGCCCGCCTTTCTCCGGGCCGTCAAGGACTTGGGCTATCTGACCAAGCTCGACACCAACGGCTCCCGGCCCGCGGTCGTCGCGCGGCTTTTGGCCGCGGAGCTGGTCGACCACGTGGCCTTGGATCTTAAGGCCGACCCGGCCGGCTATCCGCCGGAGCTGGCCCCGCCGGAGCAGTCCCGGCCTGTTTCCGAAACCCTCAAGCTGCTGCTGGCGGCCGGCCGGCCGGTCGAGTTTCGGATCACCTGCGCGGCCCCCTTCGTCGACGAGGCCGTCGTCCAAGCCGTCGCCCTGGCGGCGGCCGGTCCCTGGACCTTGCATTTGCAGCGTTGCCGCCTTGAACGGACGCTGGCGCCGGCCTTGCTGGCCAGGCGCCAGCCCGACGAGGCCGAACTGCTCAAATGGCGCGATTTGGCCCGTCAGAGCCTGTCCTGCGAGGTGCGCTGAGCCGTCGGCGTCGCTCCGAGCCGGCTCTTTTTTTTCGGACGGGGCCGGCCTTGAACCGGCCGGCCTGAGGCGGTATGCTGGGCCGGCCTTCCGATCTTCCGCTTCGGCCTTCCGCTTCGGCCTTTCGACTTTCGGGTTGTCCTCCTGAGGCGGCCTTTGGAGGCCGGCCGATCCGCCGCGCGCTGACCGGACGGCGCGCCGGGCCGTTGACGTCCGTCTCGGCCCCCCCAGACATCATTGGACTCGTTGGACGGTCTTCGACGTCGGCTTGAGGTCGGCCGCCCGCCGACTGACCGCCGGCTTGCGGCCGGCCGCGACGGCTTGGATTTTTCATGACTCTCGTGACTTTTTCCGAAGTGACCCGCCACCACGGCCGTCAGGACGTGCTGACGGGCGTCAATCTGACCATCGAGCCCGGCGAGCGCGTCGGCCTGGTCGGCCGCAACGGGGCCGGCAAGACCACCGTCATCCGTCTGATCGTCGACGAGGAGCGGCCCGACGGCGGGCAGATCGTCAAGGCCCGCGGCCTGAAGCTGGGCTATTTGTCCCAGGACGTCATGGCCCAAGGCGGACGCCGGCTGCTGGACCTGGCCTTGGACACCGACCCCGAGTATCGGCGCGTCGAGCAGGCGCTCAAAAGCCTCGGCGAGCAGCTCAGCGAGCCGGGGCTGTCGGAGGAGCGGCTCGTCGATCTGGCCGAGCGTCAAGGCCGTCTTTTGGAGCGCTTCGAGGCCATGGGCGGCTGGGGCCGGGAGTCGGAGGCCAAGAAGATTTTGTCGGGCCTGGGTTTTGCGGAAGACGATTTTCCGCGGCCCTTGACCGAGTTTTCCGGCGGCTGGGTCATGCGGGCCGCCTTGGCTCGGCTGCTGGTGGCCAAGCCGGATCTGCTGGTGCTCGACGAGCCCACCAACCACCTCGATCTCGACAGCTTGATGTGGTTGGAGGGCTATCTCAAAGGCTCTTCTTCGGCCCTGCTTCTGGTCTCGCACGACCGGGTCTTTTTGAACAACGTGGCCCAGAAGATCGTCGAGCTGCGCCAAGGCCGGGCCGACTCCTATCCGGGCGACTACGAGCAGCATTTGGCCGAAAAGGCCCGGCGGGCCGTGACCGAAAGCGCCGCCTACGCCAATCAGCAGGACCGCATCAAGCAGATGGAAAAATTCATCGAGCGCAATCGGGTGCGGGCCTCCACGGCCAAGCGGGCGCAGAGCCGCATCAAGGCCTTGGACAAGCTCGACCGCCTCAGTCCGCCTGAGGGTCTCCTGGACCGCAACTTCAGCCTCAAGCTGCCGCGGGCCCGGCGCGGGCCGGACGTGGTGGCCGAGTTCAAGAACGTCGCCAAGTCCTACGGCGCCGTCGAGGTTTATCGCGATCTCAATCTCACCTTGCTGCGCGGCGAGCGTTTGGCTCTCCTGGGCCCCAACGGCCGCGGCAAGTCGACCTTGGTCAAGCTTTTGGCCGGCTTGACGCCGCCCTCCGCCGGCTCTTGCAAGCTGGGCCAGAACGTCGATTTGGGCTATTTTTCCCAATTCCAGATGGACGGGCTCGATCCCAATCTCACTTTGGTCGAGGAGCTGGCCAAGACGGCCGGCCATCTCAACCCCGGCTCGCTGCGCACGGTTTTGGGCGGCTTCATGTTTTCCGGCGAAGACGTCTTCAAAAAAGTCTCGGTGCTCTCCGGCGGCGAGAAGACCAGGCTGACGCTGGCCAAAATCATGATGACCGCCCCCAATTTGCTGATCATGGACGAGCCCACCAACCACCTCGACATTCCTGGGCGGCAGCTGCTGGAGGACGCCTTGGAGGACTACGAGGGCACGATGGTGCTCATCAGCCATGACCGGCACTTCATCAACCGGCTGTGCGACCGCGTGGGGATCATCGAAGACGGCCGGCTGGAGGTTTTCCCGGGCAATTTCGACGATTATCAAAGCTTGTGGCGGCAGGGCCCCGACGAGACGGGCCAAAAAAACCCCAGCCCCTTGTCGTCCGACCGGGCCGACAAAGGCGGCCCGGTCGAAACGCCCGTCGAAAGGCCCGCCGGACGGCCCGGCCCGGCGGGCCGCGGCGAGCCGGCCCCGGCCCGCGCCGAGCGCTCCGGCGGACGCCAAGAGGCGGCGGAGGCCCGCAAGCGCGAGTCGGCCAAGCGCCGGCCTTTGGAAAAAAAGCTCAAGGAGACGGAAAAAAGGCTCGAAGAGCTCCAGGGCCAAGCCAAGGAGGCCGAGCAGGCCTTGTGCGACCCGGCGGTTTATCAGGACGGCGGCCAGGTGAAGGACTTGACTCGACGGCTGGCCGAATTGGCCGAAGAGAAGAGCCGCCTGGAGGAGGACTGGGAAAAGACCGCCCTTGAGCTCGAAGCTCAATAGGTTTCCGCCCGCCGCCCGCCGCGAGGCCGGGCGACGGGCCTGGGGCGCCCGACGGCCCCCCATCGCCGTCCCTCGCCGACGTCAAGGCGCGGACGGCTTGTCGGTCGGCGCCCGTCGCCGTTGAAGCTTTTGGGCCTTTCGCGGCCTGGGGCCTTCGTCGGCGGCCGGCTTCGCTCCAGCTCAAGGAGCGTCGACCGAGTCAGGCAGGCAAACATGATCGAAAAAACTTCCGCCGCGGCTCCGGCCCCGGCCGCGTTGTCCGGCCGCTGGAGCTTCATCAAGCTCGCGGTCCTGCTGGGCTTGCTGACCGCCTTCGCCCCCTTGGCCACCGACACCTACTTGGCCGCCTTTCCGGCCATGGCCGCGGACATGGAGACCGGCGTCGACCGCGTGCAGCTCAGCTTGTCCATTTTTTTTCTGGGCCTGGCCGTGGGGCAGCCGATTTACGGGCCCTTGACCGACCGCTTCGGACGCCGCCGGCCCCTCATGGTCGGGCTGGCCGTCTTCTGCTTGGCCTCGGCGGGCTTGGCCCTGACGCGCGACATCGGCGTCTTTTTGGCCCTGCGCTTCGTTCAGGCCCTGGGCGGCTGCGCCGGCATGGTCGTCAGCCGGGCCGTCGTCCGCGACTCCTTCAATTTGGGCGACTCGGCCCGATTTTTCACCATGATGGCGGCCATCCAGGCCCTCGGCCCTGTGGCCGCCCCGGTGCTGGGCGCGTATATCCTCAAGGCGGCCAGCTGGCCAGCCGTCTTCGCGCTTTTGAGCCTGCTGGGCCTGGCTTGTCTGACGGTCACGCGCCTGAGCCTGCCGGAAACCCTGCCGCCGGAGCGGCGTCTGAGGCAGTCGCCGGCCGAGGCGTTGGGCGCCTTCGGTCGCCTGGTCCGCGCGCCGGGCTTCATCGTCCCCGTCTTGGCCGGCTCGCTGGGCGGCTCGGCCATTTTCGCCTTCATCAGCGGCTCGCCCTTCGTGCTGATGGACTTGCACGGCCTGACCCAAACGCAGTACGGCTGGACCTTCGGGCTGCTGAGCTTGGCCTTGGGCCTGGTCAGCCAAGCCAACCATCTGCTGCTGCGCCGTTTCGACCCCCATCAGGCTCTCGGCGGGGCCTTGGCGACGATGGCCGTCTGCGGGGCGGCGGCGACTCTGGTCGTCAAGATTGGGGCACCGCCAAGTCTGGGCCTTTTTCTGACCATGCTGTTTTTGGCCTTGGCCCCCATGTCCTTCATCTTCGCCAACTCGACCGCCTTGGCCATGGCCGCCGGCGGCCGGTTCGCCGGCTCGGCCTCGTCGCTGGTGGGCCTCGCCCAGTTCGGCGCGGCCGGCGTGGTCAGCCTGGTCGTGAGTTTGCTCCACGACGGCACGGCCGGACCCATGGCCGTGACCATCATGGGCTGCGGCTTGGCCGGGCTGGCGGTCCTCGGCCTTGGACGCCTCCGGCGCCGCGGAGCGGCGGCGGCCGTCTGAGGCGCGGCGAAGCGGCCGTCGGAGGGGCGGCGGCCGTCTGAGGGCGGCGAAGCGGCCGTCTGAGGGCGGCGAAGCGGCCGTCGGAGGGGCGGGAGGCGGCAGGGGGCGCAAGGGCGCCCCCTATTTTTTGGGAGGAGTTGGGAACGGGGCGAGCGAGCGAGCGAGCCGGTCGCTCGCCAGGCTCGCCCGGTCAGGTCAGATCGGTTTGGTCGTCGGAACGGCCGAGTTCCTTGGGTCCGCCAGGGCCGGCTCGGTCGTCGGGGCCGAATCGGGCTCGTCAAGTTCGGCCGGCACAGCCGGTTCGCTTGGCGCCGCGGTTGGGGCGGAGCCGCCTGGTTCGGCCGGTTCAATCGCCGCAGCCGCCTCCGGCTCGGCCGGCTCGGCCGTCTCAGGCTCGACAGGCTCGGGCTGCTTCGCTTCTGAAGTTGGGGCGCTGGGCTCGACCGGTTCGGTCGCCGGGGCGGGCTCGCTTGGCTCGACGAGTGGCGCAGCCGGAGTGGCCGGTTCAACGGCTGCCGCCGCGGGCACGGTCGTCGCCGGCTTGGCCGCCGGCGCGGTCTTGATCGGCGGCTGGGGCTTGGAGGCCGGCGGCGGCGCGTCGGCCAGAGCCAAGCCGACAATCAGAAAAAGCGCGTTGACGAAATACAGGCCGCGCACCAGCCAGCCGTAGTTGTCGAGCTTGAGCCAGTCGGTCGCCCGGTTGAGCTTTCTGACGAGCAGCCAGTGGACCGGCAAGGTCAGCAGGCCCAGCAGGGCCGGCCACGCCGTCAAGCCGGCGCACCACAAGGTGACGATTTGCAGCCAGACCAGCGGCCACCACAGTCCTTGGACCAGGATGGCCCGCGGCTTGCCCAGGGTCGAGGCCAGGGTGTTTTTGCCGGCGGCCGGGTCGGTCTCGATTTCCGGCAGGCTTTGAAAATAAAGGATTTGAGCCACCATCAGGCCGATGGGGACGGCCAGGGCCGCCGTCCGCGGATCGAAGCGGTCCGTCAGCGCCCAGTGGCAGCCCACGGTCATGATCAAGCCCATGTTGACGAACACGAACAGCTCGCCCAGGGCTCGGTGGCCGTATTTGACGGGCGGGGCCACGTAGAAGAAGCTGGACAAGGCGGCGAAGATCGCGACGATCCACAGCGGCTTGCGGTCGCCGATCACGATCACCGCCAGCCCCAGGGCCGCGGCGTAGCACAGCGCGGCGGCGAGCTTGATTTGACGGGGGCTTAAGCGGCCTTCCTGGATGACCCGGGAGCCGCCGATGCTGTCCGGCGAGTCCACGCCTTGGGCGTGGTCGAAGACGTCGTTGCACAGGTTGGTGGCCAGGTGGACCAGAAAGCAGGCCAGCGCGACGAGAATGAACAGCCCGACGTCGGCGCGGCCGTCGTATTTGACGGCCGCGAAATAGCCCGTCAGCAGGGGGGCGAGGGTGGCGACGAAAAACGAGGGACGGGAGGCCTGCAGCCAAGCCCTCCACGGAAACTTGGCGGCCGGCTGGGGCGGCGGTCCGCTCAAGGGCTCGGCGAGAGGTTCGGGCAACGTTTCGGCCAAAGGCTCGGCCAGAGGCTTGGCCAACGTGTCGTCCAAAGACGCGTCCAAGGACGCGCTCAAAGGCTCGGCCAACGGCTCGCCGGAAGGCTCGGCGGCCTGACCGGCTCGGTCGGTGGCGGGCTTGTCGTCGGTCATGGGCTCTCCTTGCGCGCTGGCTGGCGTCCGGGTTCAGGCCGTCGGGTCGGCGTTCAGAGCCGGGGACGCGTTCCGGGTCTGCGTCGGGGCCAGAGCTGAGACTTTGGTCTGAGCTTGGGCGTCGAAGGGCGGCTCGGCGGCCGGCGGCCGCCGGGCCGCGAGCAGCTCCAAGGCGGCCTGGACCAGGCCGTCGACGTCGAGCTTCCGCCAGGCCCGCTGCTGGCGCTGGGAGGCCTGCGGGACCGGCTGGTCGTCGAGGCCCAAACCTTTGAGGATCGTCGGCAGGCCCAAGGGGGCCAGCGCCTCGGCCGCCGCTCCGTGGAGGCCGCCGGCGACGAGGTTTTCCTCGACCGTGATTATTTTGCCCGTCTCGCGGGCCGACCGCTCCAGGGCGGCCGCGTCGAGAGGCTTGACGAACCTCATGTTGAGGACCTCGACCGCATGGCCCAGCGCGGCCAAGCGATCGGCCGCCTCGACGGCCGGCCAGACCGTTTGGCCGATGGCGGCCAAGGTCAAATCGCCTCCGGCGCGGAGCCGTTCGGCCCGGCCCAGCTCGAGGGGCGTTCCCGGCAGAGGGCGGCGGCCGGTGATCGGGCCGCGAGGATAACGGATGGCCGCCGGGCCGTCGAGGGTCAGGGCGAACTTGAGCATGGCGGTCAGCTCGTGCTCGTCGCGCGGGGCCATGACCGCAAAGTTGGGCAGCAGCCGCAGGTAGCTCAGATCGAGCCCGCCATGGTGGGTGGGGCCGTCCTCGCCCACCAGGCCGGCGCGGTCCACGGCCAGCAGCACCGGCAGGTTTTGGAGGGCCACGTCGTGAAAAAGCTGGTCGAAGGACCGCTGCAGAAAGGTCGAGTAGATGGCCGCCACGGGACGGAGGCCGCCGGCGGCCAGGCCGGCGGCGAAGGTCACGGCGTGCTGCTCGGCGATGCCCACGTCGAAGGCCCTTTCGGGAAAAAGGGCGAAAAAGTTGTCGAGGCCGGTGCCTTGGCTCATGGCCGCGGTCACGGCGGCCAGGCGGACGTCGTCGCGGGCCGCGCGGACCATGAAGGCGCCGAAGACGTCGGTGTAGGTCGTCTTGGCCGGCGCGGCGCCGCTCGGCGCCAAGGCCACGGGCTCGGCGCCGGACGGGGCGTGGGGCGTCAGCTTGGAGCGTCCCACCCCGTGGAAGGCCTGGGGGTTGTCTTCGGCCGGCTGGTAGCCCTTGCCCTTGGTGGTCACCACGTGGAGCAGCACCGGCCTTTTGAGGTTCTTGACCTGCTTGAAGGCCTCGATGAGTCGGCCGAGGTCGTGGCCGTCGATGGGGCCGAGGTATTTGAAGCCCCAGGCGGCCAGGAAGGCGGTGGGCGAGACCATGAAGGCCTTGAGGCCCTCCTCGGCCCGCTGAAAGCGGCGGATGAGCCGGTCGCCCTTGGAGGGCATGACCTTTTCGAGAATTTTTTTGACCCGCTCCCGGAGGTGCAGGTGCTCGGGGGTGGTCATCTTCAGCGACAAATACTGGCTCAAGGCCCCGACGTTGTGGCTGATGGACATGCGGTTGTCGTTGTAGACGACCAGCAGGTTTTTTTGGAGGCCGCCGGCGTGGTTGAGGGCCTCCATGGCCATGCCGCCGGTGAGGGCGCCGTCGCCGATGACGGCCACGACCTGGCGGTCGGGGCCCAGCAGGTCCCGGGCGCCGGCCAGGCCCAGGGCGGCCGAGATGGACGTCGAGGCATGGCCGGCGCCGAAGGCGTCGTAGGGGCTTTCCTCGCGCCGGGGAAAGCCCGACAGGCCGCCGGCCTGCCGCAGGGACCCGAAGGCCGCGAAGCGGCCGGTCAGCAGCTTGTGGGCGTAGCACTGGTGGCCGACGTCGAAGACGATTTGGTCGCGGGGGGCGTCAAAGACGAAATGAAGGGCGACGATGAGCTCCACCGCGCCCAGCGAGGAAGCCAGGTGCCCGCCGTTTTGGGTCACGACCTTGATCATGGCCTCCCGGAGCTCGGCGGCCAGCTCCTTGAGCTGGGCCAAGGACAAAACTTTCAAATCTTCGGGCGCTGAGATGTCGGCAAGCACTTGGGCGGCTCCTCAAGATGGGCGGGCCTCAGTTCCGGCGGTCGACCATGGAGCGCAGGAGCCGGTCGAGCTTGGGCGATTTGAAGCGGGCGGCCAGCTCCAAAGCCTGGTCCGCCAACTGCCTGGCCTTCAAGGCGGCTTTCTCCGGCCCCAGCAGGCTCAGAGCCGAGGCCTTGCCTCTTTGGGCGTCCGTGCCCACGGCCTTGCCGAGCACGGCCGGGTCGCCGCTTTGATTGAGCAGATCGTCGACGATTTGAAAGGCCGTCCCGGCGGCCAGGCCGACGCGCCTGAAAGCCTCCAAGCTGGCCGGACCGGCGCCGGCCAGAGCCGCGCCGACGCCCAAGGAGGCGGCCAGCAGCTCGCCGGTCTTGCGTTTCTCCATCTCCAAGCATTCCTCGGCCGTGGGTCGTCGGCTTTCGAAGGCCAGATCCTGAGCCTGTCCGCCGGCCATGCCTAGAGGGCCGGCCGCCTGAGCCAGCAGCCTCAGGGCCGTCGCGACCCGTCGGGCCTTGGCCGGCTCGCGGCCGGCCGCGGCGGCCAAAGTCTCGAAGGCCAAAGACTGGAGGGCGTCGCCGGCCAGCACGGCCATCGCCTCGCCGTGGACCAAATGGCAGGTGGGTTGGCCGCGGCGCAGATCGTCGTCGTCGAGGGCCGGCAGGTCGTCGTGGATCAGCGAATAGGCGTGGATCATCTCCACCGCCAGCGCGCCGGGCCACGCCGCGGCCTCGCGGCCGCCCGCGGCGTCGGCCGCGGCCAGGGCCAGCAGGGGCCTGAGGCGCTTGCCGCCGGACAACAGCCCGTGCCTCATGGCCGACAAGAGGCCCCGGACGTCCTGGGGCTGCTCTTGCGCGCGAGCGTCGAGCGCGCCGGTCAAAAGGCCGTTTATCCGCTCGACCCGCCGGTCGCGCCAGCGCCGAAAATCGGCCTCATTCATCGGCCTCGGCGTCCTCGTCTTCGTCGTCGAATTCATAATCGTCCTCGTTGACCGTCGAGGACGTGACGACGGGCAGCCCTTCGGCGTCCTGCACCAGCGTCTCCAGCCGGGCTTCGGCCTTGGTCAGCTTGTCGCTCAAAAGGCGGCTGAGCTTGGCGCCCGCCTCGAAGGCCTTGATGGCCTCGTCGAGGCTGACGTCTTGGTTTTCCAGGACGGCGACCAATCCTTCCAACTTGGCCAAGCCCTCCTCGAAGGTTTCTTCAGTTGCATTGTCGGGATCCATGATTCTCCTCAACCCGAAGGGGCGGCGTCCAGGCGCCGGCCGCAGGGCAAAAAATATCCAAGCATCGCCCCAAGGCGTCCCCCTCGGGCGGCTTGGCGAGGCCGTCCGGGTCTTGCGGGCCGACGCCCGGGCCGTCCGCCGCGCCTGGCACGCGGGCCGGGGAGCGTTCCGGTCCGCGAAAGCCTCGGCCGACCGCCAGGTCGTCAGGCGACGCGATGGAGACATAGTATATCCATTTCGGGGCCTTGGCAACTTT
>JAISZC010000033.1 GCA_031269485.1 Deltaproteobacteria bacterium
TTCTGTCGTTCCAAATCATTCTTTTGGTCATGACTGGAAACACGGGCATAGGCGATAGTGCGCCGCTCTCCACCAGAAAGATGATATTGCTCGGGAATAAGTTTGGAAAGGTCATAACGTCTATGTCCGGAAGTCGTTCGAGCAGGCGTCAGCTTTCCCGCCGCCTCCCAGCGCCGAAGCGGAGTAATGGAAACACCCAATGCTTTTGCAGCTTCGCCTATGGCAACAATAGTACCCATAATGGATATTTAGGTATGGATAGATGTCAAGAGAACTGTTCCAACCCTCTTGTACCACTGGCAGGCTTTGAGCAAATCCTGCTCCACGCCGTCGCCCGTGTCGTAGGCCACGCCGAGGTTGCACTGGGACTGGGCGTCGCCTTTTTCGGCCGCCTTGACGGCGGCCGCGCTGTCGTCTCGGGCCCAAGCTGGCTAACTCAACAAAGCCGCCGCCAAAAAGAACGCCGATATTGTTTTAAGAAGGGAATGCGTCATTTTACTAAATCCTAAAAAAATAAATTAACGTCTGGGGCCCAAGCTGGCGAGCTCGACCAAGCCGCCGCCAAGCGGACTTCGGAGGCGCCGGCCCGGCTTGCGGGGCGGACGGGGCGACCGAAAAAAGCCGCTCACCCGCCCAAATGGTAGTCCTGCAAGGGCGCGATGCGCCACTTGGCCTTCCGCATCTCCTTGAGGCCCTCGACGGCCGCCGTCAGGCCGGCCATGGTGGTGATCAGCGTCACCCCCCGGCTGATGGCCTCGGCCCTGATGACCGTGGCGTCCCGCGCCGAGGTCGGCCCGCTGATGGTGTTGACCAGCATTTGAACCTGGCCGTCGCGCAGAAAATCCAGCAGATTGGGCCGGCCGTGCCGCAGCTTGATCAGCAGGCCGGCCGACAGTCCGGCCTTCGTCAAAACCTCGCGGGTGCCGGGGGTGGCGTAGATCGTGAAGCCCAAGTCGATGAGATCGGCGGTCAGGGGCGCGAGCGCCTGCTTGTCGCGGTCGCAGACCGTGAGCACCACGACGCCCGAGGACGGAATGGCCATGCAGGAGGCGGACTGGGCCTTGAGGTAGGCCAGGCCGAAGTTGCCGTCCAGGCCCATGACCTCCCCGGTGGAGTGCATCTCCGGACCCAGATCGACCTCGGCGCCGCGGAAGCGCCCCCAGGGCAGCACGGCCTCCTTGACGGCGAAATAATTCAGCGGGCGCTCCGCGTCGAAGCCGGCTTCGGTCAGATCCTGGCCAGCCATGACCCGGGCCGCGGCCTGAATCAGGGGCCGGCCGGTGGCCTTGGCCACGAAGGGGGCCGTGCGCGAGGCCCGGGGGTTGGCCTCCAGCACGTAGACCTCGCCTTGGGCCACGGCGAACTGGATGTTCATCAGGCCTTTGACGTTGAGGGCCAGCCCCAGCTTTTCGGTCTGCTCGCGGATCACGTCGAGGATCGTCTCGGGCAGGGAGAAGGGCGGAATCGAGCAGCACGAGTCGCCGGAATGGACGCCGGCCCGCTCGATGTGCTCCATGACGGCGGCGATGACCACGCGCCGGCCGTCGGCCACCGCGTCGACGTCGACCTCGACGGCCTCGTCGAGGAACTTGTCGACCAAGATGGGATTTTGGGGGCCCAAGTTCAGGCCGCTTTGGCCGAAGCCGGCCACGTAGCCCTGCAGATCGGCCTCGTTGTGGATGATGCGCATGGCCCGGCCGCCGAGGACGAACGAGGGCCGGACGATGACCGGAAAGCCCACGCGCCGGGCCACGGCCAGGGCGCTGGCCTCGTCCTCGGCCATGCCGCTGGGGGGCTGCTTGAGCCCCAGCCTGGTCACCAGCTGGTTCCAGCCGTGGCGGTCCTCGGCCAGAAAAATGGACTCCGGCGCGGTGCCCCAGACGGGCACGCCCAGGTCCTTGGCCGCCTGGGCCAAATTCAGAGGCGTCTGGCCGCCGAGCTGGACGACCACTCCGTCGGGCTTCTCCCGGCGGTAGACGGCCATGACGTCCTCCAGCGTCACCGGCTCGAAAAACAGCCGGCCCACGGCGTCGTAATCCGTCGAGACGGTCTCGGGATTGGAGTTGACCATCACGGTCTCGAAGCCCAAGTCCGAAAAGGCCTGGGCGGCCTTGACGCAGCAGTAGTCGAACTCGATGCCCTGGCCGATGCGGTTGGGGCCGCCGCCCAGGATCATGACCTTGCGGCGGCGGTCGGCGGCGGGGCCGGTCTCGGGCTCGGGCGGCGGGCCGGTCTCGGGCGGCGAGCCGGGGGCGTCGTAGCTGGAATAATAATAGGGCGTCGTGGCCGCGAACTCGCCGGCGCAGGTGTCGACGAGCCTAAAGTGCGGCCGCACGCCGGCGGCCTCGCGCAGGGCCGTCAGGCGGGCGGGGGTCAGCTCGGCGGCGGCCTGCGGGCCGAGCCGGCCGGCCAGCTCTTCGGAGACGAGCTTGGCGAGGCGGACGTCGCTGAAGCCCTGAGCCTTGAGGCGGCGCCAGTGCTCGGCCGGCGGCGCTTCCCCGGCGGCGAGCGCGTCGGCGAAGGGTCCCAGCGCGAAGCGCTCGGCCTCCAAGATCAGCTCCAGCTGGGAGATGAACCAGGGGTCCAGGCCGGTCAGCTCCGCGCCCTGCCGGGGCGTCAGGCCCAGCTTGAGGGCCTCGTAGAGCTGGGCCAGGCGCTCGGGCTCGGGCTGGACGAGGCGCTCCTTGAGCTCTTCGAGGCGGGTCGGGCCGTCGACGGGCCGGACTGACGGCAGGCGAGTTTCCAGGCCCGCGACGCCGGTCTCCAGTCCGCGCAGGGCCTTTTGGAGGGCTTCCCGAAAATTGCCGCCGAGAGCCATGGTTTCGCCCACGGCCCGCATCTCGAGGCCCAGCACCTGGGAGGCGCCGGCGAATTTTTCGAAATTGAAGCGCGGGGCCTTGACCACGCAGTAGTCCAGCGCCGGCTCGAAGCAGGCCGACTTGCCGGTGATGCCGTTTTTGAGCTCGGCCAGGGTGTAGCCCACGGCCAGCTTGGCGGCCACGCGGGCGATGGGAAAGCCGGTGGCCTTGGAGGCCAGGGCCGAAGAGCGCGAAACCCGGGGATTCATCTCGATGACCACCCGGCGTCCGGTCCTGGGGTCGACGGCGAACTGGATGTTGCAGCCGCCGTTGAGGCCCACGGCCCGCGCCACCCGCAGGGCCTCGTCGCGCATGGCCTGATATTCCACGTCGGTCAGGGTCTGGATGGGGGCCACGGTCACCGAGTCGCCGGTGTGCACGCCCATGGGATCGACGTTTTCGATGCCGCAGACGATGATGGCGTTGTCGGCCAAATCGCGGATCATCTCCAGCTCCATCTCCTTCCAGCCGATGAGCGACTCCTCGACCAGAATCTGATGGATGGGCGAGGCGGCCAGGCCCCGCCAGGCCAGCTCCATGAGCTCCTCGCGATTGAAGGCCACCCCGCCGCCGGTGCCGCCGAGGGTGAAGGAAGGGCGGACGACGGCCGGAAAGCCGCTGCGGGCGGCCGCCTCCAGCGCCTCCTCGACCGAGGAGGCCAGGCCGCTGACGGGCACCGACAGGCCCAGCGAGGTCATGGTCTCCCGGAAGCGCCGGCGGCTTTCGGCCACCTCGATGACCGCGGGGTCCGAGCCGATGAGCTCGACCCCGCAGCGCTCAAGCGCCCCGTTTTCGTGGAGGCCCATGGCCAAGTTCAGGGCCGTCTGGCCGCCGAGGGTCGGCAGCAGCGCCTGAGGCTTTTCGAGCCGAAAAATCTCCTCGGCCACCTCGACCGTCATGGGCTCGACGTAGGTGCGATCGGAGAGCTCGGGATCGGTCATGACCGTGGCCGGGTTCGAGTTCAGCAGGATCAGGCGGTAGCCTTCCTCCTTGAGGGCCTTGCAGCCCTGGGTGGCCGAGTAGTCGAACTCGCAGGCCTGGCCGATGACGATGGGGCCCGAGCCGAAGATCATGACGGTTTGAAGGTCTCCGCGCCTAGGCATGAAAAGCCTCCAGCAGCCGACGGAACCGCGCGAAGAGACCCAGCGAGTCGTGCGGCCCCGGCGAGGCCTCCGGATGAAACTGAACGCTGAAGGCTGGCAGATTGGACCATTCCAGGCCCTCGACGGTGTCGTCGTTGAGATTCCAGTGGCTGGGCCGCACGTCGGCCGGGAGGCTTTGGGGATCGACGCAGAAGCCGTGATTCTGGGAGGTCAGCCACACCCGGCCGGTCCGGCTGTCCTGGACCGGATGGTTGAGGCCGTGATGGCCGAAGGGGAGCTTGTAGGTCCGGCCGCCGGCGGCCAAGCCCATGATTTGGTGTCCCAGGCAAATGCCAAAAACCGGCAGGCGGCCCAGGCAGGCCTTCACGGCCGCGACGGCGTAGCCGCAGGCCGCCGGGTCGCCTGGTCCGTTGGCCAAAAAGAGGCCGTGGGGCCGGTCGGCCAAAAACTGGTCGGGCCGCGAGTCGGCCGGCCAGACGGTCAAGTCCAGGTTTTGGGCGTTGAGCTGGTCGAGGATGGACTTTTTCGCCCCGAAGTCCAGCACGGCCGCCCTAAAGCGGGGCTGCGGCCCCAGCCCGTCGGGCGCGGGCCGCCGCCAGGGCTTCCGGCAGGAAACCTCCAAGGCCAGATCGCGGCCCGCCATGGGGGCCACGGCGCGGGCTCGGGCGCGGGCGGCCTCGGGCGACGACGGGCCGATGTAGCCGTTGCGGGCCCCTTTTTCGCGGATATGAAGCGTCAGGGCCCGGGTGTCGACCCCGGTCAGGCCGGCCAAGGAGAAGCCGGCCAGGTAATCGGGCAAAGTCCCCTCGGAAAGCCAGTGCTCGACCGGCGGGAGCCACAGCTCATGAAAGACGGCGCCGGCGGGCTGGGCGGCGGCGGCCTGGTCGACCGCGGGATTGGTCCCGTAGTTGCCCACGTGGGCGGTCGTGAAGACCACGATCTGGCCGTGGTAGGAGGGATCGGTCAGCACCTCCTGATAACCGCTCATGGCCGTGATGAAGATGACTTCGCCTTCGGCCTCGGCGACGGGGCCCACGGACAGGCCCTCGAATCTGGCGCCGTCGTCGAGGGTCAAGGCGGCCGGCGCGAGTCGCGGCGCGCCGACGAGGCCTGCCTGGCAGGGGAGGCTCATGCGGCGCTCCTGGCTGGAACTGACCAGGCGGCCAGAGGGCTGATGACGGGCGGCAATGGCTTGGATCCTGAGGTGGGGGTGAAAATTGAAGCTGTCGCGGCGCCGCGGCCCTGGAGCTTGGGGCGCCTGACAGCTCAGCTGCGGGATCGGGCCATTATATCGAAAGAGAACCCCGAAAGCAACAGCGAACCCAACCAAAAAATCAGGCCGCCACGGCTCTCCATGACCTTCAGGCGGCTTGGCTGGTCGGGCCGAGTCAACCCGCCTTCGCTCCCCTTGGCCGGCGGACGGTCGGCAAAAAAAACCCGAGCGCGCGCCGAGCCCCGCGGCCGACCGTGGTCTTCGGGCCTCGGCGGCGGCCGGCGCTTCGGCGACAAGTCAGCCTCCGTGGCGGCCCGAAGAGTTCGCTCAGGCCGGTTTTCGGCGGCGGCGCGGCCTGGACGTCGGGCGCGGTCTGGGCGCGGGGCGCGGCCGACCGGCGGCCCAAGCCCGCCGCCTGGCCGGATCGGAAACGGCGGCCGGCGCTTCGGCGACAAGTCAGCCTCCGTGGCGGCCCGAAGAGTTCGCTCAGGCCGGTTTTCAGCGGCGGCGCGGTCTGGGCGTCGGGCGCGGCCTGGACGTCGAGCGCGGCCGACCGGCGGCCTGACGACGCGGCGCCGGGGCCAGTTCCCGGTCAAAGCGCCCGAGACGTGCCGCGCGAATGGGCTTGGGGGCAAGCAAGGCAAAAAAAACGATGAAAAGTCGACGGACAGCTCCGAGTCCTGACGCTGATCAAACGAAACCATGTTTTAGGGGAGGGCGCGGGGCGCGGCCGAACGGCGGCCCAAGCCCGCGGCCTGGCCGGATCGAAAACGGCGGCCGGCGCTTCGGCGACAAGTCAGCCTCCTTGGCGGCCCGAAGAGTTCGCTCAGGCCGGTTTCCGGCGGCGGCGCGGCCTGGATGTCGAGCGCGGCCTGGACGTCAGGCGCGGCCGACCGGCGGCCTGACGACGCGGCGCCGGGGCCAGTTCCCGGTCAAAGCGCCCGAGACGTGCCGCGCGAATGGGCTTGCGGGCAAGCAAGGCGAAAAAACGATGAAAGTCGACGGACAGCTCCGAGTCCTGACGCTGATCAAACGAATTTTGGGAGGGCGCGGGGCGTGGCCGAACGGCGGCTCAAGCCCGCGGCCTGGCCGGATCGGAAACGAAAGCGGCGGCGGTTGGACGGTCAGGGCGAGCCGGAACGTGGCGGACGGCTGAAGGACTTGGTTCGTGAAGGCCAGGAGGCGGAAAAGACGAGCCAGCGGCAGCGGCAGCGGCAGCGGCGGCAGCAGAGGTCGGCGGCGGTCGGCGCCGACGGAGGCCTGAACGCGAGCTGGTTCGCCGGTTCCGCCGGCGGCGCGGACGAAGCTGGCGGACGAAGCTGGCCGGCCTAGCGGACCGGCTGGGCAGTTGGCTGGCGCCGGGGCGGTCGGCCGGAGCGTCGCCGTTCGTTCAAAGCGTCCAAAGTCGACCGCTGGTCCGGCGACGCGTCCAGACTCGACGGGTTGCGGCCATCGAACGGATTCGCGCTCGCCGGTCCGGGCCAACTCTGGACGCAAGCCGCGCGCGCCCGTCTCAAAAAGGCCCGATCTGCGGCGAGAACGTCAAATCGGGCGACATTAGGCCGTCTGCGACGTTTCAGGCCTCCTTGAGATTGGCGAAGGGGTTGAAGCCGTACTTGTCGAGCATGTCCAGCAGTTTGGCGTTGGTTTTTAGAAAAGCGTTGGCCTTGGCGGCCAGGTCCTGATAACCTTCGCCCTGGGAGGTGGCCGGGAGGGATTCGGCCGAGTCGTAGGCCACCAACGGCTCTTTGGTCAACTGCTCGAGCAGGGCCGCTTTTTCCGCCTCCGTGCCCTCGTAAGCGTCGACGATCTCCTGGCGGCTGTAAACTCTGACTTCGCGGCCGCCGGGCGAATCGATGACGGCCAGCACGTAGTCGTCGGCCAGCTCGGGGTGGTCGCCGATGGCCTGGGCCGTCAAGCCGGCCAATTCCGTCACAATTTTGCCGGCCACCTGCTCGAGCGCCAAGTCGACTTTGTCGGTTGTCTGCGTAGTTTCCGAAGTTTGGTCTTGTTGAGCCAGATAAGTCGCCAAACTTTCGTAGTTGTTGCTCTTGGAGCCCACGTTGAGCAAAATTGGCTCCTGCAAGCCATGGGAAGCCGAAAACAAAATTGAGTTGATGGACACGGCGCCCCCCTCGTTTCCGCGGCGACGCCGCGGGTAAAATGTTCCGGTCGGGCCGGACGCCGGACGATCATGCATTTTCGGCGCCAGAACCTTTTGGGGACCGCCGGACAGTTTTTGGCGGCTTCGGCGCGGGCTTTGGGCGGCGAAACGGAGGGCCAAGGAGAGAGGAAAAAAAGGAGAAGACGGAGCGAGGTTGAGCGAGGGCGAGGCGGCGCGACTCAAGGGCCGAACCAAGGGCCGAACCAAGGGCCGAACCGAGGGCCGCGCCGAAACGACGCGGCCGGCCAAACGGCGCCGTCCGCTTGCGCCGAGACGCCAACGAGGCTCAAAACGTCAAAAGGCCCAAATACCAGCTCATAATCGCCTGGCCTCGAAAATACCAAATCATGGCGGCCAAGGACAAAAAAGGCCCGAAGGGAATGGGCTTGACGCCCAGGCCTTCTTTTTGGAGGTGCCCGGTGATCAGCATCACGACCACGGAGGCCAAGGCGATGAAGGTCGAAAAAAGCAGAACCGGCAAAATGGAGGGCAAGCCCAAAAAAAGGGCGATCAGGCCCATCAAGGGCGGATCGCCGTCCCCGAGGCCTTGACGGCCACGCCAAATCTTGTAAAAAGTCGAGACCGACCAGAGAGAAAAATACCCGGCCAGGTAGGCCGCGGCGGCCCCGACCAAGCTCGTCAGAAGATCGCTCCAGCCGATGTCGGTCAACAGGAGCCACAGGCGCTCGCCGACCATCAGGTCGGGATGCGGGAACAGCGCGGCGCTCAAAAGACCCAGAAGGCAGGTCGGACGAACCAGGAGATCCGGAATGACCATGAGCTCGAGGTCGATGAAGGCCACGGCCGTCAGGCAGCTGAGAAAATAAAAGCAAAACAGGTAGCGCAGACTGAAGCCCTCGGCCTGAAAGACGAAAAAGGACAGACAGCCGACGGCCAGCTCCACCAGCGGATAACGCAGGGAAATGGGGGCGCGGCAGGCGCGGCAGCGGCCGCGCAGCAGCAGCCAGCTCACGACCGGAATGTTGTCGCGCAAGTCCAGTTGGGCCTGGCAGCTGGGGCAAAAGGAGCGGCGCGGGGAGTTCAGGCCTAGGCCTTGGCGGGGCAGGCGAAAAATGACCACGTTGAGGAAGCTCCCCACGCACAATCCGAAGGCGATGGCGACGAGGGGCGCCACGACGGCGACCGGTCCGGCAAATTCCATGGCTTGTCTCTTGGCGCCGAAGCGGCCGCCCGGCCGTCGCCGAGCGGCCGGCTGACCGGCTCGGACTGCGGCGGATTGGGCGGCGGCGGATTGGCTTAATCTTTGAAGATTTTTTCGATTTTTTCGTTGAGGGTGTCGGCGGTGAAGGGTTTGACGATGTAGTTGCTGACCTTGGCCTTGACCGCCTCGATGATGTTCTCCTGCTGAGCCTCGGCGGTGACCATCAGAAAGGGGATGTCCTTGAGGCGATCGTTGGAGCGCACATGTCGCAGCAACTCGATGCCGGTCATGTTGGGCATGTTCCAGTCGCTGATGATGAGATCAAACTTGTCTATCTCCAACACGGCCACAGCCTTGACGCCGTCCTCCGCCTCGGTGATGTTGTTCATGCCCAACTGTCTGAGAATGTTCTTGACGATGCGCCGCATGGTTGAAAAGTCGTCGACGACCAGCACTTTGATGTTCTTGTCGTAGCCCATAAGCCTCCCCACCTGCTGAGAATAGCTCGTCGCCCGGTCAGTCAGTCAGGACGCCAAGCGGCGCGAATAAGGTCAGAATGAGAATTTCGGAAGCGCGTCCAGCCGACTCGTCCGATTGCGCCTGGGAGACGAAGCGGGCGGCTCGGAAAAGGGCGTCCAGGCTCTGCATCGTCGCGCAGGAACGTGATTTCCGAAAACAGCATACCACATGCCGTGGCCCAGGGCCAGAGCAAATTTTGGTGAGCCTCGGAATTCGGCCGCCGGGCGTCAGCGGCCTTTCATGACGAGATAATCGTCCTCGTGTTCGCCTTTGTGCAGATCCCATTCCCCTTCGCGTATCCGTTGGCCCAACCGCCCGCAGTCGCCTTCGGCGAAGGCTTGGGCCACTCCGGCGTCAGCTCGCAGCGCGACTGAGCGCTTCCATTCGTCGGTCAGGCCTTTGCCTTGACGAATGGCGGCCACGGCTTGGCCCAGAGCTTGCCCGTTGATTCTGGCGTAGCCGTTCATGATCTCGCCGAGGCCGCACTGCCGACAGATGAGCTCGGCCTCCCGGAAGGCGGCCAGAAGCCTGAAGGCCGCCTTAAGGCGCGCAAGTCCCGGGGCGTCGTCGGGCTGGGGATCCAACGAGTAAGGATCGGCCGGCCCCGAGGCGGCCCCTTGGGCTTCGCCGGCCGCCGTCGGGGCCATGAACGCAACCATTGAAAAAACCAAGAAAACGGCCAATAAAAAGGAAGCGCTCAGACTCGTCGACGCAGCCGACACGCCTTTGTCGCAGCAGGTTTTCATGTTCACCTCCCGCAATCGTCCAGTCGAAAGCGCCAGCGCCGCGACCGGCCAGCAGAATAAATTCGGTGAGCGATTTTAGCATTTCGGCTGTTTGTTGTCAGCAAAATTCATGCCCAAGGCCAGGCTGAGATCGGAGGCTCCCCCTGGCCTCCAAACCGAGCGAACGGCTGACGCGGGCGGCCTTAAGCCCGTCGCCTGGCTTCCGCTTCTTTGGCGCGGCGGGGAGGAGGCCCGCCGGGCGGGGCGCGTTTCTTGGGATGGGGGCTCAAAAGACTTTTTTCGACGGCGTTTGTCGGCCCGACGTCAAGCGGCCGAGCGGCCTGACGTGCGTCGACGGCGACGCTCTGTCTGGCAAAGAAAAGGCGCGAACGACCTCAACGGCGCCGACCGAGAGCCGACTCGGAGCCGGCTCGGAGCCGGCCGCGAGCGGCGTCAATATTTTTTTCGAGCGCCCGCGTTCGGACGCCGGGGCTGGCTCGCCTGGAGGCTTGGGGCGGCCGACGAGGCTCGGCCTTCGGCGGCGCAAGACGACGTCGAAAGCCGCGACGGCTGTTTGGGCTCAGGCGGGCCGTCGGCAGGCCGCCGTCCGTCGCGGGCCGGTCGTCCAAACCTCCGGCGGGGCTTTCGTCCGCCGCGCGCCTTGACCAAATCAGACGCCAGGCGGGCTGGGCGCGGCGGCTCGGCTGCGCGCCGCCGCCGGACGAGCATTTTTTTCCGCAAAGTTTTTCACGCCTGGGGAAAAAACATGATATGATTGCAAGGTTAAGTCGTCGGCCAAGCCGGTCGCGCCCGATCGCTCGCCGAAGGCCGATCGCCCGCCGAAAGCCGATCGCCCGCCGAAAGCCGATCGATTTCATATGTGACGGCGGGCCGTTGCCGATCCAGGCCTGCGGCGCCTCGCCGCCCTCGAAGCGGCCGCCTTGGGGCCGACGCTCCGAGACGACGCCGCTTCCCAAGGCCGTCTGACGTCGCGACAGGCCACGGCGCCAGGCGCCGCCAAGAGCCGCCCGCGCGTCTGCGCATGCGGCCGCGCAAGGCGGCCCCGGGCGTGGCTGGAGCCGAGCGGCGCGAAACGCCGGCTTTTTTTTTCGCCTCGCGCGTCCCGCCTCGGATTTCCTGGCGGCGAGGCCTTCAGCCGCTGGCCTTCGCCGGCGCCGCAACAATTTTTTCTTTGGAGGACTCCATGCGTCATTTCACGTCAACCTTCATGCCAGCCTTGACGGCGGCTCTGGCGGCTTGCCTCCTGTTCGCCGCCGCGGCTCTGGCCCAGGACGCGCGCGTGGGCGTCGTCGACATCGACAAGGCCGTCGAAGCTTCCAAGCCAGGCCAGGCGGCCAAGAAAAAAGTCGAAGAGAAGCGCGAGTCGCTGGAAAAGACGCTGCAGAAGAAGCGCGACGATTTGGAAAAAAAGGTCGCCGACTTTAGAAATCAAGCTGAAGCCATGAATGAAGACGCCAGAGCCAAAAGAGTGCGCGAACTTGAGCAAGAACGCGTCTCTTTGATGGAGCAGGCCAAAAAAAGCGACGATGAATTTCAAAAGACGATGCGCGACAACCTTGAGCCGCTGTACACCAAGGCTCGCAACTCCGCCGTCGACATCGGCAAAAAACGCGGCTTCAGCTTGGTCCTCCACGTCGTCGCGGCCCAAATTCTCTTGGCCGACAACGTCGACATCACGTCGGACGTCACCAAGGCCTTAGACCAAAAATAATTTGACCGTCAGCTTCGCCTTCATTTCCCGGTCCTCCAAAGCGCCTGCCGTCGGCCGGCCGGTCGAGCTCGGCCGGCCCGGCGGCCCCCAGGCGGCTTGGCCCGGCTCGTCAGGCTCGCGGCAGCCGGCCGGTCCGAGCGGCGGCGGAGAGCGCCCATGATCCCCTTCCCCCAGCCCCAGCCCTTGGGCCGTCTCGTCGAGCAAGCCAGCCGCCGTCTGGCCGAGCAGCTGGCCCTCTTGGGCGGCCCCGACCAACCGCCGAGCTTTCCCGTCGAAGGCGACGACGGCGTCCTGGTCGCCGGCTTGGCCTCGGCGGCCGAGGCCGGCCCGGGCCTGTTGACCTTCGCCCAAAACGCCGAGTTTCTCAGACAGGCCGCCGGGGCCGCCGCCGTCATCTGCCCGCCGGGGCTGGTCTGGTCGGCGTCAGCCGCCACGACCGCCCCCGGACCGCGCCGCGGCCAAGCCCCGAGCCAAGCCGCCGGTCAAGCCCCGGGCCAAACCCCGGGCCAAGCCTCCGGTCAAGTTTCCGACCTGGCCTCCGGACAGGCTGCGGCGCCAGTTCCGGCTCTGGTCCGGGCCCCGGACCCCAAGCTGCTTTTCACGATCATTTTGGGCCTCGCCGAGCCCGACGGCGGACGAGGGGCCGCCTGGGCCACGGCCCGACCTTTTTTCAAGGACGAGGCTTCCACGACCCTCGGGCCGGGCTGCGTCTTCGGGCCTTATGTCCACGTGGGCGCTCGCGTCCGCCTGGGACGCGGCGTCCAGGTCGGACCGGGCTGCTTCATCGACGACGACGTGACCGTGGGCGACGACACCATTCTACATCCCCGCGTGACGCTACGCTGGGGCGTGAAGGTCGGCGCCCGCTGCCAGATACGCTCCGGGGCGGTCATCGGCGAGGACGGCTTCGGCTACAGCCAGATCCCCGCCCCCGGCGGCCGGCTGATCCATTTCAAAAACCCCCACGCCGGCGGGGTGACCATCGAAGACGACGTGGAGATCGGGGCCCTGGCGGCGATCGACCGCGGCCTGCTGGCCGACACCTTCGTGGGGCGGGGCGCGAAGATCGACAACCTGGTCCAAATCGGCCACAACTGCCGCCTCGGCCGCGACTGCTTGCTGGCCGGCCAGGCGGGCCTGGCCGGCCACGTCGAGGTGGGCGACCGCGCCTTCTTGCTGGGACAGGTCGGCCTGTCCCACGGCGTGACGATCGGCGCCGACGCCGTCGTCGCCGGCCAAGCCGGCGTGCTGGGGGTCATTCCCCCGGGCCGCCGGGTTTGGACCGGCACCCCGGCCCAGCCCCAGGCCGACGAATACCGCTCTCAAGTCATGACGCGCAAGGATCTGCCCAAATGGCGGCGTTTTCTGAAGCTTTTCAGGAAAAGCCGGACGTTTGAGGAGCTCAAGGCCGCCGAGGCCCAGGCCGAAGCCAGGGAGCCGGCCAGCCAGGACCAAGGAGACCGTTTATGACCGAGCCCCGTCAAGCCGACGCCGGCCAAGCCGACGCCCCCGACGGCCGGCCCCTGTACGACGTGCGGGACATCATGGCCGTGCTGCCGCACCGGCCGCCCTTTTTGCTGGTCGACCGGGTCGAGACCCTCGAGCCCTGGCGGCGCATCAGGGCCTTCAAGAACGTGACCATCAACGAGCCGTTTTTTCAGGGGCATTTTCCGGGCTTGCCGGTCATGCCGGGCGTGCTGATCGTCGAAGCCATGGCCCAGGCCTCGTCGCTGCTTTTGACCTTGTCGGCCCGCGATCACCGCGCGGCGGCGCCCGCCGACCTCAAGGTCGGCGATCTGGCCGGCCGCGTGGGCTTTTTCGCCGCCTGCGACGGCGTCAAGTTTCGCCGACAAGTCGTCCCCGGCGATCGGCTGGACTTGGAGGCCTGGTTTCTGCGTCTGGGCAGCCGCATATGGAAAGTGGCCGGCCGGGCCACGGTCGACGGCCGCCGCGCCGCCGAAGCGGAGATGACCGCCGCCTACTGAAACCCGGAGTCCGCCGCCTCGCTTCACCACCTAACCCCCGCCGCAGGGGCTCGCGAAAAGTTGGGCCGCGCCATGGGCATTCATCCCACCGCCGTAATCGATCCCTCCGCCGAAATTGACCCCGGCGCCAGCGTAGGCCCCTACGCCCTCATCGGACCGCGGACCGTGGTCGGCCCCGACGTCGAAATCATGGGGCACGCCTTCATCGACAAGGACACCGTCATCGGGCGCGGCTCGCGCATTTTCCCCTTCGCCTCCTTGGGCGCCGACCCTCAGGACCTCAAGTACAAGGGCGAGCCCACGCGGCTGATCTTGGGCGAGAACGTCACGATCCGCGAGTCGGTCACCATCCACCGGGCGACCGTCGAAGGCCGCGGCTGCACCGAGATTGACGACGACGCCTTCATCATGAGCTCGGTTCACGTGGCCCACAACTGCCGCGTCGGCCGCCGGGCGATTTTGTCGAGCTTCGCGGTGCTGGCCGGGCATGTGACCATCGAGGAGGACGTCATCGTCAGCGGGCTGACGGCCATCCACCAATTCGTGCGCGTGGGCCGCCACTCCTTCGTCGGCGGGATGTCCGGCCCCTCCAAGGACGTGCCGCCCTACATGCTGCTGGCCGGCGTCCGCGACAAGGCGGCCGTCTCCTCGCCCAACGTGGTGGGCCTCAAGCGCCGGAATTTTCCGCCGGAAGTCGTCGACGCCCTCGTCGGGGCCTTTCGGCTCCTCCACAACCGCCGCCCCCTGGCCCAGGTCCTCGACGAGGTCGACGCCCGCTGGCCGGACTGCCAGGAGATAAGGACCTTGACCGAGTTCTACCGCTCCTCCGAGCGCGGAGTCTACCGATGACGACCGAGCCGGTGGGCCTCATCGCGGGCGGGCGGCAGCTCCCGGTGTCGGCCGCCCGCAAGGTCAAGGCCCAAGGCCGGCCGCTGGTCGTGGCCGGCCTGCGCGGCGAGGCCGACCCCGAGCTCCGCCGGCTGGCCGACCACTGGCTGGAGGTGCCCTTGGGCCAAATCGAGCCTCTGCCGCCTTTTTTTCTCCGGCACGGCGTCCGGCGGGTCTGCATGGCCGGCGCCATCAGCCGGACGACCGTCGTGGAGGCCTACGAGCCCGACGCCGCGGCCATCCGGCTCATGGAAAGCCTCCCGACCCTCCAAACCGACGCGGTGCTGCGGGCCGCGGCCGGCTGGCTGGAAACCTTCGGGCTGGAGCTGGTCTCGGTGGTCGAGCTGGCGCCGGAAATTCTCATCCAGCCGGGCCAGCTGACCCGCCAGGCCCCCGCCCCCGAGCTGCTGGCCGATCTCAAGCTGGCCTTCCGGCTGGCCAAGGAGCTGGGCCGCCTGGACTGCGGCCAGACCGCGGTCGTCTCCGACCGCATCGCCGTGGCCCTGGAAGGCGCCGACGGCACTGACGCCACCATCCGCCGGGGCGCCGCGCTGTGCCGCAAGCCCGTGGCCGTCGCCAAGGTGGTCAAGCCTCAGCAGGACCTGCGGCTGGATCTCCCGGTGGTGGGCCCCGAAACCTTCGAAACCCTCGTCGAATGCGGCGCCGGCGCTCTGGCCCTGGACGCCGGACGCCTGATCATGCTGGAGGCCGAAAAATGCCTCTCGGCCGCCGACCAGGCGGGCCTCGCGGTGGTGGCCTGGCTCGACGAGCCGCCGCGGGACGGCGCCGATGCCTGAGGCCCCGGCCGTCTTTTCCGCGCCCCCCCGCGGCCGAGCCCGCGTGATGATCAGCGCCGGCGAGCCTTCCGGCGACATGCACGCCGCGGCCCTGGTCCGCGAGGCGGCCGCCAGGCGGCCGGATCTGGCCTTTTTCGGCCTCGGCGGCGATTTGATGGCCGCCGCCGGAGTGGAGCTGCTCGCCCATCTGCGCGAAACGGCCCTGATGGGCTTCACCGAGCTCCTGGGCTCGCTGCGGCGGGTGCTCAAGTTGCGGTCGCGCCTGGCCGCCTTGGCGGCCGCCGAAAAGCCCGCCGCCCTGGTGCTGATCGACAGTCCCGACTTCAACTTCGCCTTGGCCAAGGCGGCCAAGCGGGCCGGCGTCCCGGTGGTCTGGTACATCTGCCCCCAAGTCTGGGCCTGGCGCCGCGGCCGGCTGAAGCTTCTGCGGGACTTCGTCGATCGTCGGGCGGTCATTTTTCCCTTCGAGGCCGATTTTTTCCGTCGCGCGGGCCTGCCGGCCGACCTGGTGGGCCATCCGTTGCTCGACGAGCTGCGGCTGCCGCCCAAGCCCAAGGCTGAAATCCTCCAAGACCTCGAGCTCCCGCCCGAGTCCCGCGTGGTGGCCGTGCTGCCCGGCAGCCGGCGAGCCATGGCCAAACGCCTGGCCGGGCCCATGTTCGGGGCGATCGACTTGCTGCTGGACCGCTTCCCTGACCTCACGCCGGCCGTGCCCCGCGCCCAGTCGCTCTCGCCGGACGATCTCAGGCCCTTGATCGAGGCCGCCCCCGAGAGGGTGCGGCGACGCCTGAAGATTTACGACGGCCGCTCCGCGGAGATCCTGGCCTCGGCCGAGGCGGCGCTTTTGGCCTCGGGCACCTCCACGGTCGAGGCGACGCTGCTGGGCGCGCCCATGGTCGCGGCCTATCGGACCAGCGCCTTGAGCTGGCTGGCGGCGCGGCTGCTGGTCCGCACGCCCTTCGTCACGGCGGCCAACCTCGTCGCCGGGCGGGCGATCGTCCCGGAGCTGCTCCAAAGCCAGGCCACGGCCGGCAATCTGGCCGCGGCCTTGGCGCCGCTGCTGGCGGGCGGCGACCGGCGGGCCCAGACCCTAAAAGACCTGGCCGAGACGGCCGCCCGTCTGGGCGGCCCCGGGGCGGCCGCCAGGACTTTGGCGGTTTTGACGCAAGCCATGGAGGCCGGCCGTGCCCGAGTCTGACCACGCCGCGAAGCGGAAAAAACCAGGGCCGGACGACGGGCGCCGGCGCCGTCGGAACCTCGACGTTCCGAGTCCGGAAAAGCCCGGACCGCAAAACGCCGGACAGGCGGCGCTCCGCGGGCCAGCCTTCGGCCAGCCGAGCC
>JAISZC010000052.1 GCA_031269485.1 Deltaproteobacteria bacterium
AAAAATTGGCGCCGTCCCGGCGCAACGCTTGACTCAAGACAGCTTAGGGGTTAAAATACTGTCATCGCGCCGCAGAGTGGCCACGCGGCCCGGCGCTAAGATGGCCGAGACCTTGGGGCTCAGCCGGTTGCGGCTGGGCTTTTTCACGCTTGCGGGCCATGGGCCGTCGTCCGGGAGTCGGCCGGCGCCCGATTTTTTCCGCCGCTTCCGTCGGGAGCGGCGATGCCCCCAGTTGACTGAAGGACGTCCTGATCATGACCGTCACCAAGGAACGCATCGTTTCTCGCATCTCCAGCGAGGCTTCCGTGCCCGGCCTCGATGCCCGACGACATGTCGAAACTATCATCGAAATAATCAAGAACAATTTGGCCGCCAATCGGCCCGTGCTGATCAGCGGCTTCGGCAAGTTCATGCTTCGTAAAAAAAAATCCCGCATGGGCCGCAATCCCCAGACGGGCTTCCCCATGATGCTCAAGGCTCGCCAAGTGGTGACCTTCAAGGTCAGCGGCGTGCTGAGGAAAAAAATTTCCACTCCTCCGCCGACCATCAAGCCGCTCTGAGAACCGCTCAGCCTCAGTTTTTTCGTGCCCGCCGACGGCCTGGCCGACGGAAGAGGTCTTCAGTCAATTCGCGCGTTCTTTAGCTCTTCGGTCAGCTCGCTCGTCCGCCTGTCCGTCGGCTCCCTTCCGTTCGCCCGCCCGTCGGCTCCCTTCCGTTCGTCCGCCCGTCGGTTCCCCGCCCGCCCGTGCTCGTTTGTCGGCCTGCCCAGCGCGTTCATTTCATCCGTCGATCCTGTCGCCAGGCCCTGTTTTCAGTCTTTAGGCGCCCTTGACATCTGTTGAGGAGGCTTGCGGGCGCTGAACGCCTCTTGAGGTTTTTTTTCAGCTCCATCGTCTTCGTCCCGGCCGGCGTCCGTCTCCCCCAGGGGGCCAAATGGCGGCCCGCCGCGGTTTGGGCTAAATTTCGGCCTTATTTGACCGCCTGCGGCCCGTCAAAATATAATGTTGACACGCGCCGAACCGTCTGCTAAACTACCCTCAACTCTCCCTCATACGAGAATCCTGCAAGGCTCTTGCCGTCCCGGATTTGCTTGTCAGGCGGCTCCGCTTTTCGGCAGGTTGAGGTCCTTCGGATTCGTCCCGCGCCGTCCGGCCAAGTTGATCGCGCTCGCCGCCGCGGTTTTTCGGCTCAGGGCGTCCGGCCTCCCGGGGGAGAGACGCGGCCAGGCCGCTCCGTCTTGGGCGGCGGCTGGGCGCTCTCGACGGGCCGGCCGACAGGGCGGACCGCCAGCCCCCAAGGCTCGAGCGCGCTGGTCGGCAGACGGCGGCCGCGCCTGTCCGGGACCAGATTTCGCGGCGACGGGTCCGTCCTCCGATTTGGTTCGACGCCGCGCCGTTCGCGGTCCGCGCGACGCGCGCGGACATCGAAGGCTTCAGATCACTCCAAAGTGAGGAAAACATGCAGGAACTGACAGAAGGCCAAGTGTTGAAGATTATGGAGAGCTACGGCAATGATCCTCAGCAGCTCATTGCCGTGCTTCTCGACATTCAGGCCGCTTCGGGCAAGAACTTCGTCGAGCAAAAATGGTCGATCCTGGCGTCGAAAGTTTTGGGCGTGCCGCTGTCCAAAATCTACGACATCTTGACCTTTTACGCCATGTTCAGCACCATCCCCCGTGGAGAACACGTCATCGAGATTTGCCAGAGCACCCCTTGCCACTTCATTCAGGCTGAGCAGGTCGTGGGCTGGTTCGAGGAGGTCTTGGGCGTCAAGGTCGGCGCGACCACCGACGACGGACGCTTCACCCTTTTCCGCACCAGCTGCGTAGGCGCCTGCGACGTCGGACCGGTGGCCAAGATCGGCGACGACGTCTTCGGCGAACTGACGCTGGACAAAGTCAAGACTCTGGTCCAGAGCTACCGCGACGGCCAGCCCAACCGCAGGGAGGCGCTCACATGTCAAAGCTGAAGACTCTTATTTCCGAGGGGGCGGGCAAGATTGATCCCGTCTCCGTTTCCGAGTACGTGGGCGTCGGCGGCTACGAGGCCCTCAAGAAGGCCGTGGGCATGACTCCCGAGGCGGTCATCGCCGAAGTCAAGAAGGCCAAGCTCCTGGGCCGCGGCGGCGCGGCCTATCCCTCCGGCAGCAAGTGGGAGCACCTGCTGCACATCCCGGAAACCCCCAAGTACATCGTCTGCAACGCCGACGAGGGCGAGCCGGGCACTTTCAAGGACAAGCTCATTTTGGGCAAGCTCCCGTTGCGGCTCATCGAGGGCATCACCATCGCCGGCGTGGTCTTCGGGGCCAAGGCCGGCTACATATATGTGCGCGGCGAGTACCGCACCATCCAGAAGCGGCTGCTGAAAGCCATCGAAAACGCCAAGGCCGCCGGCTATCTGGGCGCCAACGTGCTGGGCACGGGCTTCAGCTTCGACATCCACGTCATCTCCGGCGCGGGAGCCTACGTCTGCGGCGAGAACTCGGCGCTGCTCAACTCCACCGAGGGCAAGGTCGGCCGGCCCCGCATCAAGCCCCCCCACTTGGCCGAGGTCGGCCTGTTCCTGCAGCCGACGCTGGTCAACAACGTCGAGTCGCTCGCCAGCGTCCCGGCCATCGTGCTCAAGGGCGGCGACGAGTTTTTGAGCATCGGCCACCCCGACAGCGGCGGCACCAAGCTCATCTGCCTGTCGGCCCACGCCAAGAACCACGGCGTCTTCGAGATTCCGCTGGGCAAGGTCACCTTGCGGGACGCCATCTACGATCCCGAGATGGGCGGCGGCATAGCCGGCGGCAAGCAGCTCAAGTTCTTCCACCTCGGCGGCCAGAGCGGTCCCATCGGGAGCCCGGCCCAGCTGGACACCGTCTACAGCTACACGGACCTGCGCAAGGCCGGCCTGACCGTGGGCTCCGGGGCCATCGTGGTCCTCGACGAGACGGTGCCGATCCTCGAATACCTCAAAGGCGTCACCGAGTTCTTCATCCACGAGTCCTGCGGCAAGTGCGTCCCCTGCCGGGAAGGCAACAAGCAGCTGCTGAAGATCCTCGAAAAGCTCTCGGTCCCCGGCGCGGCCAACGAAAATGACCTGGCCAATCTGCGCCGCCTGGTCACGACCATGACCGCCGCCTCCTTCTGCGGGCTGGGCCAGAGCGCCGCCGTGGCTCTGAACACCGCCTGGAAGCATTTCAAGCCCGAATTCGAGGCCAACGTCAACCGCGGCGCCGCCGCGGCCGCGGCCTGAGAGCGAGAGGTATCCCACATGAGCCACCACAAGCCCGATCCCAGCAAGAGCGTCAACCTGACCATCGACGGCCTGCCCGTCACGGTGCCCGAGGGCACCACCATATTGGAGGCCGCCCGCAAGCTGGGCATCCACATTCCGGTGCTGTGCGATCACCCCGATCTCAAGAAGCGGGCCGTCTGCCGCATCTGCGTGGTCGAGTGCGACGGCGGCGGCAAGCTCAAGGCCGCCTGCGCCAACGACGTCTGGGAGGGGGTCAAGGTCGTCACCAACAGCCCCAAGATCCACGCCATCAGGAAGACCATCGTCGAGCTGATCTTGGCCGATCACCCCCAGGATTGCCTGACGTGCATCAGGAACCAGAAGTGCGAGCTCCAGAAGCTGGCCCTCCAGTTCGGCCTCGAGAAGCTGACGTTCCCCAAGGCCGAGTTCGGCTCGCTGCCCAACGTCGACACCAACACCCTGGTGCGCGACATGGCCAAGTGCGTCAAGTGCGGTCGCTGCGTGGAGGCCTGCCAGGAGGTCCAGACCGTCCGGGCCATCAACACCGCCCACCGCAGCCTCCATTACGAGGTCACCACGCCTTACGACCAGGAGCTCATCGAGGGCCCCTGCGTCTACTGCGGCCAGTGCGCGGCCGTCTGCCCGGTGGGGGCGCTGTACGAAAACGATCAGACCGACAAGGTCTGGGCGGCCATCGACGACCCCGGCCGCCACGTGGTGGTCCAGACCGCGCCGGCCGTGCGCGTGGCGCTGGGCGACGAGTTCGGGCTGCCCCCGGGCGCCGTCACCACCGGCAAGATGGTCACCGCCCTCAAGCGCCTGGGCTTCGACAAGGTCTTCGACACCGACTTCTCGGCCGACGTGACCATCATGGAGGAGGGGCACGAGCTGCTCCACCGCCTCCAAACCGGGGGCAAGCTCCCCATGATCACCAGCTGCTCGCCGGGCTGGATCAACTTCGCCGAGGTCTTCTATCCCGACCTTCTGGGTCATCTGTCGAGCTGCAAGTCGCCCCAGCAGATGTTCGGGGCTCTGGCCAAGACGTACTATCCGCAGGTCTCCGGGGTCGACGCCGCCAAGGTGACTTGCGTCTCCATCATGCCCTGCGTGGCCAAGAAGTTCGAGGCCCAGCGCCCCGAGATGAACTCCAGCGGCTACCAGGATGTCGACGTGGTACTGACCACCCGCGAGCTGGCCCGCATGATCAAGCTCGCCGGCCTGGACTTCGCCGATCTGCCCGAGACGGCCTTCGACCAGGTCATGGGCGACTCCACCGGCGCGGCGGTCATTTTCGGCACCTCCGGCGGCGTCATGGAGGCGGCCTTGCGCACCGTCTACGAGGTCGTCGTGGGCGAGACGCTGGGCAACCTCGACTTCGAGGCCGTCCGCGGCCACGAGGGCATCAAGCGCTTCGAGGTCGACCTCAAGGGTACCAAGGTCAAGCTGCTGGTCTCCAATGGCTTGGCCAACGCCCGCCTGGTCATGGACTCCATCCGCAAGGGCGAATGCGACGCCACCTTCGTGGAGATCATGTGCTGCCCCGGCGGCTGCGTCGGCGGCGGCGGCCAGCCCTACGGCAACAGCTCCATCAAGCTCCAGCGCAAGGACGGCCTGTACATCGCCGACAAGGCGTTGCCGATCCGCAAGTCACACGAGAACCCCGAGGTCAAGGCCGTCTATGAAAAATTCCTCGGAAAGCCCCTGGGCGAGAAGTCGCACCACCTGCTTCACACCCACTACAACTCCGAAGGCAAGAACCATTGGTCCAAGGCCGGCGGCGGTGACGCCCACCACTGAGGACGCGCTCCGGGGACGACCGCGGACGCGGCCCTGAGGCGGCGTCTTGGTTGAGCGGCGGCGGGCCGTAACCGGCGAGGTTTCGGCCCGCCGCCTTTTGGGGCGGCGGCCGGCGGCGTTCCGCTTGAGGCGAGGCCTCGCCAAGCGCGACGAACTGGCGGGCCGGGAGGAAAAAATGGACGCCCAACCCTCTGCGGCGAGTCCCGGCGGACCGAATCCAGGAGGTCCGGACTCCGCTTTCGACGGGCCAAGCCTGACCCGTGGGGCTTTTTGTTGACGCCGGGGGCCAGCCCTTGACAGTGTTTGCCAATTGTGCCAAACTGGCGCTAAGACCTGTTTAAGGCTGGGGTGACTTGCGGTCGACTATTGGCGGATCGGGCTGGAGGTCTTCAGTGAGCAATTTTCCCGTAATATAAGTTTTAAAATATAAATTTTTATGTCTAATCAATTATAGCATCATATGAATTCAAAATAAAGTGATAAAACAATCTAATAGTCATATTGTCTTTGTGAAAGATGTGAGTGACAAGAAACGTTTGCGACTGTGGCGGCCTTTATTTCCAGCGGCAATTTCGAGGAGGACTGGACCACCGGGCGCTAGGCCGGCAAACTTTGCTGATTGACGCCCGAGGCTCAGCTCCTGCTTGTCAACGAGGGCCTCAGCCGCGCCAACGGCGTGGCCTGGTCGCCTGAGGAGGATTACGTCGACGTCCAAGGCAATCTCCGGGTCGCCCATCGCCATTCGGGGACATGATGAGGAGCGCGCCGAGTCGCCGACAAGCTCTTTTTGCCCAGGGCGACACTCCGACGAACGCCGCCCTCGCTGAGGACGGGTTGGAACAGTTCTCTTGACATCTATCCATACCTATGCAATAATATCCATTATGGATACTATTGTTGCCATAGGCGAAGCTGCAAAAGCATTGGGTATTTCCATTACTACGCTTCG
>JAISZC010000058.1 GCA_031269485.1 Deltaproteobacteria bacterium
CGAAGCGTAGTAATGGAAACACCCAATGCTTTTGCAGCTTCGCCTATGGCAACAATAGTACCCATAATGGATATTATTGCATAGGTATGGATAGATGTCAAGAGAACTGTTCCAACCCCTCAAGCAAGCGCGTCCTCGGCCCGGCGCCCGTCAGGTCCGCCGAGCCCGCCGGATCGAGCTTTTGACCCGAGCTGAAGGCGGCGAAACCAAACGGGAGCCGGCTCATTTCAGGAAAGTCCCCAAGGTCGCCCGCCAAACGTCGTAGGCCGGCGGGTTCAAATGGAGGCCGTCAAAGGTCATGGCGGCCGGCAGTTGCTGGTCGGGCCCGGTCAGAGCCCCGTGCAGGTCGACGAAAGTCAGCCCCTCCTCGGCGGCGGCCTGAGCCAGCAGATCATTCATGTCCCGAATGAGGCGGTTGAAGCCGCCGGCCGACGTCAAGCCGCTTTCCCGCACCGGCAAAAGCGAGCAAACGATCAAGACGGCCTGAGGCGCCTGGGCCCGCAAGGCCCGCCAAACCTCCCTCTGGGCCTCGACCGCGCGGCGCGGGCTCAGCCCGCGGGCCAGATCGTTGACGCCGAGCTGAAAAAAAATTTGGTCCGGCCGAGCCGCCGCCACGGCGCCGACTCTGGCCGCCGCCTCCGCCGCGCCGTCGCCGGAGACGCCGTGGTTGAGGATCTCGGCCCCCGGCTTGAGGTCGGCCCACCGGCCGCCGGCGGTGAGGCTGTCGCCCAGCATGACCACGACCTCGGCCCGCAGCGGCGTCGCGGGCGAAAACGCCAGCCAGGCCGCGACCAGGGCCGTCAGGCCGAAGAGCCGCCAGCCGAAGGCCAGGCCTCCGAAGCCTTTGGGGCCTTTGTGGTCTTCGCGGGCTTGACGGCCTGCGAGTCGCCGCAAATCGCTCGTCACCTGGCCTCCGCGCCGTCCGCCGCCGTGAAAACCGGCCCGGGCAGATCGGCCGGCACGTCGGCGCAGTCGACGCCGGCAGCGATGTCAGCCGCTTCTTCCGCCGCGCAGTCGGCGGTTCCGAAACTGGCGACGGCGCCGCAGAGACGGTCGCCGGACGGCCCGTCGGCCCCGACGCCGGACTTCCCGTCGGGCGAGCCGCCGCCGGCCCCAGTGGCGGCCCCGGCGGCGGCCCCGTTGACGGCCCCGTTGGGCGCTATCTGGCGATAAAAATAAACCGAAATCGGAACGCCCAAAAGCATGCCCCACATGCCCATGACGCTGTGAGAAATGTAGAGGATCATCAAGGTGATGACCGGGTTGATGCGCATGACGGCCGAAACGATGCGGGGGTTGAGAACGTAGGCCTCCAAGAGGTGGACGATGACGATGAGCACCAAAACGGCCCCGACCATGTTCAGGCCGCCCACGTTGAGGGCCACCAGCATGATGGGCGCCGAAGAGATCAGCACGCCCAGGACGGGAATCAGCCCGCAGCAGAAGACCACCACGCCCAGCAGGCCCACGGTGCCGGTGCCGATGAACACCAGGCCCAGCACGGTCAGGGTGGTGTTGATGAGGGAAATGAGGATTTGCGCCCGAAAGTTCTCGCCGACCACCTGGGAGAAGCGAATGACGCTGGAGGCCGTCTCGTCGTAGATGGACGCCAGGCGAGAATACCTCAAAGCCCGGAAGCGGCGGATCAAATTGGGCAGATCCATCATGATCAGAAAGCTGAAGCAGATGGCGATGAAGAACCAGCTCATGTAGTGCCAGCTTTTCTCCAAAGCCACCCGGGCCATGGCCCAGCCGCGGTCGATGAGCGCCTCGACCGTCAGCAGCTCCTTGAAGCGCTCGATGGGCGCGGCCAAAGACGGATTGGTTTCGGCGAGGCTGTTGAGATAATCGTCCAAGATGCGCAGCGACCGCGGCAACTGCTCGGTGAAGTTTTTCGCTTCGGCCAAAATTTTCGGCAAGCCGAAAATGAAGAAGCTGGCGATGGCCGACACGAAGATCAAGTAGATGACAATCACCAAAAACTTGCGCCGCTGCCGAGTGGTGCGGTGCAGCTTGGAGGCGACGCCGTGGGTTATGAAGCACATCACGAAAGTGATGAATATCAGGCCGAACATGTCCCTCATGATGTAAATGAGGGCGGCGAAGGCGGTCCAGATGAGGACGACGCGGTTGGCTCTGGCGAACGCGGCGATGCTGAAAGGCACGGTGGCTCCTGGGGCGCGGTCCTCAAGGGTCGTCTGGGCGAGAGGCTCGGTTCCGGACGCTAGATGACGCGGTTGATGACCACTCCGGCGGACGCCTGGTCGGCTATTTGGGCCACCTGACCCAAAGCGTTGTAATTCCGCGGCAGGTAGTCCGAAGCGTGGTAGTTGCTCTGGGCGTCGGCCAAAGCGCTGTAGCTCTGCTTGGTGAGATCAGGCAGGCGGCCGTTGATGTGCCGTCCAATCGAAATCGGGGCGATCTGCGGCGACAGATAGGTCGTCCGCTGCATCGGGCCCACCGAGTTGTGGGCCATGGCCTGGGCCTCGCTGCGGGTCAAATACTGCGTGACGTTGGTCCGCTCGCTGTGGAGGGCGGTGCGGTAGCTGGCCGTGGCCCAAATGGCGGCTATGTTGCCTCTGTTGACCGGTCCGATCAATTTGGCCGCCTCTCCGGGCCGGCCGCCGGGCCCGACCCTCCGCCGGGCCCGGCTCGTCGCCCGGGCCCGTCCGCCCGCGTTCGTCCGCTGGGGCCCGTCAATCCGGCACGTCGCCGACGTGGAACTCCACCCGCCGGTTCTTGGCCCGATTTTCCGCGGTGTCGTTGGGCGCCACCGGCTTGGTCTTCCCGAAGGACTCCACCTTGAGCTTGTCGGCCGGCGCCCCGAACTTGACCAGCAGCTCCTTGACGGCCTCGGCCCGCTTGCGGCCCAGCTCGAGGTTGTAGGCGTCGGTTCCCTTGGCGTCGGTGTGTCCGGCGACGGTCACCACGCCGATCTGGGGATTTTTGATCATGATCTCCGCCGCGTACTTGAGCCGGGGATGAAAGGCCGACTTGACCTCGGCCTTGTCGAAATCGAAGAATTGAGAGTAGGCGGCGATCCAGCAGCCTCGCTCGTCGACCGGGGCCCCCGTCGGCGTGCGCGGGCAGACGTCGCGGTCGTCGCAGACGCCGTCGGAGTCGCCGTCGGCGCAGCGCGGCTCCTCGGCCGGACCGAAGACCTCGTTCATCATGCCCTCGAAGGCCGCCTCGGAGCCCAGCAGATCGCAGACGTCCCAGGCCTGGCCGCCGCCGGCCTTGGCGATGTCGCGAGCCAGGGTCTTGGCGTCGCCCTGCCGGGTGACGTAATAGGCGTAAACTTTCAGGTCCCCGCCGTGCCTGCGGCGCAGGTTTTTGGCCTTGTCGGCCGGCGCCCCGGAGTCGGTGGTCTCCTCAAAATCGGCGAACATCAGCGCGGCCATGGGCGGCTTCATGGACGCCAGCTCTTTTTCGCTGTCGGCCAAGGCCCAGCCGAAGGGCGAGATGGAGTCGGCCGCGTACAAGCGCCCCACGGCCGTCTCCAGACCCTGTCGATCGTAGGTGGCCGGCCCGAAGTACAAAGTGGTGTAATCCCGGCGGCTCCAGGCCTGCTTGTAGCCGAAGACCCGCAAGGCGGCCGTGTACGGACGGTTGGGGATGCGCTGGTTAATTTTGCGCAGCAAAGAGTTGACCGCCTCCTGCTTGACCAGGCCGCCCAGGCAAGGCGACAGGCGCCGCATGCTGGAGGACAGATCGACCAGAATCGTGAAGCCCTGAAGCTTCATGTCGCCGGTCAAGGTCGCCGGCGCGGCGGCGGCGACCGGGGCCGGCCAGGCGCTCGGCGCGGCGGCCGACGCCGCCGGCTCGGCGGTCACCACCGGGATGGCGGCGGGCAAAGGCTGACCGCCGGCTTGAGCCGAAGGCTGAGCCGGAGGCTGGGCCGCAGGCTGAGCCGGATAAGCCGGCCATTCGCTCTGGGCCGGCGCCTGAGCGGTCGCCGGCGGCGGCCAGTCGCCCTGTGCCGGGGCGCCGGCTTGAGCCGGCGGCGGCCAGCCGCCCTGAGCCTGAGCGCCGGCTTGAGCCGGCGGCTGGGCCGGATAGGCCGGCCACTCGCCTGGGGCTTGGGCCGGCCAATCTCCCTGAGCCGGCGGCTGAGCTTGAACGGGCGCCGCGGCTTGGGCCGGCGCTTGATTCGACCAGCCAGTCTGGGGCGGCAAAGCTTCCGGAGGCGGCGGCGCCGAGAAATTCCCCGCGTCTTCGCGGATGATGTAGTCCGTCACTTGGCCGTTGGCCTTCAAGGCTTCGGCCGCGGCCGCGGCCTCCTGACGCGTGTCGAAAGGCCCCAAATAGACCCTGTGGCGCAAGCCGGCGTCCGGCACGTTCTCGGTCCGTTGAAAGGACGGGACGCCGAAGCTCAGCAGCCGCTCCGCCTCGGCCTGGGCCGAAGCGGGATTATTGACGCTCATGACCTGGACCACGACTTGAGCCGCGGCCGTCGGGCCCCAGGCCAAAAGAGCGGCCGCGGCCAAAGTCGCGGCCGTCAGCCGCCGAATGACACGAAATGTCCGCATGTTGCCCCGTTGAGCGCCGTCGGCCAAAAACCGTCCGGCGGCCGACCTTGGCCCAGCCTGCCGGCCAGGCCCTTAAACCTCTAAAAGCGCCATAAAAAATATATTACAATATTTAAAATAGCATTTGATAGGAAAAAGAAGAAATTATATACAATCTAAATTAATACAAAGACCAGACCTTCAATTATTTTAAATAAGATTTTTAGAGGCCAATTACGCCGACCCGGCTCGCTTTCGGTCCGTAATCGCGCCGCCGCGCCGCAGTCAGTCCGTCAGCTTACCATAAATCAGTCCGCCTGGCGAGACGTATTTCCGAGGTCGCCGGGGCGCGGCCGGCCCCGGCTGGCAAGGCGGCCGGCTGGCGGCCCGTTTTTGGCTTCCGCCGGCCTGCGGCCCGCTTTTGGCTTGTCGCGGGCCCGGAGGTCCGCCCGCAGGCCCACGGCCACGGGCCGGGGAGGCGTCGTTCGAGAAGCCAAAAAAAAGGGGCCCTTTGGCGCTCGCGCGCCAAAGGGCCCCAGCGGTCAGGCTCGGCGAAAGCGGGCGCTCACTCCAGGTGGGCCTGCTGCTCCTTGCGGAACTGGCTCAAATACCGCAGCAAGCCGGTGCCGGAGGGGATGAGCCGGCCCATGATGACGTTCTCCTTGAGGCCGACGAGGTTGTCGACCTTGCCGGCGACGGCCGCCTCGGTGAGCACCTTGGTGGTCTCCTGGAAGCTGGCCGCCGAGATGAAGCTTTCCGTGGACAACGAGGCCTTGGTGATGCCCTGCAAAAGGGGCTCGGCCGTGGCCGGGGTCTTGCCCGCGGCCGCCACCGCCTGGTTGATCTCCTCGAACTTGAGCCGGTCAATGGACTCGCCCACCAGGAACTCGGTGTCGCCGGCCGTCTTGACCCTGACCTTGCGCAGCATTTGGCGAACGATGACCTCGATGTGCTTGTCGTTGATCTTCACGCTTTGGAGGCGGTAGACCTGCTGGACTTCGTCGACGAGGTATTTGGCCAAATCCTTCACGCCCCGGATCGACAGGATGTCGTGCGGATTGGCGGCCCCGTCCATGAGGGCTTCGCCGGCCTTGATGAAGTCGCCTTCGTGGACGGTGACGTGCTTGCCCTTGGGGATGAGATATTCCTTGGCCTCGCCGACCTCGGGGGTGACGCGGATCTTGCGCTTGCCTTTGTTCTGGCGGCCGAAGGAGACCACGCCGTCGATCTCGCTGATGACGGCCACTTCCTTGGGCCGGCGCACCTCGAAGAGCTCGGCGACGCGGGGCAGGCCGCCGGTGATGTCCTTGGTCTTGGTGGTTTCGCGCGGTATCTTGGCCAAGGCGTCGCCGGCGTTGACGAACGCGCGCTCCTCGACCATGAGGTAGGCGTTGACCGGCAGCTGGTAGGCGGCCTGGGAGCCTTTGGAGTTTTGCCTGATCCGGCCGGAGGAGTCCACTATCTTGATGCAGGGCCGCAGCTCGGCCAGCTTGGACTCGATGACCACCTTGGAGGACTTGCCGGTGACCGCGTCGATCTTCTCGGTCATGGTCTTGCCCTCCTCGAGGTCCTCGAACTGCACGTAGCCCGACACCTCGGTGAGGATCGGCCTGGTGAAGGGGTCCCAGTCCACGAACTCGCTGGAGCTGGAGATCGACAGCTGGAAATCCTGCTTGAGGCGCTCGACGTCGGCGGGGAGCTTGAGGTCGTACTCGTCGTGCTGCTGGGCCGACTGGCGGTCGGCGTCCAGCGCCGCCGGCCAGATCTTGGCCAGCTCGGCGAGCTGGCCGTCGCGGACGGACCCGTCGAAGTGGAAGTGACCGCGGGAGTCCAGCAGGCCCTGGCCCTCGGCCCAGCTCTTGACGCGGGCCACCAGCGAACGCAGGGCGACGCTCTTGTCGTTGTTGGGCTGGTCAGGCTCGTCCTTGAGGTCGGCCACCAGGCTCTTGAGCTCCTCGCCGTAAGCCCTCAGGGCCTCGCCATCCAGCTCCTGGGCCGGCCGCTCGCCGATGGCCTGGCGCTCCCCCTTGGGCTCGAGCTTGAGGTGAGCGCCGTAGACGAGCTCGTGCTTTTCGCGGTTGACGTTTTTGTCGTCGCGGATCGTCAGCTCGCCCTTGCGGCTCATGACCACCAGCTCGTTGGCGGAAGTCTTCACCAGCCGAACGTCGGGCGAGAAGTCCAGCGTGCCCCGCACCTCGGTGGAGATGACGTGCCGCTCGGCGCGCCGGGAGGCCGTGCCGCCGATGTGGAAGGTCCGCATGGTCAGCTGCGTGCCGGGCTCGCCGATGGACTGGGCGGCGATGATGCCGATGGACTCGCCGATCTCCACCAGCTTGCCGTGGGCCAGATCCCGTCCGTAGCACTTGGCGCAGACGCCCCGCGGCGCTCGGCAGGTCAGCACCGACCTTATCAGCACCCGGTCAAGGCCCGACTTTTCGATGGCCGCGGCCTCGCTCTCGCCGATCTCCGCGCCGGCCGCGACGAGCACCTGGCCGTCCACCGGCGAGATGATGTCAAACAGGGCCGTCCGCCCCAAGATCCTCTCGGTGAGGGGCTGGATGATCTCGCCGGCCTCCCGCAAGGCCTCGACCTCGATGCCGTCGAGGGTCCCGCAGTCCTTCTCCAAGATGATGCTGTCCTGAGCCACGTCGACCAGGCGCCGGGTCAGGTAGCCGGAGTTGGCGGTTTTCAGGGCCGTGTCGGCCAAGCCCTTGCGGGCGCCGTGAGTCGAGACGAAGTACTGCAGAACCGTCAGGCCCTCCCGGAAGTTGGCGGTGATGGGCTGCTCGATGATTTCGCCCGTGGGCTTGGCCATCAGCCCGCGCATGCCGGCCAGCTGCCTCATCTGGTCCTTGGACCCGCGGGCCCCGGAGTCGGCCATCATGTAGATGGGGTTGAAGCCCGGCGCGCCCTGCATCTCGGCGGGCTGACCGTGGAGCTTGGTGATTTGGATCTCGCGCATCATCTCGGCGGCCACCTCGTCGGAGGCCCGGGTCCAAATGTCGACCACCTTGTTGTACTTCTCGCCCTCGGTGATCAGGCCGTCCTTGTACTGGTCCTCGACCATGTCGATCTCGCCCTGGGCGGTGCCGATGATCTGGTTCTTGCTGCCGGGGATGATCATGTTGGAGATGCACAGCGAAATGCCGGCCTTGGTGGCGAACTGGTAGCCGAAGTCCTTTAGGCGATCGGCCAGCAGCACCGTGTCCTTGGTGCCGCAGACGCGGTAGCAGTCGGCGATCAGCGAGCGCAGCTCCATTTTGTTCATGACCTTGTTGACGGCCGGGAAGCTGACCTTCTCGGGCATGATGTCGTGGAGCAGCACCCGGCCGGTGGTGGTCGTCTCGCGGCGGCCGCGGATCCGGACGTGGATCTTGGCGTGCAGCTCCAGCGACCCGGCGTCGTAGGCCATCCGGACCTCCTCGGGTCCGGAGAAGACCCGGCCCTCGCCCCGGGCGCCTGGCCGCTCCTTGGTCATGTAGTACAGGCCCAGGACGATGTCCTGGCTGGGCACGATGACCGGCTCGCCGTTGGCCGGCGACAGGATGTTGTTGGTGCTCATCATCAGCACCCGGGCCTCGATTTGGCTTTCGATGGACAGCGGCACGTGCACGGCCATCTGATCGCCGTCGAAGTCGGCGTTGAAGGCCGCGCAGACCAGCGGATGGAGCTGGATGGCCTTGCCCTCGATGAGGATGGGCTCGAAGGACTGGATGCCCAGACGGTGGAGCGTCGGGGCCCGGTTGAGGAGGATGGTGTACTCCTGCACCACCTCCGAGAGGGTGTCCCAGACCTCGTTGGTCTCCTTTTCGACCAGCTTCTTGGCCGCCTTGATGGTGGTGATCAGGCCCTTCTTCTCAAGCTGGTGATAAATGAAGGGCTTGAAGAGCTCCAAGGCCATCTTTTTGGGCAGGCCGCACTGGTGGAGGCGCAAGTCGGGCCCGATGACGATCACCGAGCGGCCCGAGTAGTCCACGCGCTTGCCCAAAAGGTTTTGGCGGAAACGGCCCTGCTTGCCCTTGAGCATGTCCGACAGGGACTTCAGCGGCCTTTTGTTGGGCCCGGTGATGGTCTTGCCCCGGCGTCCGTTGTCGAACAAGACGTCGACGGCCTCCTGGAGCATGCGCTTTTCGTTCTTGATGATGATTTCCGGCGCGCCCAGCTCCATCAGCCGCTTGAGGCGGTTGTTGCGGTTGATGACTCGGCGGTAGAGGTCATTGAGATCGGAGGTGGCGAAGCGCCCGCCCTCCAGGGGCACCAGGGGCCGCAAATCGGGCGGCAGCACCGGGATGACCTCCATGATCATCCAGCTGGGATCGTTGCCGCTGTCGCGGAAGGACTCTACGATGCGGAGCCTTTTGACCAGCTTCTTGCGCTTGGCTTCCGACGAGGTGGCGGTCAGCTCCCGGCGCAGCTCCTGAGACAACGTCGAGACGTCGATGGAGCGGATGAGCTTTTGGACGGCCTCGGCCCCGATGCCGTACTCGAAGGCCTCCTCGCCGAACTGGCCCTTGTGCTGTCGCAAGGCGTCCTCCGAGAGGACTTCGCCAACCTTCAAAGTCGTGCTCTTGGGGTCGATCACCAAATAGGACTCGAAATACAGGACTTTTTCCATGTCCTTGAGGGTGATGTCCAACAGATTGCCCATCTTCGACGGCAGGCTCTTCAAAAACCAGATGTGGGCCACCGGCGAAGCCAGCTCGATGTGGCCCATGCGCTCGCGCCGAACCTTGGCCTGGATGACCTCCACGCCGCACTTCTCGCACACCACGCCGCGGTGCTTCATGCGCTTGTATTTGCCGCAGTTGCACTCGTAGTCCTTGGTGGGCCCGAAGATCTTGGCGCAAAACAGGCCGTCGCGCTCCGGCTTGAAGGTCCGGTAGTTGATGGTTTCCGGTTTTTTGACCTCGCCGTGGCTCCATTCCCTGATTTTGGCCGGGCTGGCCAGGGCGATGCGCACCCGGTTGAAGCTGATGGGATCCTTGGGCCTCATGAAGAAGCTTTTGACGTCTTCCATTGCTGGCGCCTCCCGCCCCCGGTGGGGGACTCGAGCGGGGCCCGCCGCCGCCTCGGCCAGGACGGGCGAGGCGGCGCGGACGCCGATGAAAAGCCGAAAAAACCAAAAAAGCCGAAACGGCCCCCCAAGGGGCCCGTCAGCCGGCGGCCGGCCGAGGCGTCTCCGGCGACTCGAGCAGCTCGGGCGGCGCCAAGGCGGGCTTGCCGTCGCCGAGCCCCTCGCCTTCGATGAGATCCACGTCCAGGCCCAAGGATTGCAGCTCCTTGACCAGCACGTTGAAGCTTTCGGGCAGCCCGGCCTCCAGGATGTTGTCGCCCTTGACGATTTTTTCGTACATGCGAGTGCGGCCGGCCACGTCGTCGCTTTTGACCGTCAGGAACTCCTGCAGGCTGTAGGCCGCGCCGTAGGCTTCCATGGCCCAGACCTCCATCTCGCCGAGCCGCTGGCCGCCGAACTGGGCCTTGCCGCCCAGGGGCTGCTGGGTGACCAGCGAGTAGGGGCCGATGGAGCGGGCGTGGATCTTGTCGTCGACCAGATGGTGGAGCTTGAGCATGTACATCACGCCGACGGTGACCTCGTTTTCGAACTCCTCGCCCGTGCGGCCGTCGCGCAGCTTGGTTTGGCCGATTTCCGGCAGGCCCGCCTCCTTGAGGATTTCCCGGATCTCCCGCTCGTCGGCCCCGTCGAAGACGGGCGTCGCCACGTGAAGGCCCCGGCGGCTGCGGGCGGCCAGATCGAAGATCTCCTCGTCGGAGAGATCGCCGCACAGCCGGCCGAAGTCGCGCTCGCCGAGGACGGACTTGAGCTTGCCTTTGAGCTTTTCGGCGTTGAGCTCGTCGACCAGCTGGGCCACTTGCCGGCCCAGGGCCTGGCTGGCCCAGCCCAGGTGGGTCTCCATGATCTGGCCCACGTTCATGCGGCTGGGGACGCCCAAGGGGTTGAGCACCAAGTCGACCGGAGTCCCGTCGGCGAAGAAGGGCATGTCCTCCTCCGGCAAGATCCGGGACACCACGCCCTTGTTGCCGTGCCGGCCGGCCATCTTGTCGCCCACGGCCAGCTTGCGCTTCATGGCCACGAAGACCTTGACCATCTTGATGACGCCCGGCGGCAGCTCGTCGCCCTTTTGGAGCTTGGCCTTCCTTTTCTCGAACACCAGCCGGATGATCTCGACCTGCTCCTGGTAATGGGCGGTCAAGCGGCCGACCTCGGCGGCGATGGCGCCGGCCTTGTCCTCGACGAGCTGCACCGAGCTCCAGGCCGAGGGCAGGAAGGTCTCCACCGCCTCGGCGGTGACGATCTCCCGGCGCTTGAGGGTCGCGCCGCCCTGCTTGCCGCCGTCGACGACGTTGGAGGCCAAGGTCTTGCCGACCAGCAGCTCGGCCAGGCGGGCCTGGGTGTTTTTGGTGATGATGTGGATCTCGTCCTTTTGATCCTTCAACAGGCGCGTGATCTCGTCCTGCTCGATTTGGACGCTGCGCTGATCGCGCTCGGTGCCCTTGCGGTAGAAAACCCGGGCGTCGATGACGGTGCCCTCCACGCCCGGCGGGACGCGCAGGGAGGTGTCCTTGACGTCCGAGGCCTTCTCGCCGAAGATGGCCCGCAGCAGCTTTTCCTCCGGAGAGAGCTGCGTCTCGCCCTTGGGGGTGATGCGGCCCACCAGGATGTTGCCGCTTTTGACGTCGGCCCCGATGCGCACGATGCCCGACTCGTCGAGGTTGGCCAGCGACTCCTCGCCGAGGTTGGGAATGTCGCGGGTGATCTCCTCCGGCCCCAGCTTTGTGTCGCGGGCCACGATGTCGTAGAACTCGATGTGGACCGAGGTGAAGACGTCCTCCTTGACCAGCCGCTCGGAGACCAGGATGGAGTCCTCGAAGTTGTAGCCGCCCCAGGGCATGAAGGCCACCATGACGTTGCGGCCCAGCGCCAGCTCGCCCATCTCGGTGGCCGGCCCGTCGGCGATGACCTGGCCCTTTTTGACCACGTCGCCGGGCTTGACGATGGGCCTTTGGTTGAAGCAGGTGCTCTGATTGGAGCGCTGGAACTTGTTGAGCTTGTAAATCTTGATCCACTGCCCCGCTTCGCTGGCCTCCTGGGAGGTGTACCGCATCACGATGCGCGAGGCGTCGGCGTCCTCGACCACGCCGTCGTACTGGGCCCGGACGGTGACGCCCGAATCCCGGGCCACCACGCTCTCGATGCCGGTCCCGACCAGCGGCGCGTCGGTGCGCAGCAGCGGCACCGCCTGGCGCTGCATGTTGGAGCCCATCAGCGCGCGGTTGGCGTCGTCGTGCTCCAGAAAGGGCACCAGGGAGGCGGCCACCGACACCAGCTGATTGGGCGAGACGTCCATGAGCTTGACGTCGTCGGCCGGCACTTGGACGAACTCGCCGTTGACGTGGCACGGCACGTGCTCGTCGACCAGCCGGCCCCGCTCGTCGAGGCCGACGTTGGCCTGGGCCACGGACAGATCGGCCTCGTCCAAGGCCGTGAGGTAGCGCACCTCGTCGGTGGCGACGCCCGCGGCCACCTTGCGGTAGGGCGTCTCGATGAAGCCGTACTCGTTGACCCGCGCGTAGGTCGACAGCGAGACGATCAGGCCGATGTTGGGGCCTTCCGGCGTCTCGATGGGGCAGATGCGCCCGTAGTGGGTCGGATGGACGTCGCGCACCTCGAACCCGGCCCGGTCCCTGGTCAAGCCGCCCGGCCCCAAGGCCGACAGACGCCGCTTGTGGGTGATTTCCGACAGCGGGTTGTTCTGATCCATGAACTGGCTCAGCTGGCTGGTCCCGAAAAACTCCTTGACCACGGCCGAGACGGGCTTGGAGTTGATCAGGTCGTGGGGCATCATGGTCTCGACCTCCTGGAGGCTCATGCGCTCCTTGATGGCCCTCTCCATGCGCACCAGGCCGACCCGGTACTGGTTCTCCAACAGCTCGCCCACGGCCCGCACCCGGCGATTGCCCAGATGGTCGATGTCGTCGACCTTGCCGTCGGCGTCCTTGAGGCGGACCAGCTCCTTGACCGCGGCCAGAATGTCGATGGGCCGCAGAGTCGACAGGCTCCGGTCGGCCGCCTCGGGGCCGTCGGCCCCGAAAAGCCTCAAATTGAGCTTGAGGCGCCCCACGGGGGAGAGATCGTAATGCTCGGAGTTGAAAAACAAGTTGGAGAAAAAGGCCTCGGCCACCTCCAAGGTCGGCGGAGTGCTGGGCCGATTCTTGCGGTAGAGATCCATCACCGCCTCGGCCTTGGTCTCCAGCTTGTCGAGCAGCAGCGTGTCGCGCAGCGACGAGCTCACGTTGAGCTTGTCGATGAACAGCAGCGGCACCTGGCCGATGCCGGCGGCCATGAGCGCCTTGTAGGCCTCCTCGGTGAACTCCTCGTTGAGACCCAAGATGACCTCGCCGGTCTCGAGATCGTAGACGTCCTCGGCGGCGTAGCGGCCGTAAAATTCGTCGAGGCTGGCGGCGATTTCGTTGATGCCCAGCTCCTCGAGCTTCTTGGCCATCGCCTTGGAAATTTTCTTGCCCTTGCGAACCACGGGCTTGCCGGTGGCGTGGTCGAAGACGTCCTCGTAGGCCTTGTAGCCGACCAAAAGCTTGGGCGCCAGGCGCCGGGCCACCGAGCCGTCCTCCTTGAACCGCAAGACGTCGCGATCGTAGAAAAAGTTCAAAAGATCCTGGGAGCTGTAGCCCAAGGCCTTCAGCAGGAGCGTGGCCGGGAACTTTCGCCGGCGGTCGATGCGGGCGTAGATGATGTCCTTGGCGTCGAGCTCCAAATCGAGCCAGGAGCCGCGCATGGGAATGACGCGGGCCGAGTAGAGGACCTTGCCCGAGGAATGGGTCTTGCCGCGGTCGTGGTCGAAGAAGATGCCCGGCGAGCGGTGCAGCTGCGAGACGATGACCCGCTCGGTGCCGTTGACGATGAAGGTGCCCTGGACCGTCATCAAGGGAATGGTGCCGAAGTAGATTTCCTGCTGCTTGATGTCGCGCACGGACTTGGCGCCGGTTTCCTTGTCCTGATCGTAGATCTCCAAAGCCACGGTGATCTTCAGCGGGGCCTCGTAGGTCATGCCCTTGGCCATGCACTCGTCGACGTCGTACTTGACCTCGTCGAAGGCGTAGGAGACGAACTTCAGGACGGCCAGGCGAGAAAAATCCTCGATGGGAAAGACGCTTTTGAAGACCGCCTGCAGGCCGAAGTCGGCCCGAGCCTCGGGGACGACGTCCATCTGCAGAAAACGCTCGTAGGAGTGCCGCTGCATCTCGATGAGATTGGGCATCTCGGCGACGTGCTCGGTCTTCCCGAAATTTTTGCGGATGCGCAAGTGGGCAGCGCCTGAAGACATCATTGACCTCCTCGTCGCGGCGGGGCTAAGACCGCGGGGCATGAGGGGCGGCAGGACGCGCCGCGCCGGGAGCGGGGACCTGGCCTCGAGTTCGGGACGCCCGAAGCGGAGCGCTCCAATTGGAGCGCGCCGAAGCGGCGCTCAAGCGGATGGCGGCCAACTTGGGACGCTTTTGGCGGATCGGCGGCCAAAAAAAGCCCGGAGACCTCTCGCGGCTTAAAAAAAAACCGAGGAAGGCCTGGCGAGCGCGTCGCGTTTGGCGGCAATTTTTTTTCGTTCACTTAGGTCCGGGCCCAAAAGTCAAACGGGCAAGAATCATGGACGGCGGCTCTTTTGGGTTGCTAAGCTCCGGAGGCGAGACCACCTGGCCGACCGGCGCGGTGAGGGGGCCGAACAGCTCGGCCTTTCGAGGCTGCTGGACGGCTCAGGCCGTCCTCGGGCCGGCCGCGCGTCCGCCGCAGGGCGCGGACGAGCGGCCCAAATCCGCAAAGCAGATCCGCGAAGCGGATCCGCGAAACAGGTTCGCGAAAAACGCAAGAAGCTACTTGATCTCCACTGTGCCGCCGGCGGCCTCCAGCTGCTTTTTGAACTTCTCGGCGTCCTCTTTCGAGACGCCTTCCTTGACGGGCTGCGGAGCGCCCTCGACGAGCTCCTTGGCCTCCTTGAGGCCCAGCGACGTGATGGTCCGCACTTCCTTGATGACGTTGATCTTCTGCTGCGCGGCCACGGCGGTCAGCACCACCGAGAACTCGGTCTGCTCCTCGACGGGCGCGGCGGCCTCGGCCGGGCCGGCGGCGGCGGCGACGGCCACCGGCGCCGCGGCGGACACGCCGAAGGTTTCCTCAAGCTCCTTGATGAACTCGCTGAGCTCGATGACGGTCAGGTTCTTGATGTATTCGACGACTTCTGCCCTGGTTATGGTCATGGGGGGTTCCTTTTTTCGGGTCGGCCGGCGGCTGACGAGCCGCGGCGGCCGTTTGATTCGCGCGGCGGGCGCCATCTAGGGCCGCGCCGAAGAACGTCGACAAGCCGGGCCTGAAAGGCGCCGGGCGGACGCGCCGCCGGCCTCAGGCCGGGCTCTTTTGCTCGCGGATGGCCGCCAGGCAGTAAACCAGCTTTTGGGGCACGGCCGCCAGCACTCTGACGAAGCTGGTCGGCACGGCCTGCATGGTGCCCAACAGGCTCGACAAGAGCGCCTCGCGCCCGGGCAGGGCGGCCAAGGCCTTGATCTGGGCCGGCGTGACAGTTCGATCGCCCAGCAAGCCGCCCTTGATGACGAACTTTTCCTGCTCTTTGGCGAATTCCTGCAGCGCCTTGGCCAAGGCGGCCGGATCTGACACGGTGCTGCCCAAGGCGTTGTTGCCGACCAGAAGAGGCTCGAGCTTCTCCGCCGGACGGCCCTTGGCGGCCAGCTTGATCAAGGTGTTCTTGGTCACTCTGAACTCGCCGCCGCCTTGGCGGATCTTGCGCCGCAGGCCGCCCAAGGTCTCCATGCGCAAGCCCTTGAAATCAGTCACGAAAACGGCCTGCGCCTGACCAAGGGTCTCTTGCAGCTCGGCGACCATGGCTTCCTTCTTCAATCGTTCCACGGGGTCTTCCTCCTTTCCTAGGCTGTCGACCCGGCGTCGACGCCGGGCGTCTTTTCGGCCCAAGAAGGCGGCGGCTGCCGCGACCTCGACCGGCGGCCCGCAAGAGGGCCTTTACGACTCCCCGCGAGGGGAGACCGGTTGTCTCTGGTCCGAAAATTGCCAAAGTCCCGAGAGACAGCTCCGGGACCGAACTCGTCCATGATTTCGAGACGTCCGCGCCGGGGGTCCGCTTTCGCGATCGCCAGGCGGCCGGGGCGGCCGTCTCGTTGATTTCCAGGGCCGTCTCAAGCCAAATAGGCCTTCAAGTCCTTGACCAGCAAGGGATCGACGCGCACGCCGGGGCCCATGGTGGTGCTCAGGGCCACGCCCTTGATGTAGGCGCCCTTGGAGGTGGCCGGCTTGAGGCGCTGAACCTGATCCATGAAGGAGGAGACGTTGGCCAAGATCTTTTCCGCGGCGAAGGAGACCTTGCCCATGGGGGCGTGGACGATGCCGTTCTTCTCGACCCGGAAGTCGATCTTGCCGGCCTTGAGCTCCTTGACGGCGGTGGCCACGTCGAAGGTCACCGTGCCCAGCTTGGCGTTGGGCATCAGGCCCCGCGGGCCCAAAATCTTGCCCAGGCGGCCGACTTGGCCCATCATGTCGGGGGTGGCGACGGACTTGTCAAAATCCGTGAAGCCGCCTTGAACCTTTTCGATCAAGTCGTCGGCCCCGGCGTAGTCGGCCCCGGCCTCCAAGGCCTCCTTTTCCTTTTCGCCCTTGGCGAAGACGGCCACTCGGACGACCCGCCCGGTGCCGTGCGGCAAGGCCACCGTGCCGCGGACCATCTGGTCGGCATGCCGCGGGTCCACGCCCAAACGGACGGCGATCTCGACGGTCTCGTCGAACTTGGCCCTGGCGGTCTCGGCCAGCAGCTTGACCGCCTCCTCGAAGCTGTATTTTTTGAGCCTGTCGACCTTGGACAGGGCCTCGACGTGCTTTTTGCCTGCGGTCACGACATCCTCCGTTTTATAAGGCCTTGCGGGCCGCGCCTCGCCGAGCGGTAATCGCTGGCGGCAATCACTGAACGACGTCCAAGCCCATGCTGCGGGCGGTCCCGGCGATGATCTTCTTGGCCGCCTCGATGTCGTTGGCGTTGAGATCTTCCATCTTGACCTTGGCGATCTCCTCGAGCTGGTCCTGGGTGATCTGGCCGATCTTCTGGCGGCCGGCGGCGGCCGAGCCCTTCGGCAGCTTCATGGCCTGCTTGAGCAGCACCGCGGCCGGCGGGGTCTTGGTGATGAAGGTGAAGGTCCGGTCGGAATAAACGGTTATGACCACCGGAATGATCGTGCCGGTCTGGCTCTGGGTCCGGGCGTTGTAGGCCTTGGTGAACTCGACTATGTTGAGGCCGTGCTGGCCCAGGGCCGGACCGACGGGCGGACCCGGCGTGGCCTGGCCGGCGGGCAGCTGCAGCTTGACCTGAGCCGTGACTTTTTTGGCCATTTGGCGCTCTCTCCTTCGAAGGCGGCCCTTGGGGCCTGACGGAACCTGGCTTCGCCGGCCGGCGCCGGCGAACTTTTC
>JAISZC010000082.1 GCA_031269485.1 Deltaproteobacteria bacterium
CCGACTTCCCGGGTGAAGCGGCGGCCTCGGGGCTGCTCCCGCGGCTGACCCCGCTCCTGGGGCCCTGGCGCCGCAGGCGCGCTCGGCGTCTGCTGGGGCGCCGCCTGGAGCCGATCGACGACCTGTTCGCCGGCCTGCGGTTCGGAGCGGTCCGGCTGGCCGGGCTCGGGCCGCGCGGCCGGGCTCGGCTCGGGACGGTCGCTCTCGGGCTCGGAAGCCGACGCGGCGGCCGGCCGCTCGAGTTCGGGGGGCGACGACAGCGCCGTGAGGTCGGGCGCGGCCACGGCGGGAGAAAGTTTGATGAAATCGGGGATAACGTTGTTGTTGTTGGGGGCTGGGACGGGCACTTTGGGCTTGCTCTTTGGCTCTTGTGGTTTGGGCCGTTCGACGGCGCCGACAATGGTGGCCTTGTCGTACTTGGCGACGATCTTGACGGGCTCGGGCTCGGGTTGCGAGGGGGACGCCGCGGCCGGCTCGGCGTCGGAAGAACGGACGGGCTCGGCGGTCGGCTCGGCGGCCGAGGAAAGCTCGACGGCTTCAGGGACTTCGGCGTCTTTCTTGCGTCGCCTGACCACCTTGACGGCGGACGAGGACTTGCCCCTGCCGGTTATGCGGGCTCTGACGTCTTCTGCCGCCGCCTCGTCGATGCTGTTGGAAGCGCCCAATTTCTGGCCGGGCAGGATGCCCAGCTCGACAATGCGCTGAGCCAGCTCGGCGCTGGTCATGGACAATTCCTTGGCCAACTCGTGAATCCGTTTCTTGCCCATCCCTAAGACACCTATCCTTTAATTAATGCTGATCCGCAAAATTCCGTTTTTCGCGGACCGGCCGCGGCTGGTCCGACCAGAACGGCCCCCGGCGCCTTCAGCGCCCGGGCCAGACGGCCCTTGCGGCTGGCCTGCGCCAGACAGTCGGGCTCGTCGGCGCAGACCCAGGCGCCACGGCCCGGCTTGATCCGGCGAGGATCGGCGACAATCAGCGGCCCCTGGGGCCCAGGCGTCAGAGCCAGCCTGGCCAGCTCGGCGGCCGAGCGTCGCCGGCCGCAGCCCACGCACGTCCTGACCGGACCGACGAGGCCAATCGGACGACGGCCGCGACGGCCGCGGGGGCCTGAACTCAAGCGGTTTCCTCCGAGCCTTCGCCCAAAGGCTCGACGGGCTCGTCGAACGAAGAGCCTGGCGGGGCGCCGGGCGTGGAGGCGGCCGGCTCGTCATCCTTGGCCTCGCCCCTGTTCCGGGCGGACTTGAAAAAATCCTTGGCCAGAGCTTCGCGGGCGGCTTCCTCGGCGTCCTCCCGGGCCAAGTTCTCGACGTAGGCCTTGGCCGCCTCCCAAATCCGCTCGGCCTTGGCCTCGCCCACGCCCTCGACCATGGCCAGCTGGGCCGGCTCGACCTCCAGCAGATCGCGGGCCGAGGAGTAGCCGGCCTCAAAGAGCTGATCGGCGGTGACCTCGCCCACGCCTGGCAGACGCAGCAGAGATTGATAGCCGTCCTTGAGGGCGCGCTGGTACTTCGACTCGCTCTTGACGTCGATGCGCCAGCCCACCAGGCGGGAGGCCAGGCGCACGTTTTGGCCCTTGCGGCCAATGGCCAACGAGAGCTGCTCGTCGGGCACCACCACCTCCAACGCCTGCGCGTCCTCGTCGACCACCACCCTGATGACTCCGGCCGGAGCCAAGGCGCTGGCCACAAAGTTCACAATGTCGTTGGAATAGGGCACTATGTCTATTTTTTCGCCCTTGAGCTCCTGGACCACGCTTTGGACGCGCGAGCCGCGCAGGCCAACGCAGGCCCCGACGGGATCGATGTCGGAATCGGAGGTGGTCACGGCGATCTTGGCGCGGCTGCCGGCTTCGCGGGCCACCGAGACGATCTTGACGATGCCTTCGGAGATCTCGGGGACTTCGGCTTCAAAGAGGGCCAGCAAAAAATCCGGGTGGGTGCGGGAGACGACGATTTGAGGGCCACGGCTGAGGAGCTTGGCGTCGATGATCAGAGCCCGCAGGCGTTCGCCGCGATGATAATAACTTTCGCGGGGGATTTGCTCGGAAGTGGGCAACAGGGCTTCGGCCCGGCCAAGATTAAGGATGATGTTGCCTTTATCAATGCGCTGGATGATCCCGTTGACGATCTCGCCGACGCGATCTTTATACTCGTCGAAAATTATGTCGCGCTCGGCGTCCTTCATGCGTTGAATGATGACCTGCTTGGCCGATTGGGCGGCAATGCGCCCAAAGTCGGCAGCTTCCAGCTTGACGCCCAACTCCTCGCCAACGGACGAGTCGGGGTCGAGCTTTCGGGCCTCTACCAATGAGATCTGTACTTGCGGATCAGTTACGGTCTCCACCACTTCCTTAAAATGATAGACGTCGATTTCGCCGGTGTCGTCGTTATAGTTGACCTCAAAATTATCGTTCAAGCCATGCTTACGCTTGGCGGCCGAACGTATAGCCTCCTCCAAAGTAAGGATCAAATTGGCTTTGTCAATGCCTTTGTCGCGACTTATTTGGTCGATAATCCGTCTTAGTTCCTGATTCATAGTAATTCACGCCGTAAAACCCGAGACTTTAGTCAAAACTTTGGTCCAGGGAGGAATTAGGTTCGCTTAATAATTGAGGCCACGACGCGCAAGTTGGGCGCCCGAACGGCGAAGCGCCAAACGCGCTTGAATTTCTGAATTCAGGTCAGCGCGGCGAAGCCGCCGCCGAGCCGCCAAGCCGTTGGGCCGCAGCCTAAATCTCCGGCACCAGCCGGGCGCTGACGACCTGCTCCAGCTCGAAAGGCGTCGAGCCCTGCTCCGCAAGCAAGACGAAAGGCCGTTGGACGGTGTTGAGCCGGCCGATCAGCGTGACGTTGCGGCCGTCGATCGTCAGCTTGAGCTTGGCCAGACGACCTGAGGCCCGCTCAAAGTCCCGCTCGACGCGCAACCGCCGATCCAAGCCCGGACTGGAAACCTCCAAAACGAATTCCGGACCTTCGCCCGGCAACAATTCGTCGATCAAACGGTTGAGCCGCCGCGAAAAGGCCGCGCAATCGTCAACCGTCACCGTCGAGCCGCCCGCCAGGGCCGTCGTCGAGTCAGCCGCCGGCTCCGCCGCCGGCTCGACGGCCTTGTCGATGACGAAGCGCAGCGTCGGACGGCCGGCGCCGGTCACGCCGCTCTCGATCAGCTCCAGCCCCAGAGTCTTCAGATGCGGCGCCGCCAAGGGCGCCAGAGCCGCCAAGAGGCCTTCGAGCGTCAGAATTGCGGCGCTCCCGTCCGGGGCGGCTTTGACCGGCTTGAAGGGCGGTTTCGCCCCGGTTCGGCGGCCGGGCTTGGGCTCGAGCTCGCGGCCCGGCTTGAGCTCGGACTTGAGCTCACGGCCCGGCTTGAGCTCACGCCCGGACTTGAGCTCGCGCCCGGACAAAGCCCCGGACTTGCGGCCTTTCGGGGCCCGGCCCTCGCTGCTCTCAACGCTGGCGTCATTTTCCGACATGGCGTCCGCTGGTTCCCGTGCAAGCGTTGAGGTTAAAAAAAAGCGGGCTAAGGCCCACTTCGATAAGAGGGTTCAAGTTGTGGCGAAGTCCAGCCCGGCGGAGCAAGCTCCTGGAAGGCTGAACGGACCCGGGCCAAAAGGCTGCCGAGACGCTTCGGCGACCGCGCGGAAAGACCGAGAGACGCTGAAGGCCGCGCCGCTCGACGACGAAATTTGGACGCAACTGGGACGCGGCTTGACGGCGACCTGAACGGAATTCGGAGCCCCAGCCTCCGAATCGGAGGTAAGATACTACAATCAGCCTGAGCTGTCAAGAGAGGCTCCAACCCCGCGGAAAAAATTTTTTCGGGCGCCCCGGCCGGGTCCATTGGCGCGTCCGGCTGAAGATCCGCAGACCGAACTGGGCTCGCCTTGGGACCGCGACTTTCCGCCTCCCGACGGCCGAATCGACATCCGCCCCGAACGCGGCGTCGCCCTCGGCCGCCCCGTCCTTGAGACGCCAAAAAGTCCGCCTCATGGGGGTCATAAGATTAATTCTTGACAACTGAGCCCCCGGTTGCGAAAATTAACCTGAACGTCTGCGCCGAGCCCGGGGGCAAGGCGGCCAGCTTAGGCGTGCAAGGCCTGACAACCTTAAATTTATAAAAATTTTCAATCCGCCGAGGCTGGCGAGGTCCGCCTCAGGCGTCGAGCGCCCGGCCCGCCAGGCCGCGTGTTTTGGCTTGCGGCCAGGCCACGTGTTTTGGCTTGCGGTTGAAGCGAGCTGGTTCGTTTTTTTCCCGTCGCCTCCCCCCGCTCTTCCGGCGGACGGAGACGAGCGCCTCAGGCCGGCCGGCCCGAGGCGTCGAGGAGACCGAAATGTCAAGCCTAGTTCAGGCTCAACCGACCAACGCGCAGACCTCGGCCGCAAGGGGCCGGAGGGGCACGGCGCAACCCAAGGCCGTCGGGTTGGCCAACAGCTGGCTGCCCGGCGCCGGCGGGCCCCAGGCGCCGGATCCCAAGCTGATTGTCGAGGCCGTCAAGCAAGGAGTCATTTCGGGCGGCGGGCTGCCGATCGAATTTCGCGTCTTGGGCGCCTGCCACGGCCGCTGCGAAGAGCAGCAGGTTTTTGGGCAGATGCTGCCGACCAACGACTTGATAGCCTCCTCGATCGAGCTGATGGTCTCGGCCAGCCAGTATGACGGCCTGATCCTCATGGGCGCCTGCGACAAGTACGTCGCCGGGTTGCTGAAGGCCGCCGCCAGCCTCAATTTGCCGACGATCCTGCTGACCGGCGGACCTTTCAGGCGGAGCTGCTGCGCCTCCGGCGACGACTACGTCTGGCCCAACTACCTCAGCCTCGCGGCCGAGGCCATTGGCCTGTCCATGCCCGGCGGGGCCGCCATCCCCTGCGGCAGCGTCGCCGAACGTCTGCTGCTGGGCTCGGCCGCCGGACGGGCCATAATCTCCCTGATCAACTCCAATTTGACGGCCCGACAATTCATGACGCCCGCCAGCTTCGAAAACGGCGCCCGGCTGGTCGCCTCCCTCGGCGGCCTGACGTCGCTGTCGACCTATCTGCCGAGCATCGCCGCAGCCGCCGACGTCAAGCTGGACCCGCGGCTCTTCGACCGCCTGGAGGACTCCGGCTCCCTGACCGAGCAATTGAGCTTCTCGGCCAGCGACGAAGGCTTCGCCTTTTGGCAAGCCGGCGGCGTCCCGGCGGCGCTGCGCGAGCTCAAATCCTCGCTGCGCCTCAAGACCTTGTCCGTCGCCGGACAGACCGCCGGCGACCTCTTGGACGACCCCGCCGCCGCCAACGGCCAGCCCGATCGCGTCCTGTCGCCAGTGGCTTGAACCTTAAAACCTCCGCACGATCTTTCCGCCAGCCGCGCCGCCAATTCCCGTCCGCTTTCTCGCCCGCTCCGCGCCTTCAATCTCAGGCCGCCGCTCTTCGCCGTCCCGCGGGCAGCCGGGCCAGGCGTTTTTTATTCCCTCTTGGCGGCGACCTTTCAGGCTCGCGGCCGACTTCGCCGGGCGCCCCCCTTTTTTTTGCAAGGGCGAACGCGGCTCGGAGGCCCGGAGGCGGCCGGCCGTTTCCCCGCGCGTCACTCGGAGCGGAGCGCGACTGGGCCGCCGGCTTTCCGGCCGGCGGCCTTTTTTTTCTCATGCCGGCCAGCGCCCCAAGCCGGCCAGAGCCGAAGGGTCGGCTCAGGCCGGGCAAGCCTGGCTGGATGGCTGGCTGGCTGGCGGGCCGTCCGTCGGCCGCGTCGCGCGCCGACTTCGACGAGGCGAGCGCGGGCCCGGAACGCCTGCGCCCGCCCCAAGAGGCCGTCGCCTTGACGGCCGCGAGCCGAAAAGCCGCTAGCCGAGCTTGACCGTTTTGACGACGCCGCCGGACGCGGCGTTGAAGAAGCTGGCCTCTCCAGCGACCCAGCCTATGGCCATCTTGGGGCCGTCCCCTGGGTAGATGTCCTTGAGCATGGGCATGACCTCCACCGCCAGGGCGAACAGCTCGGGCCGCTCGTCGAACGTCAGCGTGCCCGAGATCCTAATCCATTGCCCCTCAGGGCTGGTCGCCTGCCCCTCAGGGTTGGTCGCCGCGATCTCGATCTTGGGGTTGGCCTTGATCTGCCGGAAAACGTTCTTTTGAGAGCCCATGCCCAGCCAGAGCCGGTCCTCATGCAACATCACAAAGCCCATGGGGCGGACCTTGGGGACGCCGTCATCGACCGTGGCCAAATAAAAAGGTCGGTTGGCGGCCAAAAAATCAAAAACTTCCTTGCTCATAACGCCTGCTCCTCGACGCCGACCGGGCCTCCGGGCCCCTGCGGCTGGAAAAACGAACCCCGAATCGGGCCCGCAGATGGAGGCGGCTCCGCCCTGGAGTCGCCAAACGCTCGCCTCTCTCGCCCGATCAGAATATAGCCGAGACGGCGTTTTTTCAAGTCGGCGTCGCTCGACCGGCGGACAGACGGCGGACAAACGGCGGCGAGACGGCAACGAGATGGCTCCAACCCGACCGCCGTTCCGCGTTTAAAATCACGCTTAACAAGAGCAAGCATAGCTGATAAAAGGCTTTAGTTCGGTTATTGATGTCTAAACGATAAATATGATCTGTTTTATAGCATTATAATAATCTAATCTAATCTAATCTAATCTAGGCCATTAAATTATTCATTAATCTAAAATTATTTCTGAAATAATAGTTTATTTAGTCTATATATCCAAATCATAACATAATTTGCCATTAAATATTAGATTTGGTTTATCGATATTGCAGACTTGTGGTTCTTTAAGGGAGACGGGGCGGAACGGTCCTCGGACCTGAGCCCTGCGAGCTGTTGCTCCGGAGGGGCGGAGGCCTCTGCTCGACCGCGATGGCCGCCACAGACGAGCTCAGCGGCCTGAACTCAGGACTTGTTGCCAGTTTCGCGAGCGCGACGGGGCCGGGGACGTTCTGTCGCCGCCGAACGAGAAATTTGGCGCCGACGGCCAACGCCCAAAGCGCGGCACGTCTTTGGCCGCGACGAGCCTAATTCACGCGCCCGCGCGAGCCGCCGACCGCCGGCCGCGGAGAGCCGGCGCGTCGCCCCCGGAAACGGAAAGCCGATCCGCGCGGACGTCGCCCGGAAGCTGGGTTCCCGGACCCGGCCGGTCGTGGCTCGCAAAAAAAATCTTGACGCCTTTTTTCTTTTTTCAAGGCCTCTTGACGCGGCGACGCGGTTGATCTACAATCCTCCCGTACGGACGCCCCAGCGGTCCGCCGTTCCAAAAGTCCGGCCGTCAAGGACCGGGACGGGAACGGCCTTCCGCCTCCGCCGGGGCCGTACGCGCGTCGAACGCGGGAACTCGCCGTGGACGACGTTTTGGCGAACGGTTGATCAAAAGCTGAAGACCGAGGCCAAGCGATTTTATAGGGTCTTGAAAGTCAATTTCGTCAACCGGTCGATCGAAAACGCGAAGACCGAAGAGCTAAACGGCTCTTCGGTCTTTTTTTTCGCTCCGTCGGCCGGCGTCTTCCGAGGCGCCGCCGGAGCGCCGGTCAAAGAGCGCCTGAAGCCTGCTGGCCCGCCGCCAGGCCGCGCCAACATGTCGCGCGGCTTTTCGCTCTGTTTTTCGCGTTGTTCGGTCGCGCCAAATGGAGGTTCACCGTGAAGAAAATTTTGGCCGCCTTTTTCGGCCTGGCCGCCTGGCTGGGCTTGGCCGGGCTCGACGGACCGGCCGCCGCGCCGGCCTCGGCCGACGAAGTGGAGTTCGTCAACGTCTCCTACGATCCCACTCGCGAATTTTACGAGCAGTACAACGTCTTGTTCAAGGATCATTGGAAGAAAAAGAGCGGGCAGGACGTCCAAATCGTCCAATCGCACGGCGGTTCTGCGAAGCAGGCCCGCGCCGTCATCGAGGGCAACGACGCCGACGTGCTGACGCTGGCTTTGGCCTACGACATCACCGCCGTCGAGGAGGCGGGCCTCGTCAGCAAGGGCTGGCAGCAAAGATTGCCGAAAAACAGCTCGCCCTACACTTCCACCATCGTCTTTTTGGTCCGCAAGGGCAATCCCAAGAACATCAAGGACTGGGGCGATCTGGCTCGAGAGGGGATCGGCGTGATCACGCCCAATCCCAAGACTTCCGGCGGCGCCAGATGGAATTATCTGGCCGCCTGGGCCTGGGCCGACAAAACCTACAACCATGACCAAAAAGCTATTTTGGAGTTCATAAAGAAAGTTTTCGACAATGTCCTGGTGCTCGACAACGGGGCCCGCGGCTCGACCAACACGTTCGTGCAAAACGGTCAAGGCGACGTCCTGCTGGCTTGGGAAAACGAGGCGCATTTGTCGATCGCCGAAGTTCCCGACCAGTTCGACATTGTCACGCCGCCCACCAGCATTCTGGCCGAGCCGCCGGTGACCGTGGTCGATTCGGTGGTCGACAAGCGCGGCACGAGAGCTTTGGCCACGGAATACCTCACCTTTCTGTACTCCAAGGACGCTCAGCGTCTGGCCGGCCAGAATCACTATCGCCCGAGCGATCCCGACATCCTCAAGGAGTTCGGCGACAAGTTCGCCCTCCAAATCGAGCTGATCACCATCGACGATCCGCTCTTCGGCGGCTGGGATAAGGCCCAGAAGGAGCATTTCACCGACGGCGGGCTGTTCGATCAGACCAACACCAAGAAATGCGCCTTAAAACTCCCCCGGCGGGAGGCGGAGCCGCCGCGGCGACGGCCGAGCGCGCGGCCGCCTCCGGCCGTCACGCCGCCGGGCCGCGCGTCGGCCCGGCGGCCGGGGGTGGATCATGAGCCGCAACCGCCGGGCGCTGCCGGGCTTTGGCCTGTCTTTCGGCGTCACGATGAGCTACGTCGGCTTCATCGTGCTGATCCCCATGTTTTCGCTCACGTTGCAGGCCGTCGACGTCGGCTTCGGCGGCTTTTGGCGCACGGTGACCGATCCCCGGATCCTGGCGAGCTGCAAGGTGAGCCTGCAGTGCTCGCTGGCCGCGGCGCTGATCAACTCCGTCTTCGGGACCATGCTGGCCTGGGTGCTGGTCCGCTATCGCTTCCCCGGCCGCCGCCTCATCGACAGCCTGGTGGAGCTGCCCTTCGCGTTGCCCACGGCCGTCGCCGGCATCGCCCTGACGGCCTTGACGGTGGACAAAGGCTGGATCGGCGGCCCCCTGGCCACCTTGGGGCTGAGGGTGGCCTACACGCGCCTGGGGATCGTCGTCGCCCTGGTCTTCATCACGCTGCCCTTCGTGGTGCGGGCGGTTCAGCCGGTGCTCGAGCAGCTGCCCAAAGACTACGAGGAGGCCGGCCGCCTCCTGGGGGCCAAGCCGGGTCGAATTTTCCTGCGCGTCATCCTCCCGGAGATCAAGCTGGCTCTGCTGACGGGCTTTTCGCTGGCCTTCGCCCGCGGCCTGGGCGAGTACGGCAGCGTCATCTTCATCGCCGGCAACAAGCCTTATCAAACCGAGACGGCCCCGCTGATGATCGTCACCCGCCTCGAGGAGTTCCTCTACGGCGAGGCCACGGCCTTGGCCGTGGCCCTGCTGGCGGTTTCGTTCATCATGATGTTCTTCATCAACCGCCTCCAAATCAGGGCGGCCGCCTTCGCGGGGGAGCGCTGACATGTCCGCGGCGACCACAGGCTCGAAGGCCGTCTTCGAGGCGGCCGCCTTGGAGGCGACCTCTTTGGCCGCCGGCGGCCCGGCCGCGACGGTCCTCAAAACGCCGGCGGCCCCGCTCTTTTCGCGGCCGCGTCCGAACCGGCCAGCCTATATGGACGAAGGCCGCCTTTTGAGGCGCGGCCTGATCGCCGCCAGCTTCCTCTTCGTCTTCGTGGCCATCATCCTGCCGCTGGCCGCGGTCTTGAGCCGGGCCTTCGGCCACGGCTGGGGCCCTTTCTGGGCGGCCGCGACCGACCTCTTCACCGTCCGGGCCCTCAAGCTCACCCTGTTGACCACCGTCTCGGCGGTGGCGGCCAACACCCTCTTCGGCCTGGCCGCGGCCTGGGCCTTGACCCGCTTCAACTTCCGCGGACAAGGCCTGCTGATAACCCTCATCGATCTGCCCTTCGCGGTCTCGCCCGTCATCGCGGGCCTCATCTTCATCCTGACCTTCGGCCGCCTGGGCTGGCTGCATCCGCTTCTGACCGCCTGGGACGTCAAAATCGTCTTCGCCACCCCGGGGCTGGTGCTGGCCACCATCTTCGTGACGCTGCCCTTCGTCGCCCGGGAGCTCATCCCAGTGCTGGCCGCCCGCGGCGCCGACGAAGAGCAGGCCGCCGCGCTGATGGGGGCCGGCTTTTTCCGGGTCTTCTTCGAGGTGACCCTGCCGCACATCCGCTGGGCGCTTCTTTACAGCGTCATTTTGTGCGCCGCCCGAGCCATGGGCGAGTTCGGGGCCGTCTCGGTGGTCTCCGGGCACCTGCGCGGCAAGACGATCACCTTGCCGCTCCATATCGAAATTCTCTATAACGAGCACAAAATTACCGAACCTTTCGCTGTAGCGGCCATTTTGGTTTTTTCTTCCTTATTGATTCTCTTGGCCAGAAATATCGTGGAGACTGTGGCCAAAAAAGAGCGGTATCTAGATGTACGTTGAACTAAATAACGTATCAAAAAACTTTGGTCATTTTCAAGCCGTCCGCAACGTCAGCTTCGGCCTCGAAAAAGGGGTGCTAGGCGCTCTATTGGGACCCAGCGGCAGCGGTAAAACCACCATCCTTAGAATGATCGCCGGGCTGGAAAATCCCGACTCGGGCGACATCTTCCTCGACCAGCTCAGAGTCAACGACATTGAACCCAGCCGCCGCGGCCTGGGCTTCGTTTTTCAAAATTACGCCCTTTTTCGCTACATGACCGTCTTTGACAACATAGCCTTCGGCCTCAAGACCCAAAAAGTCCCTCGCGACCAAATACGTCAACGAGTCGAGGAACTGACGGCCCTCATCGGCATGGAAGGCCTCGAGAGCCGCTACCCGGCCCAACTCTCCGGCGGCCAGCGCCAGCGGGTGGCCTTCGCTCGGGCCTTGGCCCCCAACCCCCGCATTCTGCTGCTTGACGAGCCCTTCGCGGCCATCGACGCCAAGGTCCGCCGAGAGCTGCGCTCGTGGCTGCGCGGCATGATCAGCCAGCTGAAGATCACCAGCATCTTCGTGACCCACGACCAGGCCGAAGCCATCGAGGTGGCCGACCAAATCATCGTCGCCAACCTCGGCCGCGTCGAGCAGGCCGGAACGCCTTTGGAGCTCTACCGCTCGCCGGCCACGCCCTTCGTGGCCCGTTTTTTGGGCGACTCGACCGTCATCGGCGACTACCGGGTCCTGGCCGGCTTCGAAAACGCTCCGGAAGGCGCCGAATGCGCCATCCGGCCGGAGTTCATTCGCATCTACGATCTCCAGGAGCCCATCCAGTACGAAAACAGCGTCGAAGACGGGGAAGTCGTCAGCCTGGCCTTTCGAGGCGACTCCATCGAAACGGGCGTCAACGTCCGCGGCTTCGTCCTGACGGCCTTCCGCTCGTTGGAAAAACGGCCCCTGGCCGTGGGCCAAAAGGTCAAAGTGCTGATCTACCGGCTTTACGCGTTCGACCGCGAGCAGGCCCTGCTGATCGGCAACAACCGCCTCGACGACGTGGCCGACGGCTACCGCATCGGCATCTGAGGCGGGGGTTGTCGTCCGAGGCCCAATGAGCTACCATGCGCTCCAACGAATGTGACGAGCGCCGTGACGAGCCTCGGCCTCCCAAGCCCGGATCGCCGCCCCGAGGCCTGGCCGGCTCGTCGCCCCGTGGCCTGGCCGGATTGTCGCCCCGAGGCCCGGCCGGCTCGCCGCCCCGAGGCCCGGCCGGCTAGTCGCCCTGAGGCCCGGCCGGCTCGCCGCCCCGAGGCCCGGCCGGCTCGTCGCCCCGAGGTCCGGCCGGCTCGTCGCCCCGTGGCCCGGCCGGCTCGTCGCCCCAAGGCCCGCCCGGATTGTCGCCTCGAGGCCCGGCCGGCTCGCCGCCCCGAGGCCCGGCCGGACCGCCCACCCGAGGCCCGACCGGCTCGCCGCGGCCGCCAGGCAAAGCTGTCGGCGTCGACAAGCCGAACGCCGCGGCCGGCCGAGCTCAGCCGAACGCGGCCAAATGAAAACGGCCGCGGCCGGCGAAGCCCCGGCCTCAAAAAACCGCGACCGGCCTTCGGCGGCTCGAAGCCGCGCCCAAGCGGTCGCCCCAAAGGAAAAGACGCTCCGAGCATGACCCCTCCCGTCGTGGTCCTCAAGACTCAAGCCGCCGTCATAGGCGGCGGCGTGGCCGGCTGCCTGGCCGCCCTGCGGCTGGCCGAGCGGGGCGTGGCGACGCTGGTGATCGAAAAGGCCCACATCAATCGCAGCGGCTGTCTGGCCGCCGGCGTCAACGCCCTCAACGCCTACGTCGGCCGGGGCCGGCGTCCGGCCGACTACGTCGACTACGCCTGGGCCGACGCCCACGGCCTGGCCCGCCGCGATCTGCTGCTGACGATGGCCGAGCGCCTCAACCGCCAGGCCGATTTTTTGGCCTCCCTGGGTTTGAAATTTCTCGTCGACGAGCAGGGCCGGCGCCTGGAACGCGGCTGGCGCAACGTCCAGGTGGCCGGCGGCGACCTCAAGCCCCTGCTGGCCGCCGCCGTCGAAGCCCAACAGGGCGTCACCGTCCTCAACAGGACCTTGGCCGTCGAGCTGCTGGTCGCCGACGACCGGGCCGTCGGCCTGGCGGCCTTGGATCTCGAAAACGACCGGCTCCTGCTCGTCGAAGCTCAGGCGATCGTCTGCGCGACCGGCGGCGCGGCCGGCCTGTACCGTCCCAGCAACCCTGGCGGCGCCCGCGGCCAGAGCTGGTACTGCCCTTTCAACGCCGGCGGCGGTCTGGCCATGGGCGCGCTGGCCGGGGCCGAGATGACCACGCTGGAGATGCGCTTCGTGGCCCTGCGCTGCCGCGACACCTTGGCGCCGACCGGCTCGCTGGCCTTGGGGGCCGGCGCCGCCCAAGTCAACGCCCTCGGCCGCGGCTACGAGGACCAAGGCGCCAGGACGACCTCGGGGCGGGTGTTGGCCTTCCGGCGGGAGACTCAGGCCGGCCGCGGGCCCTGCCGGCTGGAGGCCCGCGTCGAGCCGAGCGTCCGGGAGGAAATTTTGAGGGCTTATTTGCACATGAGCCCGGCCCAGACCCTCAAATGGCTGGAGGAAGAGCTGCCGGCGCCGGCTCAGCCGCCGGCGCGGCGCCAGACGGGCGAGCCAGGGCGGCGGCCTCAGGCGCCGCCCGCCGCCGGGCTGATCTCCGCGGAGCTCGAAAGCAGCGAGCCCTACGTTCAAGGCGGGCACGTGGCCGGCGGCTACTGGGTCGACACCCGACGGCGAACCACGCTGGCGGGCCTGTGGGCGGCCGGCGACGTGGCCGGCGGCGCGCCCCAAAAGTACGTCACCGGGGCCATGGCCGAGGCCGAACTGGCCGCCGAGGCGGCGGCCGAAGATATTTTAGGCGGCCGGCCGGTCGGCCGGACCGTTGAAATCGCCCAAGCCGCGCAAGCCTCCCTGGCCGCCCAAAAGGCCTTCGCGCCCGAGGCCGAAAAGCTCGCGGGCTTTCTGGCCCGCCGGCCGGGCCAGCTGACCGCGGGCCAGCTCGAGGAGGCCCTGCAAAAGACCATGGACGTCTACGCCGGCGGCCTGACGGCGGGCTACCGTTACTCCCGCGCGGAGCTGGCGGTCGCCGACGAGCGTCTGGCGATTTTGGCGGACTTGTC